>NZ_JBFASK010000012.1:51991-177096 GCF_040677675.1 Streptomyces sp. NPDC053755 | reverse complement strand
GGCGCGGCGTGTGACCGCACGCCGCGCCGCCCCACGCCGGAGCACTGGACGGCACCCCTTACGGCGAAAGGACGTTCCGCCCAGCGGCTTCCCGGCCTCAGGCACGGGCCCGAAGGCTCCGCGCGCCCGAGCCGTGGCAGGCGCGCCGCCGGTTGGTTCATGGTGTGATTCAAGAAGTGAGCGGTAAGCCTGTCAAGGCTCCGGCACGGACCTGGACAGGTCGATGCGCGACGGCCACAAGGGGCGGCCACAGGTGTGGATCCGGGGCGGTGGGCCACCGGTGCGGCGGAGTCGGCGGGCCGGCGACCGGCGGGGCGACGGGGAGGGCACGACCCGCGTCGGGCCGGGGGATGACCCGGCCCACCGGGTCACTCCGCCGATCCGGTGGCCGGCCGGAAGCAGGCCGTCACCGTCTTGCCGTGCCGCTGGCATCGCATGGCCCAGTCGTCGGCGAGGGCCTGGACGATGCTCACGCCCCGGCCCGAGACCGCGCTGTCGTCGGCGTCGCGGGGCCGGGGCAGCGTCGGGTCGTCGTCGTGGACGCTGATGTGGAGGCAGTCGCCGTCCCAGGTGAGCACGAGCTGCGCGTCGCTGTGCGCGTGGATGTGGGCGTTGGTGAGCAGTTCGGAGACGGTCAGGATGATGGCGTCCACCGTCTCGGGTTCCCGGGCCGTCCA
Organism: Streptomyces sp. NPDC053755; assembly: GCF_040677675.1. Classification (NCBI taxonomy): domain Bacteria; kingdom Bacillati; phylum Actinomycetota; class Actinomycetes; order Kitasatosporales; family Streptomycetaceae; genus Streptomyces; species Streptomyces sp. NPDC053755. Next base: position 176,419 of record NZ_JBFASK010000012.1, on the reverse strand, counting down.
CGGCAGGGAGGCCAAGTGCCCCCGCGTCCACTGCCGTCCGGCGCGCACACCTCCGGACACGGGGAACGAGTGCGCCCAACCCATCGCCTTGACTGTCACGTTCTTCACTCCCCAAGAGCGGCCGAGGACGCTGACCGCGTCACTGCCCGTACGGGAGACGGGTACCCGGCATTCGCGACGGCAGGCGTCCGGGGCCGTGCCGAAGGTTCGGAGGTCCCCGACCAGGGCGAGGCGCATCGTGCTCCTTCCGGGACCCGCGGTGGCGGGCCTCGGTCAGAGGCCGAACACGTCGGGGGAGTCGGCCAGCCTGCGGAAGTACGCGCGCGGGTCGGTCACCAGCCTGCGTGCCTTCAGATCCAGCAGACCGCCGACCCCCGTCACCTCCGCGGCCACGGTGCCGTCGGTCTTGCGGACCGTCTGCTCGATGCGGAACGTCTTGCCCTCGCCCCAGAGGAAGGCGCACGTCACGTCGACCTCGTCGCCGGCCCGCAACTCCCTTCGGTAGCGCACCGTCACTTCGAGGGCCACCGGTCCCACGCCCTGCTCCAGCAGATCCGTCTGCCGGATGCCGCCCGCCTGCAGGAGCGACCAGCGGGCATGCTCCGCGTACTGGAGGTAGACGGCCTGATTCAGATGGCCCTGGGTGTCGGTCTCGTATCCGCGAACGACGACGGGGACCGAGAAAGGCTCTGCCACGGTCTTCCTTTCGGGACTGCGCACAAGGAGCGCCGGTTCGACCAGGCGACCGCCTGGTGCCACGCGGCATTCCACCACGTGCCGAGGGTGCGCGTCCCGCGGCCACGTCCCCGCGCATGCGGTCCGGCGCGTCCCGCGGCCCGCACCGCGAGGCGCTCTCGACGCCCCGGTCCCCGGCCGCCGGTCACTCGTTGTCAGACCCCTGCGCAAAGATCCTCGTATGACGACTGCCGCACCCGCCGCCTCCCTGCCCGACCGCGCCGCCTACGACGAGGCCGTGTCCACGGCACTCGCCGCGTCCCGGGCGTACTACGGCGACGGCGAGGCCATCCTCGCCGACGCCGCGTACGACGTGATAGCGCGCCGGATCGCGGCGTACGAAGCCGAGAACCCCCGGCACCGGCGCGCCGACACCCCCACCGGGAAGGTCGGCGGCGGCGTGGCCCCGGTGGGCGACGTCGCCCACACCGTGCCCATGCTCTCCCTCGACAACGTCTTCGACGCGGAGGGGCTCGTGAAGTGGGGCGCCTCCCTGGCGCGGCGCATCGACGGTCCGGTCCAGGGCGGGTACGCGGTGGAGCCGAAGCTGGACGGCGCGGCCATCGCGGCGCGCTACCGCGACGGTCGCCTGGTCCGGCTCGTCGGCCGTGGGGACGGCACCCACGGGGAGGACCTGTCGCACGCCATCGGGAGCATCATCGGCCTGCCCGAGGTCCTGCCGACAGCCGAGACCGTGGAGATACGGGGTGAAGTGCTGCTGACCCGCGCACAGTTCGAGCGGGCCAACGAGATCCGCGCCGCGCACGGCGCGAAGGTGTTCTCCAACGCGCGCAACGGGACGGCCGGCACGCTCCGCGCCAAGGACCGCCCCTATGTCATCGAGACGACCTTCTTCGCCTACGGAGCGGTCTCCTGGGACGGTGCGGAGTTCGCGGGCGGAGAGACGCACGAGGACGTCATGGAGCGGGTCCGCGCCCTGGGGGTGCGGACGACCGCCGTGACCGACGTCGGGCTGCGCGTCTGCCGGACGCTGGAGGAGGTCCAGGCGCGGGTCGAGGAGATCGCCGGCCTGCGCGCCGGACTGCCCTTCGGCATCGACGGCGTCGTGGTGAAGGCCGACAGCTTCGCCGAGCAGGAGGCCGCCGGGTTCGCCACGCGCCACCCCCACTGGGCGATCGCCTACAAGCTGCCCGCCGTCGAGGCGCGGACGAAGCTCCTCGCGGTCGAGTGGAACGTCGGCCGCACGGGGATCATCGCGCCACGGGCCGTCCTGGAGCCGGTGGACGTCGACGGCAGCACCGTCCGGTACGCCACCCTGCACAACCCGGCCTTCATCCGTGACAGCGGCATGATGATCGGTGACACCGTCACGGTGTGGAAGGCGGGCGACATCATCCCCCGGGTCGAGGCGCCGGTCGTGGCCCTGCGCACCGGCGAGGAGGCCGCGATCGCCCTCCCCGAGGCGTGCCCGAAGTGCGGTGGCGCCATCGACACGTCCGGCGAGCGATGGGAGTGCGCCGACGGCGCGGGCGGCGGCTGCGGCCTGCCGGCGGCCCTGCGCTACGCCGTCGGGCGCGACCGGCTCGATATCGACGGCCTCGGCACCACCTTCATCGAAGCGCTCGTCGAGTCCGGTGCGGTCGCGGACGTAGCCGACCTCTTCACCCTGACGCGCGAGCAGCTGGCCGAGGCGACCCGCAGCGAGAAGCGCGCGGACGCGTTGCTGGAACACATCGCCCGCGCCGGACGCAAGCCGCTGAACCGCGTGTTCTGCGCGCTGGGCATCGTACGGACCGGCCGCACGCTCTCGCGGGAGATCGCCCGGCACTTCGTCACCATGGACGCGATACGCGCCGCCGACCCCGAAGCCCTCGCCCGGGTCCCCAAGCTCCCGGGAGCGAACGCGCCGAAGATCGCCGCACACATCGCCGCCATGGGCCCGGTCATCGACAAGCTCGTCGCCGCCGGGGTGAACATGACCGAACCCGTGGCGCCGTCCGAAGGGGCGACGGCGGCGTCGGCCGCGCCGCTGCACGGCGAGGTGGTGGTCATCACCGGCGGGATGAACGGCCCGCTCGCCGGGCGCAACCGCACCCAGCTGAACGAGCTGGTCGAGAGGGCCGGCGGCACGTCCTCCGGCAGCGTGTCGAAGAGGACGACGGTCCTCGTCGCGGGGGAGAACGCCGGGTCCAAGCTGGCGAAGGCCGAGCAGCTGGGGACGAGGATCCTCAGTGAGGAGGAGTTCGCCGAGGTGGTCGCGGACCACCTGGGCTGAGCGCGGCGGCGCTCGCGTCCGGCCCGAGAGGCGGGGTGCGGTGGTCCGACCGCCGGGGTCCGGTGATCAGGTCGCACCGGCCGTCTCCCCGCCGTGCATCCGTCGCCGCCCACCGCCCGGAATAGGGGCAAAAGCGACACATTGCGGGTGTCGCGGTCGAAGGGAGAGCCCCACGATGAAACTCAGGAACGAGCTGCCTGTCGACCACCACCTGGCCCGGGTGTACCGCGCGGGCTCCGCGCTCTGCGGTCTCCTTCTGGTGCTCTTCGGCTGCTTCGGGTTCGCGGACGCCCTGAGCCCCTTCGACACCGGAGGCGAGCGCATCGCGGGAATGACGACCAACACGACCCTCAGCGTCATCTCCGTCCTGGTCGGCCTGGCCCTGCTCGCCGGAGCGGTGGTCGGCGGCAACGCCGCCTCCACACTGAACATGGTGATCGGAACCCTCTTCCTGCTGAGCGGGTTCTGGCACATCTTCGTCCTGGACAAGGCGGCGAACTTCCTGGACTTCGGCATGACCAACGTGATGTTCAGCTTCGTCATGGGCCTGCTCATCCTCACCTTCGGCATGTACGGCCGGGTCGCGGGCCGGCTCCCGCACGACAACCCGTACTGGCGCAGGCGCCATCCTCGCGAGGCCGCTCGCGAGTCCCTCGTCAGGCGCCGGGCGGCGGCCGCGGCCGCCTCACCCGCGACCGCCGTCACCGGAGCGGAGGCGACCGGCGCCCTGCCGCCCACCCGCGAAGAGCGGCGACAACGCCCCTGACCGTCACACGCGCGTGGTGGGTGGCTCCCCCTGGAACCTCACCCGCCGGCGGGGTGCGGTGACACCTCGCCCACGAGAGCGGCGACCTGATCGGTGATCATGTCGAGGATCGTCGCCGACACGGCCTCGTCCTGGCCCAGGACGAGGAAGTTCAGGGTCAGGCCGTCGGTCACGGAAGCCAGATACCGCGCCAGGACCGGCACCGGCACGCTCAGGTCGAGCGACATGCTCGACCTGAGCTGCTCGATGAGCTCCTGGTAGATCTCGGCGTACCTCTCGTGCTGGCGCCGCGCCAGCGCCTCGAACCCCGGGGTGCGCAGCGCGTACTGGGTCAGTTCGTACGTGAGCATGTGCTCACCCGGGTGGGCGCACACATGGTCCCAGTACGCCCCGAACCCCGCCCGGATGGTCTCCCGGAGCGTGGCGCGCGGGCGCAGCGCCTCCGCCACCACGCCGACGTAGTGGTCGGTGATCGTCGTGATCACCGATTCCAGCAACGCCGCCTTGGAGTCGAAGCAGTAGTGGAAGACGCTCAGCGAGACACCCGCCTCCGCCGCGATGGACCGGGTCGTCGTCCGGGGGACGCCGTCCCGGGTCATCGCGCGGATCGCCGCTTCCGTCAGCTGCCGGCGCCGTGTGGCGAGCGGCATGCGGGTCATCCGGTGGTTCCCTTCGCTCCGTCGGCCGGCGCCGTCAGCCGCTGTAGACGCCGACCTCGTGGAGCGAGTAGCCCCACCCCGTACCGCGCTGTACGCCCTGGATCCGTACGTGACGGGCGGTGGTCCCCGGGAACCGCGCCGTGTCCAGCCCTCCGTCACCGGCGGTGGTGGACCAGACGGTGCGCCACGTGGTCCCGTCCTCCGAGACCTCGACGCGGTACGCCTTCCCGTACGCCTCCTCCCAGTCGAGGGTGACGCGCTTGACCAGCTGCGGCGCGCCCAGGTCGACACGGAACCACTGGTCGTCGTTCCACTCGCTCGCCCAGCGGGTGCCCCGGTCGCCGTCCACGCCGCGGCCGGGCGCGTAGGAGACGAACGGGTTCCACCACTGGGTGGTGGACGCCGCCGCCGGCGCGTGCGAGGCCAGGTTCACGTCGGCGCGGTGCCGCTCGGAACCGTCCCAGGTGTCGAGGTAGGACTCGGCCCCCCGGAACAGGTCGTCGACCACGCCCTGGCCGCCGACCAGCCGGACGTCCTCGATCCAGTCCGGGACCAGCCCGTAGTGGGAGGCGCCGTCGGTGTTGAGGTCCCACGTCCGCTGCCCCGTGGTCTGCCGGTCGATGACCGAGCCGCCGTCGGTGCTGCGGAAGGGGTAGCGGACCGGGTTGGCGGTGTCCGCGCCCCGTGGTCCCGGCCAGCCGCCGACGCCGTTCATGTCGGTGCCGTAGCCGTAGCCCACGCCGTACTTCTCGCGCAGGGCGTCCGTCCGCTTCGCCTCGGAGCTGAACCCCTCCGCGCCGTGCATGTACTGGGCGATGAACCCGCCGAGGCCGTAGACCCGCTCGGTCCAGTTCAGGTCCATCCAGCTGTGCGAGGAGATCACGCCCGGGTACTTCTCCGACTCCAGGATGTCCAGCGCCCGGCCCGTGGCCTTGACGCTCATGTGGTCGATCTCGAGCATCATCTTGCGCTTCATCATGCCGCGCACGGCGTACTCGCCCAGGTCGGTCAGGCCCCTGGTGTTGCAGCGGGCGTCACTCGCGTAGGCCGGGACCGTCACCCCCGCCGGAAGCTCCTTCTGCGCCGCGGGCGCCGCGGCGAGGCCGATCGGGTTGTCGTGCTGCGGGCCGGTGCACTGCTCGGTCTTCCAGAAGGTGCCGGTCGACAGGAACTGCCCGACGTTGATCGCGGTCCCGAGCGCCCCCTCGTCGAACCGGACTCCGCAGAGGGCGTTGTCGAACTTGTGGCAGAGGAACATGCTGCGGACCCCGAGCCGGTGGAGCTCGTCCAGGCCCCGGTCGATGTCGCCGCGGTCGCACTGGGCGATGTCCAGGACCTGCTTGCAGCCGAACGGCTCGGACGTCTCCACGCCCAGGACGACCGCGAGCTTGCCCTGCTCGATCACCCGCCGCGCCTGGGCGCTGTCGGTGACGATCCGGAACCATCCCTTGCCCGGTCCGCCGAACATCCGGTCGACGTAGTCCTGCATCTCGTACGTCTTGCGGGCTTGGAGGCGGATCGACGTCATCTCGTCGCAGCTGCGGTCCTTGAAGAAGTAGACCGAGCAGATGACCCCGTTGGTGACGAGGTCGTTGACGAGAACCCGCTGCCCGCCACGCCACGCCCGCTCGATCCAGGCGTAGTAGTTCTGCTGGTGGGTCAGCGAGTCGTGCGCGGGCCAGTCCTCGAAGGTCGGCCAGCCGTCCGGGTCGTGCCGGCCGTCACCGCCCTTGGTGATGAAGTCGAAGACCGCGAGGGATCCGTCGGGGTAGTGCTCGGGACAGTCCTTGAGCGCGTCGGCGACCCCCAGCTCGGAGAAGGCCTTGCCGCAGATGAGGCGGCCGCCGAAGGCCTCGTTGGACATGATGTGGTTGTGCGCGTCGACGAATCCGCGCACCTCGCCCCGGGCGTCCGTGCCCTGGAACGGCTCGCCCGTCACGTTGATCGCGGAGTCGGGTTGCGGTCGGTCGACGGGGTTCCACCAGGACGCGTCCGCGGCGGACCCGGGGGCGGGGCCGAGCAGCACGGCCATCGTGGCGAGGAGCAGCGACAGCACCGCCAGGGACCTGCGCCTGCTGTGCGTGGTTCGCGTCATGGACATCTCACTCACGTCCTCGGTGGGGGAACGGGACGGGCACGGCGCGTACGAGTTGTCATGCTCCGCGCGAATCGTGTGTCGAGAATCCCGACTGCCGCAACCCGAGTCAAGAGTCCGGGACGGATGACCTGATGGGTCGTCGGATGACGGCCGCGGGGCGGCCCACGGGACCGCAACTCCGGCGGGAGACGGTTAGATTGGGGGACATGGCGGTGACTCTGCAGGTCGACGGTGACGGTGTGGCGCGCAAGGCGCCGGAAGGGCCGTCGTGCATCGAGGGCTGGGACGTGCTCTACCCGAAACCCCTGCAGAACGCGGAGGTGATCCGCCGGGGGCGCGTGCTGCCTCCCGAGTACGGGTTGGCGTGCACGGTGCACCGGGCGTACCGGTCGGTGGGCCGCAGACTCCTCGACGAACGCGACCTGCGTGCCGGGCCCCGGGGTGAGTGGTGCCGCGGTTGCGGCGAGGAGCGGCCCGTCGCGACGGACGACCGGCCACTCGCGCCGCCCCGTCTCTACTCTCGCCTGTGCGACGAGCTGGACGCGGCGGAGCGGGGCGGCATGCGGGCGGAGCCGGTCGAGCGGACGACGATCGAGCGGCAGCGCGATCCGAGAGCGGTCAGGGCCGTGCTGGAGCGGTGCGGGGGCATCTGCGAGAACCCGGAGTGCGGCGGCATGCCGGCCGACGTGACGGCTCGGGGCGAACCGATACTCGAGGTCGACCATGTCGAGGACCTCGGCCTGAACGGACCCGACCACCCACGGAACATGATCGCCCTGTGCCCCAACTGCCATGCCGTGAAGACGCGCGGCAGCCGCCGGGCCGAACTGCGGGAACTCTTCCGAGGGGTGGCCGCAAGAGCCCACGGCGCGGCGCTCGGGCGGTAGACGGGCCGTGGCGCGGTCGCCGCCCGCCGCCCGGCGTGCACCGGTCTTCCGTGGCCCTCGCCAGGGTGTGCTCAGGTGCACCCCTTCGGCAGCCGTGCACCGGGGCGGCGGGCCCGCGCACCGGTGGAGCTCCGGCGTGAGCTGCGCGCCGAGCGTGACCGGGGAGGCGGGGCCGAAATCCCGGAGCGGAAGCAGGGCCGGCGGCACAGGGCGAGAGGGGACGGGGGGCGCACGACGCGGGCGGCGCAAGCGGGGGTCGTCCTCCCGGTCGCCTTCGTGGCGGCGGGAGTCCTCGGCGCCTGCGACCCGCGAGAGGCCGCCCGCCCGGCCCCGGCATCAGGGCCCGTACATGTCGCGGCAGAGGCGGACGATGTCCGGCGGGACGACTCCGGAGGGGCCCGCCTGGCGGCAGAGGGACCGCAGATCGGCGGTCGGGGGGCGGGGTGTGGTCGTCGAGGGCCGGACCGCACGGTTCCTCTTCGGCTTCGGCTTCTTCTTCGCGGGCGCGGTCCTGGGCGGCCGGAGAGCGGTGCGTCCGCGGGGTTCCGGCGTGTCGGCGGCGCGGCCGGGCGCGCGGGGCGGTGTGTCCCGTCCGGTGGTCCGCTTGTCACCCGCCTGCCCGGTGCCTTCTCCCGCGGCTTGATGGCCGTCGGGTCCGGTGTCGGCGAGGGTCTCCCGGGGCGGGGCAGGTGTGGGGAGGGGCCGGTCGGGCAGGGGCGCCGGCGGGCGATCGGCGGCGGGCGCGAGGCCGGCCCGACGGATCGGGGGAGCCGGTGTGGCGGGTACGGCGACACACCCGGTGACGATCAGGAGGGCGGCGAGGGCGAGCGGGACGGCGAGGCGGCGGGAGTGCATGGGGTCACCGTGCCGGACCGGGGGCGAGCCGGGACCGAGGGCACGCGAAGCTCCACCGGGACGAGTGAAGCACCGGCCCGGAGGTCGTGGGCGCACCGCGCCGCCTCGCCGTCCGCGCCGTCGGTCACGACGGAACGACCGGCGCACGCGGAGTTCGCCCCGGTCGTGCCGTCACCACCGGTGGGCGCGGAGCCCGCCCCGGCGGTCCACCGGGGCCTCGCCGCAGGACGGCGGGCGGCGGCCAGGCCCGGCGGCGGGGGCGGCGCGCCCGTCGGCCCGGCGCGCAGGCGAGTGAGCGCGGGGAACCGGCGGTGGCCGGTCGGCAGTCTGCTCGGGCATGACCTTCGAGCGGATCGTCCACGGCTGCGCACAGTTCTGGCGCTTCGGGCTCGACCAGGTGCGGGCCGTCGCCTTCGCCGTCGTGCTGGTCGGCGGCATCGGCGCCTCGCGCCTGCTGCCCGACGATCTTCCGGTCGCGCGGTACGACCTGCTTCTGGTCTTCGGCGTGGCGCTGACGGTCCTGGCACGCAAGGTCGGCTGGGACGGCCCCCGGGACACCGCCGTGATCCTCGGCTGCCATCTCGTCGGGCTGCTGTTCGAGCTGGTCAAGGTGCGCATGGGCTCGTGGAGTTATCCGGAGGACGCCGTGTCCAAGATCGCGGGCGTCCCGCTCTACGGCGGCTTCCTCTACAGCGCCGTCGGCAGCTACTGCTGCCGCGCCTGGAAGATCATGGACCTGTCGCTGTCCGGCTACCGGCCCCGGACGATGGCCGCCCTGGCGGCCGCCGTCTACCTGAACTTCTTCACGCACCACTGGCTGCCCGACGCCCGTATCCCGCTCGCCCTTCTGCTCCTCGCCGCCACGGCCGGCACCTGGGCGCACTTCACGGTGGGCGCCGCCCGCTACCGCCTGCCGCTGGCCCTGGCCTTCACCCTGATCGGCTTCTTCCTCTGGATCGCGGAGAACGCCGCCACCTACGCCGGTGCGTGGAGCTACCCCCACCAGCTCGACGGCTGGCGACCGGTCCCGCCGGCCAAGTTCGGCGCCTGGGCCCTGCTGATCAGCGTCACGTTCGTCCTGGTCGCCCGTACCCGGGACGGCTCGGGGCCGGGCGGCCGGACGGCACCGGATCCGGACCGGGAGCCCGGCACGGTCCGCGCGGCGAAGACGTCCGCCCCCGCCGCGGCGTGGTGGCACCGCACGCGCGGTCCGGGAGGACGGTGGAGGAAGCGCCCCGCGGGCTGAGGCCCCGAAGTCGCCCCGCGCCCCTGTGGAGACGCAGGTTTCCACCGACATCGAAAGGATGGCACCGCCCACCCTCCGGCGTCGAAGCTCTTCATGGCGGCGGGCGGGGACGGAGCCCCGGCGGCCGCATGAGACGGGGAGACGGGGATGAGGGGTACGAGGACGGCCTTGGCCGTGACGGCCGTGGCCGTGGCGGTGACCGTGGCCGGATGCGCCGCGCCGACCGGCGCGGACGCCGGATCAGGACCGGCCGGACGCACCGCCTCCGCGCCGCCGAGCGGTCCGGCGCTGAGCGAGGCGGAGCGCCGGCGTATCGAGGACGCCCAGCAGGGGCTCATCGGCGCCTGCATGGAACGGCACGGCTTCCGGTACGCGCGTGCCGTACGCCCGGCACCGGCGGCCGACGGGGCGAAGGGGTACGTCTCGGACGACGTGGCCTGGGCTCGCGCCCACGGCTACGGCAGCCGCATCGACGCGGCGGAGGACCGGGCCCGCCTCGCCAACCCCAACATCGCCTACCGCGCGAGCCTGCCCGAGCCGCGGCGCCGGGCGTTCGACGCCGCCCTCGACGGCGGGCCGGGCACCCCTGTCCTGGAGACGCGCCTCCCGACGGGGGGAACCGTCCGCAGACGGCTCGGCGGATGTCTGGCCGAGTCCGAGAACAAGCTGTACGGGGACACGGAGGCGTGGTTCCGGGCCCACAAGACCGCCTCGAACCTGCAACCGCTCTACGTACCGCGGGTGCTGGCCGACAAGGAGTTCCGGGCGGCACTGGGCGCGTGGGCGCGCTGCATGGAGCGCGCCGGCCATCCCTCCAAGGACCCGCAGGAGGCCCGCCGGACGGCGGAGCGGCGGGGCCGGGGCAGGCCCGAGCCCGAGGCGTTCGCCGCCGAGCGCCGACTCGCCGTCGCCGACGCGGCCTGCGCCCGGACGACGTCCCTGAAGACGGTCGGCCGGGCCCGCGAGACGTACTACGTGAACGCGCTGCCCCGCCCGTACCGCGAGGCCGTCGCCACCGCCCTCGCGATGGAGCGCGCGGCGCTGGCGCGCGCCCGGGACCTGACGCGTCGCGCGGGCTGAGCGCACCACCCCGACTTCCGTCCACGGGGGCGGAGGACACCACCTTCCGGACACCGACATCAGGAGAGACATGAGGAAATCGGGCGCCGCCGTCGCCGCGCTGGTGCTGGCCCTCACCGGGGCCGTCACCTCGACCACGACCACGACCGCACAGGCCACGGCCTCCGGGGGCTGCAACTCGGCCTGGCCGGGCCGCAACGGCCACATGTACGCCTGGCGGGACATCTACTGCGTCGGGCTGCTGGGCAACACCGCCGGATCCGACGACCACTGGGGGGACGCCTACGGCCCGTTCACCGGACTGGACGCCAACAACGCCAGCTCCGTGATGAACGCGGGGTACACCGGCGGGCGCGATGTCGTGAAGTTCTTCTTCGTGCCGCAGTACGAGGCCGCCTCCTACGCCTGCCTCGACCCGACGGAGTACTTCGCGGACGACCTGCGGGACAACACGTTCACCAACGGTGCCCTGGTCAACGACAACATCATGGCCCACAAGTGGGTCACCGACGGCGAGTGCGCCTGGGGCTCCTGGATCGGGTGATCCGGCGAGACGCGCGGGCGCCCCTCCACGGGGGAGGGACGCCCGCGCCGCGCGCTCGGGCGCCGGGCCCGCTCCGGCGGAGCGCGGAGCGGGCCGGGACGGCCGGTCAGGCGGGCGGGTGGTGCGACCGCAGGAGCGCGGTGCCCAACGCGGTGACGACGTGCAGGACCGCCTTGCCCTGACGGCTCGTGGTGATCAGGTTCGCCCGGCGCAGCACCGCCGTGTGACGGCTCGCCGCCGCGAGCGAGATGCCGAGACGGCGAGCCAGTTCCGTCGTGCTGCACCCCTCGGCGGTGGCCCGCAGGGCGGCGGCCCGGGTGCGGCCCAGGAGTTCGCCGAGGGACTCGTCGCCGTCCTCTCCCGCGTCCCACCGCACCGTTCCCACCGAGGCGTCGCCGGCGGTCGGCACGGCGAGGACGGGGGGCCGGTCGGGGTCGAGCGGCGAGCGCAGCAGCTCCACCTGCCGCGAGAAGAACATCGTCGGCGTGATGAGGAGACCGCGGCCGCCCAGCCGGACGTCCTCGTCGTGGACGTGGCGCACCTCGAGGACGGGTGCCCGCCAGCGCGCCAGCGGGCCGCCCACCTCCGCGAGCAGACGTTCGACCCCGCCCTCGGCCCACTCCCGTGCCCACGCGGAGCGCATCGCGTCCAGGTGGGAGCGCACCCGGGTCGCGAACGGGGCGACGGTGACGCGATGGCAGGCCCGCAGGGCGGCGGCCACCTGGAGCCGGGCGTCCCGGTCGCCGTCCGCCAGCAGCCGGGCCCACGCTCGGTCCGCCGGACGGACGTCGACGGCGGCGAGTTCGACGCGCAACAGCTCGCGCGGTGCGCTCAGGAACGTGTCCGCCGCCTCCTCGATGCACGGGGAGTGCCCCGCGAGGCTCGCCATGTCCACACCGCCCCCTCCCGGAGGGACGAGCGCCGCCAGGGGTCCGGTCCGCCGGCCGAGCGGCGCAGCCAACGCCGCACGCCACCGGCGGAACGCCAGGCTGTCGTCGCGCTCGCCGAGGAGCCTGAAGCTGTCGAGCGTCTCCGCCGCCGCGCCGACCGTGGGGATCACTCGGGTCCGCGCCAGGTCGTCAGCCGTGAAGTGGATCCGTTTCATCGAGCGTTCCCGTCTTCACCGGGCGCTCCCGCCCCGCGCCGTACACGTGTACCGCGCGACAGTCTCGTCCGCGCGGAGTGATCCGTACAACGCCGCTTTCGGACGTCCTGGAGGCTGGCGTCGCTCCCATCCGCCGCCCCGCTCGGCCGTGCCGGGCGGACCCGCCTGGTCCACGACACCCCTGCGTGCCCGCGCCCGCTCGACGGGCGGTCTGTCGGCACCATTCCGGCACCTGGCGGACGGTCGAGACGCCCCGGCCGGTCGTCGGCCACCGTCGGCGAGACGGCGGCGAGATGCGGATGCGGCATACAGTGTTGCCTATGACGCAAGACAATGGTGATCTGGACAGTCTGGTACGCAAGCGCATCCGTGCCCTGCGACTGGCCCAGGGCTGGTCGCTGGAGGAGCTGGCCGCCCGGGCCAATCTCAGTCAGTCCACCCTCAGCCGCATCGAGAACGGCCGGCGCCGCCTCGCCCTGGACCAGCTCGTCACCCTCGCGCGAGCCCTGGACACCTCGCTGGACCAGCTCGTCGAGACGGCCGCCGACGACGTCGTCTCCCACCCCATGATCGACGCCGCCCGCGGGTCGATGCGCTGGCCCATCAAGGCGGAACCCGGCATGACCGTCGTACGGCAGCGGATGACCGACCCGCCGCCCGACAGCCCGTCGCGCATGCGCGCCCACCCCGGCCGCGAATGGCTCGTCGTCCTCTCCGGCACGGCGATCCTGCTCCTGGGCAACCGCCGCATCCGCGTCGAGACCAACCAGGCGGCGGAGTTCCCCACGATGCTCCCGCACGCCATCGGCGCCGAGGGGGGACCCTGCGAGGTCCTGGGCATCTTCGACCGTGACGCCCGCCGGGGCCACCAGCGCGGCGAGGGCGCCGGGACGTCGAACCGCCCGGCACCGTGACCGTTTGCGCGTTCCGCAACAACGCCCCCCAACGTCTTGCGCATACCGGAAGCCGTACGGTCACGGGCGGGCGGCCCGCCTAGCGTGGACGCATGAACCACCCCTCCTCGCACCCAGCGCATCACGACGGGCCGCCCCATGCCCACGGCCCGCACCACGACCACGCCCATGCTCCCGGTCACGCACCCCCCACCGGCCGGGCGAACGGCCCCGACGCGGGCGACCAGGCGGAGTTGCTCGACCTGGACGCGGAGGTGCTCGCCGCACACACCGCCTCCATCACGGCCTGGCTGCCCCTCGCGACGAGCCCGCGCCACATCGTGGACCTGGGCTGCGGGACCGGAGCCGGCACCCTCGCTCTGCTCGAGCGGTTCCCCGAGGCGGAGGTGACGGCCGTCGACTCCTCGGCGGCCCACCTGGACCGCCTGCGCGCGAAGGTGTCCGCGGTGGGGGCGACCGAGCGCGTACGCGTCGTCCGGGCCGACCTCGACGCGGCCCAGTGGCCCGACCTCGGCAGGCCGGAACTCGTCTGGGCGTCGGCCTCCCTGCACCACATGGCCGACCCCGACCGCACGCTGCGCCGGATCCGCGACCTGCTGGCGCCCGGCGGGCTGTTCGCCGTGGTCGAGCTCGCCGGCTTCCCCCGGTTCCTCCCCGAGGACGCCCCGGAGGACGCGCCCGGTCTAGAGGAGCGCTGCCATGCCGCGCTCGCCGGCCACCATGCCGAGCACGCTCCCCACCGAGGCGCCGACTGGGGTGCGAAGCTCGCCGACGCGGATTTCGCCGTCGAGGCCGAACGAGTCTTGACCGTCGACATCGGCGCGCCCACCACGGACGCGGTCGGCCGCTACGCCCTCGCCAGTCTGCGCCGTCTGCGTGAGGGAGCCGCTTCCGCCCTGCCGTCCGGGGACCTGGTCGCGCTCGACCGGCTGCTCGACGCCGACGGCCCGCACGGCATCCTGCGCCGGGGTGACCTCCGCGTGCGCACCGAGCGCACCGTGTGGGCCGCCCGCCGCGTCTGACCCACCCCGACACCCCCTACGCATGCCGTACGGGGGCGTCGGGGAGGGCGATCGGCCAAGCCGGGCGGAGTCCGGCAGCCGCGGCTGCCGCCGCCCTCGCGCGGCCGCTGTCCCTGCGGCGTCAGCCCGGGCGAGGGCCGGAAGCGTCGTCGTCGGCGTCCACGCCGGTGAACGCGGAGTCCTTCTTGGTGCCGGTGGGGCGTTGCGACCGGCCCTTGCGGCCCGTCTCGTGCATGCCCTTCTCCGGTGTGCCGCCGCGCTTCTCACCGCGGCTCGTGTCGCTGTGGACGGTGTCGCCGGGTACGCCCCGCTCCTCCTCTTCCGAGGTCTTCCGTCCCTTGCCGCGCGAGGGCGCGTGTTCCTGCGGGTGGAAGGACCGCGAGGCGCTCGGATTGTCCTGCTGCCGGGTCTCGTCGACATCGGGGGACCACCCGTGGTGCCCGGCCATGCGGTCGCGGGGCGGCTCGCCGCCGCGAGAGGGCCCGGATGACTTCGGTTTCTCGGCCATCAGCCGACCTGCCTGTCCGTGCGGGAGGTACGCCTCCGCATACCCCTGGGACCTCCGATTTTCCCACGGGCCGCACGGCACGTCACCTCGGCCGCGCCCCGGCGCCCCCGGAGCGACCTCCCGGATCCGCCCGTCCGAGGCCCTGCTCGCGCCCGCCCGAAGCCCTCCCCCTCTGCGCGCCGAAGCGGCCGAACCTCCCGCGCGTCTCCTCGCCCGCAACGCCTGTCCGGGCCCTCCGCGTCTCCTCGCCCGCGGCGCCCGTCCGGGCCCCCGCGCCGCTGTCCGCCCGCCAATCGGTGGCGTGGGCGACTCGAACGGGTGAGGTACGGCTCCGCCGCCCGCGTCCGCGCCGCCCCGTGCCCGAGGATCGCTGGCGGTCGGTGGAACGCCTTCCCCGGGGCCGTGCCGACCACCGCACCCCGGAAGGGCCGCCATGCGCATCCTGCTCATCGCCAGCAGCTTCAACAGCCTCACCCAACGCGTCCAGGTCGAACTGCGCGACCGCGGGCACACCGTCCCCGTGGAGGTCACGCCGGACGGCCCCGCCGTGCGCGCCGCCGTCTCGCGCCACGCGCCCGACCTGATCGTGGCCCCCATGCTCAAGGCCGTCGTGCCCCGGGACGTGTGGACGGCGTACCGGTGCCTGATCGTGCACCCGGGGCCGGTGGGCGACCGTGGCCCGTCCTCGCTCGACCGGGCGGTCCAGTCGGGTGTCACCTCGTGGGGCGTCACCGTCCTCCAGGCCGACGAGGAGCTCGACGCCGGTGACGTCTGGGCGTCCGCCGGCTTCCGCGTCCCGGAGGTCGGCAAGAGCGATCTGTATCGCAACGAGCTGTCCGACGCCGCCGTGACCGCCGTGCTCCTCGCCGTCGAGCGGGTCGCCTCCGGAGCCGCGCCGCGTCCGCAGACGGGCCCGGTCCGGGCCCTTCCCACGCTCCGGCAGGACCAGCGGCGGATCTCCTGGGACGAGGACACCACCGAGACCGTGCTGCGCATCCTGCGGGCCGCCGACTCGCAGCCCGGTGTCCGCGACGATCTGCTCGGCGCCGAGTGGTTCCTGCACGGCGGCCACGCCGAGGACGGCCTGCGCGGCCGGCCCGGAGCGCTGCTCGCCACGCGGGCGGGCGCCGTCTGCCGGGCCACGGCGGACGGCGCGGTGTGGATCCCCGAGCTGCGGGCCCGCACCGGCGCCGGCCGGCCGCGTGCCTGCAGACTCCCCGCCACCACGGCGCTCGCGGGGCGGTTGCCCAGGCTGCCCGAACTCCCGGCGCCCCTGGAGCCGACGGGCGACGGGCGGACCTGGTCCGACATCCGCTACCGGGAGCACGGGCCCGTCGGCGTCCTGTCGTTCGCGTTCCCCGGCGGAGCGATGAGCACCGACCAGTGCCGCCGCCTGCTCGACGCCTACCGCACGGCCCTGTCCCGTCCCACCTCGGTGCTCGTCCTCGGCGGTCAGCGCGACTTCTTCTCCAACGGCATCCACCTCCACGTCATCGAGGCGGCCGCCGACCCGGCGGCCGAGTCCTGGGCCAACATCAACGCCATGGACGACCTGGTCGAGGCCGTTCTCACCACCACCGACCGGCTGGTCGTCAGCGCGATCGCCGGCAACGCCGCCGCCGGCGGAGTGATGCTCGCCCTCGCCGCCGACGAGGTCTGGTGCCGGTCGGGCTCGGTGCTCAATCCCCACTACCGGCGCATGGGCCTGTACGGGTCGGAGTACTGGACGTACACCCTGCCCCGCAGGGTGGGCCCGGCCCTGGCCGCCCGGCTCACCGACGACGCCCGGCCCGTCTCCGCGGCGGCCTCGCTCGACATGGGGCTCGTCGACAGGGTCGTCGACCGCGGGCCCGGCGAGTTCGCCGACGAGGTCACCCGGTTGGCCGCCCACCTGGCGTCGCGTCCCGGACTCGAACTGCGCGTCGCGGCGAAGAAGGCGGAACACGAGCGCCGGGAGTCCCACAGCCCCCTTGCGGCCCATCGTCGGGAGGAGCTCTCGCGTATGCGGCGGATCTTCGACGATCCCGCCGCGTCCTATCACGCGCTGCGCCGGGCGTTCGTCCGGAAGGAGGCCCCCCGCGTGCCGTCCCCGGACGGCCCAGGTGCGGGCGCGGCCGTCCCGGCCGACTGTTAAGCAAGACGTGGGCCCGACAGGCGGCCCTGCCGATCCCTCCTCAGGAGGCGACTCATGAGCGCAGTAACTCCGGCCCCGGCCGAGGAACAAGGTGCCGCCCCCGGCAGCGAAGAGAAGCCGATCCACATCCTCTGGATCAACGCGGGTCTGAGCTGCGACGGCGACTCGGTGGCCCTGACCGCCGCGATGCAGCCCAGCATCGAGGAGATCGCCCTGGCCGGGCTCCCGGGCCTGCCCAGGATCGCGGTCCACTGGCCGCTGATCGACTTCGAGTGCGGCCCGGTGGGCGGCGCGGACACCTTCATCGAGTGGTTCTTCAAGGGAGAGCGCGGCGAGATCGACCCGTTCGTGCTGGTCGTCGAGGGATCGATCCCGAACGAGGCCATCAAGCAGGAGGGGTACTGGTGCGGCTTCGGCGACGACCCGGAGACCGGCCAGCCCATCACCACGAGCGAGTGGATCGACCGGCTGGCGCCCAAGGCGCTCGCGGTGGTCGCGATCGGCACCTGCGCCACCTACGGCGGCATCCACGCGATGGCGGGCAACCCCACCGGCGCGATGGGCGTGCCGGACTACCTCGGCTGGGACTGGAAGTCCCAGGCAGGCATCCCGATCGTGTGCGTACCCGGCTGTCCCATCCAGCCCGACAACTTCGCGGAGACGCTGACGTACCTGCTCTACCAGGCCGTCGGTTCCGCGCCCATGATCCCCCTGGACGACAAGCTCCGACCGACGTGGCTCTTCGGCGCGACCGTGCACGAGGGCTGCGACCGGGCCGGCTACTACGAGCAGGGCCAGTTCGCCACGACGTACGACTCTCCCAAGTGCCTGGTCAAACTGGGCTGCTGGGGGCCGGTCGTCAAGTGCAATGTCCCCAAGCGCGGCTGGATGAACGGCATCGGCGGCTGCCCGAACGTCGGCGGCATCTGCATCGCGTGCACGATGCCCGGCTTCCCGGACAAGTTCATGCCGTTCATGGACGAGCCTCCCGGCGGCAAGGTCTCCAGCACCGCCAGCGGCGTCTACGGCTCCGTCATCCGCCGCCTGCGGACCATGACGGCCAAGACCGTCGACAAGGAGCCGAAGTGGCGGCACACCGGCGAGAGCATCACCACCGGATACCGGCCGCCCTGGTAGCCGTACCACCACCGCCCCGCCTTCGGGCCGGCCCCCGCACGACCCCCCATCCACCGCACTGTTCGCGAAGTCGCAGCGCTCACGAAGGGCATCACAACGACCATGGCATCTCCGGCGAAGACGACGGGTGACGGTTCCGGACTGGTGGAGATGGCGTGGGACCCCATCACCCGGATCGTGGGCAGTCTCGGCATCCACACCAAGATCGACTTCAAGCAGAAGCGCGTCGCGGAGTGCTACAGCACGTCCTCCGTCTTCCGCGGCTACAGCGTCTTCATGCGGGGCAAGGACCCCCGCGACGCGCACTTCATCACCAGCCGCATCTGCGGCATCTGCGGCGACAACCACGCCACCTGCTCCGTGTACGCGCAGAACATGGCGTACGGCGTGAAGCCGCCCCACCTCGGCGAGTGGATCATCAACCTCGGCGAGTCCGCGGAGTACATGTTCGACCACAACATCTTCCAGGAGAACCTGGTCGGGGTCGACTACTGCGAGAAGATGGTCCGCGAGACCAACCCCGGCGTCCTGGAGCTCGCCGAGCGCACCGAGGCCCCGCACGCCGGCGAGCACGGCTACCGCACGATCGCCGACATCATGCGGTCCCTCAACCCCCTCGAAGGCGAGTTCTACCGCGAGGCGCTCCAGGTCAGCCGCTACACCCGCGAGATGTTCTGCCTGATGGAGGGACGCCACGTCCACCCCTCCACGCTCTACCCCGGCGGCGTCGGGACGATCGCGTCGGTGCAGCTCTTCACCGACTACCTCAGCCGCCTGATGCGCTACGTGGAGTTCATGAAGCGCGTCGTCCCGCTCCACGACGACCTCTTCGACTTCTTCTACGAGGCACTGCCCGGATACGAGGAGGTCGGCCGCCGCCGTGTCCTGCTCGGCTGCTGGGGCGCGCTCAACGACCCCGAGCACTGCGACTTCACCTACGCCAACATGTCCGACTGGGGACGGAAGATGTTCGTCACCCCGGGCGTCGTCGTCGACGGCAAGCTGGTGACCAACGACCTCACCGAGATCAACCTCGGCATCCGCATCCTCCTCGGCAGCTCGTACTACGAGGACTGGCAGGGCCAGGAGCAGTTCGTCACCCACGACCCGCTGGGCAACCCGGTCGACCCCCGTCACCCGTGGAACCAGCACACCATCCCGGCCCCGCAGAAGCGGAACTTCGACGACAAGTACAGCTGGGTCATGTCCCCGCGCTGGTTCGACGGCAAGGACCACCTCGCGCTGGACACCGGCGGCGGCCCCATCGCGCGCCTGTGGTCCACCGCCCTGTCCGGCCTCGTCGACATCGGCTACGTCAAGGCCACCGGGCACAGCGTCGTCATCAACCTCCCCCGCACGATGACCAAGCCGGAGACCACCTTCGAGTGGAAGATCCCCCAGTGGAGCAACGCCCTGGAGCGCAACCGCGCCCGGACGTACTTCCAGGCGTACGCGGCGGCCGTCGCCCTGCACTGCGCCGAGAAGGGTCTGGAGGAGGTCCGCGCCGGACGCACCCAGACCTGGGAGAAGTTCGAGGTGCCCGACGAGTCCATCGGCGTCGGTTTCACCGAGGCCGTCCGCGGCGTCCTCTCCCACCACATGGTCATCAGGGACGGCAAGATCGCCAACTACCACCCGTACCCGCCCACCCCGTGGAACGCCTCCACCCGCGACACGTTCGGCACCCCCGGCCCGTACGAGGACGCCGTGCAGAACACCCCGATCTTCGAGGAGAACACCCCGGAGAACTTCAAGGGCATCGACATCATGCGCGCCGTGCGCAGCTTCGACCCCTGCCTGCCGTGCGGCGTCCACATGTACACGGGCGACGGCAGGACCGTGAAGCAGATGCACGTCCCCACCGGCCTGAGCGGCCTGGCCGGATGAGCGCGACCACCGCCGAACAGGCGGGCCGCCGGGTCGAGGAGGTCCTCGACCGACTCGCCGAGACCGGCGACGCCGACGCCGTCGCGGCGGCGGAGGAGATCGTGCGCGTCCTCATGGAGTTCTACGGCAGCGGGCTCGCCCGCGTGGTCGACCTCCTCGGCCGCCCCGCCGCCCGCCCGCCCGCCGACCCGCTGAGCCCGCTGCTCGCCGACGAACTCGTGGCCGGCCTCCTCAATCTCCACGGCCTCCATCCCGAGGACACGCCGACCCGCATCGACCGGGCCCTGTCCGCGCTGCCGCAGCCCGTCGAGAACGCCGGGTTCGACCCGGCCGAGGGGGTGCTCCGGCTCCGTGTCACCGCCTCGTCCGGCTGCGGCTGCCCCAGCACCCGGGAATCCGTCCGGCAGGCCGCCGCGGACGCCCTCGCCTGCTTCGCCCCCGAGGTGACCGGCATCGAGCTGGAACCCGCCGCTCCGCGCGAGCCGGCGCTGCTCCAGATCGGCACCCGTCCGCCGCACGCGGGCGCCGACGGCCGCTCCCCGGCGACGGCCTCGTGAACGGCGTCCCGACCGGCGCGGTGCGCGCGCCCGGACCCACCGGCCTGCGCCGCTTCACCACCCCCCGCCCGCCCCGCGAGGAGCGCTGCGAACTGTGCGGGGTCCGGCTGCCCGACGAGCACCACAAGCACCTGGTCGACGTCGAGAAGCGGGCCATGGTCTGCGCCTGCGGCCCGTGCTCGCAGCTCATGGACCGCTCCGGCGGCACGCGGAGCCGCTTCCGAGCGGTCCCCGGACGCATCCTGACCGACCCCGCGCACCGCATCGACGACCGTGCCTGGGAGTCCCTGCGGATCCCGGTCTCGGTCGCCTTCCTCTTCCGCAACTCCGCCCTCGAGCGGCCGGTGGCGTTCTACCCCAGCCCCGCGGGCGCCACCGAGAGCGAACTGGAGGAGTCGTCCTGGCAGTCGGTCCTCGACGCCACCCGGCTCGCCGCCCACCTCGAACCCGACGTGGAAGCCCTGCTGCTGCGCCGCCACGAGGGCCGCACCGAGTGCTTCCTCGTGCCCATCGACCTCTGCTACGAACTGGTGGGCCGCATGCGACTGCACTGGCAGGGCTTCGACGGAGGGGCCGAGGCGCGGGCGGACCTCGACGCCCTCTTCACCCGCGTACGCGGCCAGGCGCGCGAGCCGCAGGGGAGCCGGCCGTGACCGAGTTCTCCTTCAGCTGCACCGACGTCCGCGCCGACGCCTACGCGGCGGGACCCACCCTCGTGTTCCGGCTGCGGATCACCGCCTCCGGCGGCACCCGGGTCCACGCCCTTGCCCTGCGCTGCCAGATCCGCATCGAACCCGCCCGGCGCGGATACGACGATGCCGAGGCCGAGGCACTGGGCGACCTCTTCGGCGAGCGCGCACGCTGGGGCAGCAGCCTCAACCCCGTCCAGTTCGCCCAGGCCTCCGTCATGGTGCCCGGCTTCACCGGTGAGATCGAGACCGACCTCGTCGTGCCGTGCACCTACGACACCGACATCGCCGCGTCCCGCTACTTCCGGGCGCTGGGCGACGGCGACGTCCCGCTCCTCCTCCTCTTCTCCGGCACCGCCTTCACCGGCGCGGGCGGCTTCCATGTGGAGCCCGTGCCCTGGGACAAGGAGGTCTCCCACCGGATGCCCGTGAAGGTCTGGCGGGAGATGATCGACCAGCACTTCCCGGGGTGCGGATGGATCCGGCTCCCGGGCGACACCATGGACGCCCTGCTCGCCTACCGGTCGCGGCAGGCCCTGCCGTCCTGGCAGGCCACCGTCGAGACCCTGCTCGAAGCGGCGGGGGAGAGGACACGATGACCACCGTCGCCTTCACCGCCGGCACCGAGGCGCGGTTCGCCGTCGCCCGGCACGTCGCCGACGCCGTCCTCTTCGAGGGGTACGTCCTCTACCCGTACCGCGCGTCCGCCGCCAAGAACCGGCTGCGCTGGCAGTTCGGCGTCCTGGTGCCCCCGTCCTGGACCGCCGCCGCCGAGGAACACGACTTCCAGCACACCGAGTGCCTGATGGAGCCCCGGACCGGCGCCGAACTCGCCGTGGAGGTCCGCTTCCTGCGCGCCCAGCGGCGGACCGTCGAGGAGCTCCGCGAGGACGGGACGTTCGCTCCGACGAACGAACTCCGCCTGGCCGACCGGGTCCTCGTGGCCTGGGACGAAGGCGTCGAGGAGCGCGTCACGCTCGCCGCCCCCGTCGGGGAGCTGCGCGGCGACGGCGTCGCCCTGCCCTTCACCCGCCCCGCCACCGAGGAGACGGAGGACGTCACCGACGCCGCCGGGCGGGTCCTCGGCAGGCTCGTGCGCCGCCGCGAGGAGATCCACGGCGTCCTGCGGGTCTCGACGGCCGAACTCGACGGCCCGTACCGCGTCGAACGCCTGACGGTCACGGTGGAGAACACCAGCACCTGGACCGCGGAACACGGCGCGGACCGCCACGCGGCGCTGCCGTACTCCCTGGTCGCCACCCACACGCTGCTCCGCCTCGACGGGGGGTCGTTCCTGTCGATGACCGACCCGCCGGAGTGGGCCAAGGGCGCCGTCGCCGCCTGCCGCAACCTCCACACCTGGCCCGTCCTGGCCGGCGAACCCGGACGCGACGACCTGATGCTCTCGTCGCCGATCATCCTGGAGGACCACCCGGCCATCGCGCCGGAGAGCCCCGGAGCCCTCTACGACTCCACTGAGATCGACGAGATCCTCGCCCTGCGCACCGCCGCCCTCACCGACGAGGAGAAGCGCGAGGCGCGAGGGACCGACGCGCGCGCCGCGGCCGTCATCGAGCTGGCGGACACCATGCCACCCGAGGTGCTGGAGCGCCTTCACGGGGCCGTACGCAGCCTCCGGAGCGTCACCGGACCGCCGGAGGACTCGCTCGGCGGCATCCTCGAACCGGACACCCCGTGGTGGGACCCGGGCGGCGACACCGGTGTCGACCCGGGCCGCGACCACGTCCTCGTCGACGGCCGCGCGGTGCGCGCCGGCAGCAGGGTCGTGCTGCGACCGAGGCTGCACCGCAGCGATGCCCAGGACCTCTTCCTCGACGGCCGCGCCGCCCTGGTCGAGGCCGTCCTGCACGACGTCGACGGCGGGGTGCACATCGCCGTGACCGTCGAGGACGACCCGGGCGCCGACATCCGCCGCGAACAGGGCCGGTTCCTCTACTTCCAGCCCGACGAGGTCGCCGTCCTGGAGGACGCGTGAACGGCCCCGCACCCGGCGAGGCCGGGGCCTTCGCGCCGCAACCGGCCGGGGCGTCCGAGTCGGAGCCCGCCGGGGCCCCCGGGGCCGGACCGTCCCGCACCCTCGTGGCCGGAGTCGGCAACATCTTCCTCGGCGACGACGGCTTCGGGGTCGAGACCGTGCGGCGCCTGGCCCAGGAGGACCTTCCGCCGCACGTCGAGGTGGCCGACGTCGGAGTGCGCGGTGTCCACCTCGCCTACCGACTCCTCGACGACTGGGACACCCTCGTCCTCGTCGACGTCGCCGCCCGCGGTGGCGCACCGGGGACGCTGTACCTGATCGACGCCTCGACGGCCGGCGAGCGGACCGCCGACCGGCAGCCCGCACCGCTCGACGGCCACAGGATGACGCCCGACGCCGTCCTCGCCCTGCTCGACACGTTGTGCGCGGGCACCGGGGCCACAGCGCCACGGCGGATCCTCGTCGTCGGCTGCGAACCGGCCTGCCTCGACGAGGGCATCGGCCTCAGCCCGCCGGTCGCCGCCGCGGTGCCCGGGGCGGTCCGCATGGTGACCGAACTGGTCCGCCAGGAAGCCGTCGTATGAAGCCCCCCAGGGAGTGACCATGACCAAGCGCAAGCACACGAACAAGAATGTCATCGGCACGGCCGCCGCCGTCGGCACCGCCGCCCTGGCGGTCGTGGCCGTCGTCAGGGGAGTCCTGCCCGACGTCCGGCGCTACCTGCGCATGAGCAGGATGTGACACGCGCGGGCCGCCCGCCCGCGGGCCGGCCCGCGTCCCGCTTCCCCCGGCCGGAGGACCCGCCGCGCCGCGGCGGGTCCCGCCGGTCGCGGGACCGCTCGCGGGCGACGGAACGTCCCCCGGCCGCCCCGCCTCTCCGGGGCGGCCTTCTCTCCGGCCATCGTCACCTCGACGCTTCGGCGGTGGGCCGTGAACCGGACGGTCCTGCCCCCTCCTCGTCACGCCCTCACGACGGGCACCGCATGCACCACGGCGGCACGGACCCGCCACGTGGAGGCCGATGGGACGGGCGCCGCGCGCTGACCGGGCGGCGGGTACGGGACACGCGGCGGATTCCGGGGGCGTTTGCCCGGAACGGCCGTGTTGCGATTCCGCCAAGACCCCCCGCCGCTCCGGCGCTCTGTGCCAAGGTGCGTGACTTCGGGACAAAGGAGGGGCTTTGCCGGGAATCTCGTACGGAAAGACGTCCGCAGCGACACGGGGCGGACGGGGTGGCTCGACGAGGACCCGCGGGTTCCTCGTCCTCGGGCTGCTCATGGCCCTCGCGGCCTGTTCGCCGGGCAACGGCTCCGACGACAGGACGACGTCGGGCGGAAAGCCGGCGACGGCCTCCGCCTCGCCGTCCGCCGTGTCGGGGACCGTCGCGGCGGACGGTCTGACGCTGAAGGGCCCGCGGGGACTGGGGGTGCGCGTGGCGGGTGGAGCGCTGCCCGTCGGCATGCGGGTGGACGTCGCCGAGGCGTCCGGCGCGCCCGTGGAGCAGCTGGGCACGCTGGCCCGCTCCGCGCCGGTGTGGGACGTCCACGCGGACGCGCCGCCGTCCGGGGAGGTGACGCTGACGATGCCGTACGACCCCGAGGCGGTACCCGAGGGGGCCACGGCCCGGGTCGTCACGTACGACCCGGAGACGAAGAGGTGGTATCCGGTCGCGACCGAGGCCGACGCGGGCGCGCGTGTGCTGACGGCCACCCTCGAGGGCTTCTCCTGGAAGACCTGGATCGTCGACCGCGTCGAGGGCGTGGCGGGCGCGGCCTCCTGGGCGGAGTACCAGGCGGGACGGCTGCTCGGGACCCGTGCCGCCAAGCCGGACTGCTCGGGGCGCCCGAAGGTCCCCGAGTGGGTCAAGGACGTGACGACCGTGACCGACGACAACGCGCAGATCTTCGCCTGCGGTCACGGCGACGGCGACAAGCTGGTGCTGGAGATCGCCAACAACCGGGGATATCCGGTGTCGGTCGTCTTCGACCGGCCCTACGACGGCATGACGTCCTCGTCGTGGACGGACGGGGTCTCCGGCGTCTTCCAGCAGGTCGCGGCGGTGCGGGCGAGCAACCGCGTGCCGCTGATCAGCGGCGGCTCGGCCACGGTCGTCTTCGACCGCCCCGCGCGGCAGGCCGGTGTCATCCAGGGGTGGGCCCGGCGTGACGCCGGGGCGCTCGCCCTGTGGCTGACCACGGAGGTGTTCCTCGCCGCCGGCGGCGACGTCCCGGTGGGGGCCGGCAAGACCCTGGGCCTCGCGAACGCGGACTGCCTCGCGAAGACGTCCACGTCGGTGTGGGCGACCACCGGCCGCGCGGCGGAGGCCGACGCGGCGGGTGCGGCGGCCGAACTCGGCGGACTGCGCGAGTGCCTGGCGCGGTCGCTGGAGACGGGTGTCAGGGCGTGGGGGGTGGACCCGTCACGGGCCATCCACCAGTCCGCGGACAGCCTGCGGCTTCCACCGGAGCAGCTGGGCGCCGTGAAGGCACTTCGCTACCTGTACTTCCTGGGCGTGGCCGAGTGGTCCCTGCAGGCCGGCGACCTCCTGGTGAACGACGGCACCCCGGAGGCGGCACTCGTGGACCTCTCGGTGCGGTGGCGCCACGACGCCGTGGTGAGGAGTATGCCGCTGTTCGACCTCACGCCGACGGACCGGGGCGGTGGCTCCTCCGGGCAGCACGTGGACGCCGTCCTGGCGGGCGACGGCTTTCCTCGCTCCACCGGGGCCTGGGTCGGGTGTGAGGGGGAACCGGCCGGCGTGACCTACGCGTTGAACGGCCGGTTCACCGCCCTCGTCGCGAAGGCGGGGCTCCAGCCGCACACCCCGGACGGCATCACGGCCGAGATGGTGGTCGTGGCGGACGGCGAGCGCCGGACCGCGGTCCGGGTCACCCGCGCCACGACGGCGGGCATCGAGATCGACCTGACCGGCGTGCAGACCCTGCAGTTGACCGCCGAGAAGGTGGAGGGCACGTGCGGGACGTCGGACACGCCGTACGGCGCCTGGGGCGACGCGGTCCTGCTCGCCGGCCGCTGACGACACCCTGGCCCCGCCCGGTCGCCCGGACCGCGAAGCCCGCCGGCGCCGGCCTCCCGGAGGAGCGGGAGGCCGGCGCCGGCGGGGCCGGGTCGGGTGCGGCGGTTCAGAACTGGAGCGACCAGGCGTTGACGTACCCGGTGTCGTTCGTCCAGTTGTCGGTGACGCGCAGCTTCCACGTGCCGTCGGCGGTCTCACCGGAGGCGTCGACCGTGTAGGTGGCCCGGACGTCGTCCGCGCTGTCGTTGCCGTTGTAGTCCTTCAGGAGGTACGCGGAGCCGTCGGGGGCGATCAGTTCCACCCGCAGGTCGCCACGGTAGGTGTGCCGGATGTCCACCGCGACGGCGAGGCCGGACGGGGCGTTGCCGCCCACGCCGGTCACGGCGATGGGGGAGTCGACGGTGGCGTTGTCGCGGATGGCGAGGTCGTCGGTGTTCTCGAAGCGCGGCCCGGTGGGCGGCGGGGTGGTGCCGGCGCCCGTGTACAGGAGACGGTTCGGGGAGCCCGTGCGGGCGTCCGTGACCTTGTCGGCGGTGGCGTCGGCCACCAGCTTCTCGCGGACCTGGGCGGGCGACCAGGTCGGGTTCGCGGCGAGTATCAGCGCCGCCGCGCCCGCCACGTGCGGGGAGGCCATGGAGGTGCCGCTGTCGGAGCGGGAGGCGGTGTCGCCCGAGTGGGACGTGGAGACGATGGAGTCGCCCGGGGCGAAGATGTCCAGGCAGGAGCCGTGGTTCGACCCCTGGCCGTTGGACCAGCCGGTGGCGCGGGCGTCTCTGCTCGTGGTGGCGCCGACCGTGAGGGCCGTCGGCGTGGACGCCGGTGAGTACTGGCAGGAGTCGGCGTTGTTGTTGCCCGCCGCGACGACCCAGGTGACCCCGGACGCGATGGACGACGCCACCGCGTCGTTGACGGACTGGTTCTTGCCGCCGCCGATGCTCATGTTCGCCACGGCCGGCTTGACCGCGTTCTTGGTGACCCAGTCGATGCCCGCGAGCACGGGGGCCCAGCTGCTGCCGGAGCTGCCCTGGCAGTTCAGCACCCGGACGCTGACGAGCTTCACGCCCTTGGCGACGCCGAACGAGCTGCCGCCGACCGTCCCCGCGACATGGGTCCCGTGGCCGTGGCAGTCGGAGGCGTTGGAGTCGTTGTCGATGAAGTCGTAGCCGCTGGCCGCCCTGCCGCCGAAGTCGCGGTGGCTCAGACGGACACCGGAGTCCAGGACGTACGCGGTGACGTTGGACGCGGTGGTGGCATAGGTGTAGCGCGCGTCCGTCGGCAGGGAGCGCTGGTCGATGCGGTCCAGGCCCCAGGACGGCGGGTCGGTCTGGGTGTCGGCGGCGTAGGCGACACCGTCGGCCTCCACGCGGGCGACGGACGGGTCGGCGGCCAGCTCCCTCGCCTCCTCCTCGGTCATGGTGACCGAGAAGCCGCGCAGGGCGGCGGTGTAGGTGTGCCGCACGCTGCCCGCGTGCCGCTTGGCCAGGGCCTTCGCGGCGGTCGGTACGTCGGTGCGGGCGACCGAGTCCCGGAAGGTGACGATGTAGGAGCCGTCGATGGCTCCGGGGCGGTCCGCGCCGACGATGCGGCCCTCGCCGCCCGGCGGTACGGGTGCGGCCTCGGCGGCCCCGGCGGTGGCGGCGGCCCCGACGAGCAGGGCGGCACTGGCGCCGGCGGCGAGCAGTCGCCGGACGGCGAGCGCGTCGAAACGCATGGGTTCTCCCTTGAGAGCGATCCGGAGGAGCACACGCCTGTCGGGCTCATGACAGGAGTGGCCGGTGGTGTCGGACGTTCGCGAGCGGTGGGGTGGGTGCCGCACGGAACGGGACTCCGTGCGGCACCGGGGCGGACCGCGTCGTACGGCTGCGTGGGGGTGCAGCCGCCCCCCGGACACCCGGTCCCGCCGGCCACGGACCGGCAGGGGCGAGGCGAGGACGTCGTCCGACCGCCCAGAGCTTCGGCCGAGGGAGGGGAACCGGGCAATCCGTAGCGCTACCCAAAGAGTGGGAGCGCCGCGATCCGCGGCCGGGTGGGGGAGCCACGGTCCGGCGACCCCGTCAATCCTTGGGTGGCGAACCCCTATTGCGTCGGGGGTGGCGAGCCGGTAGACCACCCAGCACCCGCTCACGCGGAGGGCCGGGAGTGCCAGGTGTGGCAGCGGGAGTCGAACGCCGACGACCGGCGGGAGCGGACGGCGGACGCGGAAGGCGTGCGGTCTGGGCTTACGGCGTCGGGCGCACACCGTCGGGTCGGTGTCGGGTGAACGGTGTCGGGTGAGGGCGTCGTCAGGCGTGGAGGAGGAGTCAGTGGAAGGTCCTGCCGGTCTCGTCGGCCGGGACGCCGAGCTCGGTCGCCTCCGCTCGGCGATGGGGCGGGGCCCGTGCCTGGCGATCGTGCGGGGGGAGGCCGGGGCGGGCGCCTCCCGCCTGGTGGACGCGCTGTTGGCCGACCCGGTGTGCGCGGACTGGACGCACCTGCGCGGAACCTGCCCCGACCCCGCGGGGGAGCAGTGCCTCTCCGCCGTCGTCGACGCGCTGGCCGCACTCCCGTACCGGCCGGACCTCGCACTGCCGCCGGTGACCGGGATCGTCGGGACGATGGTCCCGGAACTCGCGGACCGACTGCCGCCGCCGCCGGGGGAGTTCGCCCCGGCGCTGGAGCAGGTCCTGTTCGCACGGGGGGTACGGGCCCTGCTCGCCGCTCTGGGCCCGGCCGTGCTGGTCGTGGAGGACGTGCACGCGGCGGACGCCCGCACCCTCGACGTACTGCGCCACCTCACCGCGTCCATGCCGTCGGCCCTCCGGCTGGTCGTCACCGAGCGCGCCGCCCCGGGTCTGCCCGTCCTCGGCATCGGAGTCGGATGCCGGGTCCCGACGGAGGAGGTGGTCGTCCGGCCGTGGACCGTGCGGGAGACGGGGGAGTACGTCCGGAGGCGGCTCGGCGGGCGGACCGCCGAACCCGGCTTCACCGAGCTGGTGCACGGCCGTACCGGCGGACTGCCCGGCGCGGTCGAGGCCCTGCTGAGGGAGGTCGGACGCGGCGAACCGACCGGAGTCGACGGCGGGCAGGCCGGGATGGCGGACGTGCACGCCGCCGGGGTGCCGCCCATCCTCCGGCGGGACCTGGCCCGTCGGCGCGGGCCGCTCACCGACGACGCCGACCGGATCGTGGAGACGGCGGCGCTGCTCGACCGGCCGGTCGCCGTGGACGTGCTGGCCGAGGCGGCGGGGGTGCCGGCCGGGGACGCCGAGCGGGCCGTGGCCCTCGCCGTCCGGTGCGCGGTGCTGCGGACCGACGGACGCCGGACGGGGTTCCGGCACCCCCTGGACCGTCAGGCGGTGTACGAGGAGATCCCCGGGCCCCGGCTGGAGCGGCTCGCCCTGCGCGCCGCACGGGCGCTGCACCGAGTGGAGAGGCCCCTGCCGTTGGCGGACCTGGCCCGTCTGTACGGCACGGCCGGCCGGCCCGGCGATGCCGCCCGGTACCTGGTCGCGGCGGCCGACCGGGCCGCTGCCGAGGGCGACTACGCCGCCGCGACGGCCCGGTACACCACGGCCATCGCCGAGGAGCCCCGGGCAGCCACCCGCATCCGCACCGCCGCGAAGCTGGCCCGCACCGCCCAGCTCGCCCGCGCCGGCGACGACGTGGTGAACGCCGTCCGGCGCGTCCTGGAGGAGGACGCGCCGCCGCCCCGGCTGCGCGGGGAGATCCGGCTCCACCTGAGCGTCGTCCTGCGCAACCAGAGCGCCGCGCCACTCGACAGCCTGAACGAGATCGCCCGCGCCATCCCCGATCTGGAGGCGTCCGATCCGCAGACCGCCGCCCGAGCGATGTCCGTGGCGGCCATCCCCTCCATCAAGGGGTGGCCGGTCAGCCGCCACCGGAGCTGGCTGGAGAAGATCGAGGCCGTCGGCGACACGCTGACCGATCCCGTGACCCGGGCAGCGGTCGCCGCGAACCGCGTCACGGCCCTGATGCTCCTCGGCGACCGGCGCGCATGGGCATGCGCCGACGAACTGCGCCGTCCGCCGGCCTCCGCCCTGGAGGCCGCCCAACAGGCCCGGGGGTGGGCCAACCTGGCGCACGCGACCACGGCTCTCGGGCACACCGCGCGGGCCCGGGAGTTCCTGGACCGTGCCCGTGCCGGACTCGCCGCCACGTTCAGCCCGTATCTGGAGGGGCTGACGCAGACCGCGCGCCTGGTCGTCGACTGGCACGAGGGGCGGTGGGCCGAGCTGTACGAAGCCGCCGACCGTGCCACCCGCTCGTACCGCGACATCCCCGACCTGACCGCCGAGGCCATGCTCGTGCGCGGACTCACCGCGCTCCACGCCCTCGGCGACGTGCTCGCCGCCCGCCGCGACCTCGCCGAGGCCGCCCGTACCACCCGCTACGACACGGGGTTCATCCTCACCGCCTCCGCCGCGGCCCTCGCCCGTCTGCACCTGGAGGCGGGGCGGCCCGGACGGGCCTGCGACGCGGTGGAGACGGCGCTGCACCACCTCGGCCGGACCGGCGGCTGGGTGTGGGCCACCGAGGTCGTCCCCACCGCCGTCGAGGCGCTGCACGGCAGCGGGCAGAGCGCGCGGGCGCACCGGCTCGTCGAGGATTTCGCCGCCGGGACCGCCGACTGCGACGCCCCGGCCGCAGCGGCCGCGCTCGCCGTGGGCCGGGCCCTGCTGGCGGAGGCGGACGGCCGCCCCGCCGAGGCCGCCGCGATGCTGGGCGGTGCGGAGGCCGCGTGGCGGCGGCTGGGCCGCCCCTTCGACGCTGCCCGCGCGGCGGAGGCCCGCGGGCGGTGCCTCTTCCACGACGGGCGGGAGGAGGCGGCGGCGACCGTACGAGCCGCGATCACCGCCTACCAGGAGCTCGGGGCACGCTGGGACGTGGCCCGCTGCCACCGGCTCCTGCGCCGCCACGACGTCGTCACCACCCACCGGCGCGGGCGCCTCGGCTACGGCGACCGTCTCTCCCCCCGGGAGGAGGAGGTGGCCGTGCTCGTCGCCCGCGGCCGGGCGAACCGCGAGATCGCCGAGAGCCTCGTCCTGTCCACCCGGACGGTCGAGCACCATGTCGCCAGCGTCATGCGGAAGTTGAACGTCACCTCCCGTACGGCCATCGCCGCCGCGCACGCCGCCGTCCCCGCCGAGGAGGGCGGGGCGGCGTGGGGGTAGGCCGCCCGGGCGGCACGCCCCGGGAGCGGCCCGGGGACGACCCGCGGGCGCGCGTGCACCAGGAGTCGTAGGCGTCGTTCCCGACCGCCCGACCGCCCGACCGCCCGACCGCCCGACCGCCCGCCCGGCAGCACCACCGCGCCGCAGGCCGCCCCCGCGCAGCCCGTCCGCGCTTCGGCCCGTCCGCCGGGGTGCTCCACCGAACGGACGACACCGCCGCGCGGACCGGCGCGGCGGGCGGCTCCCCACCGCCCGTCCGTCCTCTAATGGCGCCCGAGAGACACCCCCGCGTCCAGGACGGAGCCCGATGCACGAGATGTCCGTCGCGGTGGCCGTCGTCGACCAGGTCGAGACGGCCGCGCGGTCGCGGGGCGCCGTGGGGGTCGCCAGCATCCGGCTGGACGTGGGCGAGCTGGCCGGCGTCGTCGCCGACGCGCTCGCCTTCTGCTTCGGACTCGCCTGCGCCGGAACCGTCGTCGAGGGCGCCGAACTGATCACCCGGACCGTCCCCGGCACCGCGCGCTGTGAACCGTGCGCCACGTCCTGGGCGGTCGGCATGCCGCCGCGACTGCTCTGTCCCGGCTGCGGGGCCGCGGCCGCCGAGCTCGTCTCCGGCCGCGAACTGCGGATCCGGGAGGTCCGCTGGGCCGACCCCGCGACGGTACGCGAACGAGGCCGTCAACCGATCTCCGAGGAGAGCTGAGCATGTGCCGAGCCGTCGACCTCCAGCGTGCCGTCCTCGCCAAGAACGAGGCCGCGGCGGGGATCCTGCGCACCGAACTGGCAGCCCGGGGCACCACCCTCGTCAACCTGCTCTCGAGCCCGGGCAGCGGCAAGACCGCCCTGCTGGAACGCGAGTTGCGGCTCGCCCGTGAGCGGGGCGTCGGCGCCGCCGCGCTCACCGCGGACCTGGCCACGGAGAACGACGCCGTACGGCTCGCCCGTTCCGGAGTCCCCGTCAAGCAGGTGCTCACCGACGGCCTGTGCCACCTGGAGGCCGACATGGTCGCCCGGCACCTGCACGACTGGCTTCCCGAGTCCACCCGGCTGCTGTTCGTCGAGAACGTCGGCAACCTCGTCTGCCCCGCCGGTTACGACCTCGGCGAGTCCCTCCGGGTCGCCCTCGCCTCCGTCACCGAAGGGGAGGACAAGCCCCTCAAGTACCCCACCGCCTTCGGCCTCGCCCATCTGGTGGTCGTCACCAAGACCGACATGGCCGAGGCGGCGGAATTCGACGAGACGGCCTTCCGCCACAACGTGCAGCAGGTCAACCCCGGCGTCGAGGTCGTCCTCACCTCGGTGCGCGACGGCCGGGGCGCCGGCGTCCTGGTGGACCGCGCCCTCGCCGCGGCCGAGGGCTCCGGCCTCCACACCCCGGTGATGGCCCAGGTCGGCGCGTGACCACCGCGCGGCCCGCGACCGCACCCGAGACCGCCCCGAGGCGCAGCCGGGTGGTCGTGCGCGGTGTCGTGCAGGGCGTCGGGTTCCGGCCCTACGTCTACGCCCTCGCCACCGGGCTGCGCCTGTGCGGGCATGTCACCAACACGTCGGACGGCGTCGTCGCGGAGGTCGAGGGCGACCCCGCGGACGTGGCCGCCTTCTGCGCGCGTGTGGCCTCCGAGGCGCCACCGCTGGCCCGGGTGGAATCGGTCGAGACGGCCGACGTGGCGGCGAGCGGCGGCAGCGGCTTCGTCATCGTGCCCTCCCGCCGGGGCGGCGCCGTCCGCACCCTCGTCCCCCCGGACACCGCCACCTGCGCCGACTGCCTCGCGGAGCTCGCGGACCCGGCCGACCGGCGCCATCTGCACCCCTTCATCACGTGTACGCACTGCGGCCCGCGGTTCACCATCGTCACCGGGCTGCCCTACGACCGGGCGCACACCACGATGGCCGGCTTCCCGATGTGCCCGGACTGCGCCCGGGAGTACGCGGACCCGGCCGACCGGCGCTTCCACGCCCAGCCCGTCGCCTGCCCCCACTGCGGCCCCCGGCTGCGCCTGGTCACCGCCCCGGGCGGCACGTGGCCCGGGCCCGGTGCCGACGGCGATCCCCGTGCGGCCGGCGGCACCCTCACGGCCGACCAGGCGTCGGGGCCCGAGCCGCGTACCGCCGCCGGACTCCGTACCGGCGGCGCCGGAGCCCGTGCCGCCGCCGGTAGCCGTCCCGACCCGGTGCTCGCCGCCCGTCGCATGCTCGCGGCCGGTGCGATCCTCGCCGTCAAGGGTCTCGGGGGCTATCACCTGGCCTGCGACGCGACGAACCCCGACGCGGTGGCCGAGCTGCGGCGGCGCAAGGCGCGTGGTGACAAGCCGTTCGCGATGATGGCGGCGGACATCGCCGACATCGAACCCCTCGCGTACCTCGGCCCGCTCGAACGCGAGCTGCTCGCCGGCGGCGTCCGCCCCGTCGTACTGCTGCGGCGCCGCGACGACGCCCGCCCGCGTCACGGCGCCGAGCCGGCGCGGGCGGTGGCCCCCGGCAGTCCGGACCTCGGCTTCATGCTCCCGTACACCCCCGTGCACCACCTGCTCCTCGGCCTTGGCGCCCCGGGCCGGGAAGGCCCCCGGCTGCTGGTCATGACCAGCGGCAACCTCTCCGGCGAACCCATCGTCACCGACGACGTGGAGGCGCTGACCAGGCTCGCCGGTCTGGCGGACGCCTGGCTGCTGCACGACCGGCCCATCCACGTGCCCTGCGACGACTCCGTCGTCCGCGTCTGCGACGGCGAGCAGCTGACGCTGCGCCGCTCCCGGGGGTACGCCCCGCTGCCCGTCCCGCTGCCCGTCGACGTCGCCCCCGCCCTCGCCGTGGGAGGGGACCTGAAGAACACCTTCTGCCTCGGCGAGGGCCGTCAGGCATGGCTCTCCGCCCACGTCGGCGACATGGACGACCTCGCCACCCAGCTCGCTCTCGCCTCCGCCGAGCGTCAGTTGGAGTCCGTCACGGGCGTTCGGCCCGGCCTGCTCGCCGCCGACCTGCATCCCGGCTACCGGTCCACGCGCTGGGCCCGCCGGCATGCCGCCGGGCGGCCCGTCGTCCCGGTGCAGCACCACCACGCGCACGTCGCCGCGGCGATGGCGGAGCACGGTCTCGACGGCACCCGTCCCGTGATCGGTGTGGCCTTCGACGGCACCGGCCACGGTCTCGACGGCGCCGTATGGGGAGGCGAGTTCCTGATCGCGGACTACGCCGGGTTCACCCGGTTCGCGCACCTGGCCTACGCACCCCTGCCCGGCGGTGACGCGGCCGTCCGGCGGCCCTACCGGATGGCCCTCGCCCACCTGCGGGCCGCGGGCATCGCCGCCGATCCACGCCTGCCGTGCGTACGCGCCTGTCCCCCGCAGGAACTTCCGCTCCTTGAGCGGCAGTTGGCGCGGGGGTTGAACTGCGTCCCCACGTCCAGCATGGGGCGCCTCTTCGACGCCGTCTCCTCCCTCGCCGGAGTCTGCCACCACGCGGGTTACGAGGCACAGGCCGCGATCGAGCTGGAGGCGGCGGCGCTGCGCGCACCCGCCACGGCGGAGGATGGGCGCTACGCGTTCCGGCTGGACGCGGGAAGGGCCGGTGATGCGCTCACCGCCGACCCGGCACCGTTGCTGACGGCGGTGGCCGAGGACGTACTCGACGGCCGGCCCGCGGCCGTCGTCGCGGCGCGGTTCCACCACGCCGTGACCCGTCTTGTCCGCACGGTCTGCGCCGCCGCCAGGAGCGGGACCGGGGTGGAGACGGTCGCCTTGAGCGGGGGAGTCTTCGCGAACACCGTGCTCTCCTCGGCCTGCGCCCACGGTCTGCGGGAGGACGGCTTCACTGTGCTGCGCCACCGCCGGATCCCGCCGAACGACGGCGGACTGGCCCTCGGCCAGCTCGTCGTGGCCGCCCGGCGCACCGAGGGCGCGTCCCCCGGCACCCCACGACGAGAGCGACAGTGAGGAGACACCCATGTGCCTGGCGGTACCCGGAAGAGTGCTGGACGTCGAGGACCGGGACGGCACCCGGATGGCCACGGTCGACTTCGGCGGGGTGGTCAAGGAGGTCTGCCTGGAGTACCTGCCGGACCTGAAGCCCGGCGAGTACGCCATCGTCCACGTGGGGTTCGCCCTGCAGAGGCTGGACGAGGAGTCGGCCAGGAGGACCCTGGAGCTGTTCGAGACCCTCGGCATGCTCCAGGAGGAGTTCGGCGACCCGTGGGAGTCGGCCGCCGAAGCGACGGGAGACGAGCGGCCGGCGCACGAGGGCGTCGCCGGAGAGGTGCGGCGGTGAAGTACATCGACGAGTTCCAGGACCCCGAGC
Source organism: Streptomyces sp. NPDC053755 (assembly GCF_040677675.1). Lineage (NCBI taxonomy): Bacteria > Bacillati > Actinomycetota > Actinomycetes > Kitasatosporales > Streptomycetaceae > Streptomyces > Streptomyces sp. NPDC053755. Next base: position 140,866 of record NZ_JBFASK010000012.1, on the reverse strand, counting down.
TGGCCAGGCGGCTGCTCGACGAGATCCGCGCGACGGTGACGCGGCCCTGGGCGCTGATGGAGGTCTGCGGCGGCCAGACCCACACGATCATCCGGCACGGGATCGACCAGCTGCTCCCGTCCGAGGTGGAGTTGATCCATGGGCCGGGCTGCCCGGTGTGCGTGACGCCGCTGGAAGTGATCGACAAGGCGCTGGAGATCGCCTCCCGTCCCGGGGTGATCTTCTGCTCCTTCGGCGACATGCTGCGGGTGCCCGGCACCGGCCGGGACCTCTTCCAGGTACGCGGGCAGGGCGGTGACGTCAGGGTCGTCTACTCGCCGCTCGACGCGCTGCGGATCGCCGAGCGGAACCCGGACCGCGAGGTGGTCTTCTTCGGCATCGGCTTCGAGACCACGGCGCCGCCGAACGCGATGACGGTCCACCAGGCCCGCAAGCTCGGCATCCGCAACTTCAGCCTGCTCGTCTCCCACGTCCGGGTGCCCCCGGCGATCGAGGCGATCATGCGGTCGCCGGACTGCCGGGTCCAGGGATTCCTCGCCGCGGGCCACGTGTGCAGCGTGATGGGCACGGCGGAGTACCCGGATCTCGCCGCACGCCACCGGGTACCGATCGTCGTCACCGGGTTCGAGCCGCTGGACATCCTCGAAGGCGTACGGCGGACCGTGCTCCAGCTGGAGCGCGGGGAGCACACGGTCGAGAACGCCTACCCTCGCGCGGTGCTGCCCGAGGGCAACGCGGCCGCGCGGGCGATGCTGGACGACGTCTTCGAGGTCACCGACCGCGCGTGGCGCGGCATCGGCGTCATCCCGGACAGCGGCTGGCGGCTGTCGGAGCGGTACCGGGCGTACGACGCCGAGCACCGGTTCTCCGTCGAGGGGATCGAGACGCGCGAGCCGGCCGAGTGCCGCAGCGGCGAGGTGCTCCAGGGGCTGCTGAAGCCCCATGAGTGCGAGGCCTTCGGGACGACGTGCACTCCCCGCTCGCCGCTGGGGGCCACCATGGTCTCCAGCGAGGGGGCGTGCGCCGCCTACTACCTCTACCGGCGGCTCGATCTCGGCACTCCGTCTCGGCAATCCCCGTCGCAGGCGTCCCCGGCACAGGACGCCACGGCCCCGTCCACGGCCCTGGAGGGCAGTTCCGTTGTCTGAACTCACCCGCGTCACCGCTCCGGAGCAGGCACCCGACATGCTGGCCTGGACGTGCCCGGCGCCGCTGCGGGACCAGCCGCGCGTGGTGATGGGCCACGGCGGGGGCGGCGCCCTCTCCGCCGAACTGGTCGAGCACGTCTTCGCGCCGGCCTTCGGCGGACCCGCGCTCTCGGTCACCACCGACGCGGCGGCCGTCGAACTCGGCGGCGTCCGGCTCGCCTTCTCCACCGACTCCTTCGTGGTGCGCCCCCTGTTCTTCCCCGGCGGCAGCATCGGCGACCTGGCCGTCAACGGCACGGTGAACGACCTCGCCATGAGCGGGGCCAGAGCGGCCTATCTCTCCTGCGGCTTCATCCTGGAGGAGGGGGTGGAGACCGAGGTCGTGACCCGGGTGGCGAACGCCCTCGGCGCGGCGGCCCGGGCGGCGGGCGTGCAGGTGGCGACCGGCGACACCAAGGTGGTGGAGGCCGGCCACGGCGACGGCGTCTACATCAACACCTCCGGGATCGGACTGATCCCGCCCGGGGTCGACCTCCGGCCGGAGCGCGTCGTGCCCGGTGACGTGGTCATCGTCAGCGGCCCCGTCGGCGTCCACGGGGTGGCGATCATGAGCGTCCGCGAGGGACTGGAGTTCGGGGTCGAGATCGAGAGCGACTGCGCACCCCTCGGCGGCCTCGTCGAGGCGATGCTCGCGGTCACGCCGGACCTGCACGTGCTGCGGGACCCCACGCGCGGAGGGCTCGCCGCCTCGCTCAACGAGATCGCGGCCGCCTCGGGGACCGGTGTCGTGCTCCGGGAACGGGCCGTCCCCGTCCCCGCCCCGGTGGCCAACGCCTGCGCGGTGCTCGGTCTCGACCCGATGTACGTCGCCAACGAGGGGAAGCTGGTCGCCTTCGTCCCGCGGGAACACGCCGACGCCGTACTGGCCGCGATGCGCGCGCATCCGCTGGGCGCCGGGGCGGCCGTGATCGGCGAGGCCGTCGAGGCGCACCCGGGAATGGTCGTCGCCCGCACCGGCCTGGGTGGTACGCGGGTGGTCGACATGCCGCTCGGCGAGCAGCTGCCGCGGATCTGCTGAGGGTCAGCCCCGCGCGCCGCGGTCACGGCCGTGAGCGGTGTCGAGGGTCCAGGTGTGGGTGCAGTTCGGGCACTGCAGGTGGACCCTCGGCCCCTTGTTGGAGATCAGGTAGCGCCAGTGCTCCGGACAGTTGCGGCGCTGCGTACAGGTCGCGCAGTCGCGGGCGTCGTCACACCCGGGACAGGCGACCCAGGCGCGTCGGGCCCGGTCGGCGTGGGGATCAATGGGAAGCCGCACGGCCCGGCTCACGTCCTGGCAGAACCCCCGCCTCGACCAGCACGGCGTGGATCCGCCGCTGCTCGTCGTCCAGCCCCGAGTAGAGCAGGGCGTGCGCCTCGTCCTCGCCTCGCAGGACGGCCACGGGGTCCCAGTCGGGACCCAGCGCCGCGACGACTTCGGCCTGCCTGCGGGCCTCCTCGGCGGTGAGGTCGATGGTGAAGACGAGATGGTCGGGATCGGTGCCCTGGCTCATGGCGGTGCTTTCGGCGGAATCGAACAGGTTTCGCCACGTCTACCAGAGGGGGCGCCGGGTACGGAAGGGGGGGGTCTCAGGGGGCGGCCATGAGCGGCGTGAGCACGCCGATATGGGCCGCCCGGTCGACAGCGGTGTCCGCGGGCGCACTTGAGGACGGTGTCCCCCGCGCGGCGGCCACGGGACGATCGCCCACCCGCTGCTCGTGTGGCACACCTCACGTGCACCGACCCCTGCCCCGGTCCCCGGCGCCCCGGAGGCGCGGTCCGGCCGCCGTGCCGGTCCGCGCGGGGTGCGGGAGAGGGCCGGGGGCAGGTCTGAGCCAGGGGTGCGGGTCCGCCGAGAGGTCCGCCCCGTCTCCTCCGGGTCCGTGCCAGATCTCCCGTCCGGCGTCCCGGGCGGGGTCCGTCCGTGAAGGACTCGTGAACGCACGCGAGTTGTCGCGTGTGCGTACGGGAGGCGGCCTTGTGTGCGACTGCGACGCATCGGAATAGTGCGGCGGGTCATCCTCCGTACCGGCGACCCCACATCGTCCGGGCACGGCCCCCCACAGGAGGTCATTTTGAAGCACCGTCGCATAACCAGGCGAAGGACCGCCGTCGCGGGCGGAGCGGTCGCCGCGTTGGTCATCGCGGGCATCTCGTTCCAGAGTGCGAACGCCACCGACAGCACGGATCGGTTCTCCGTCAAGGCGCTGACGGCGCCGGCCGCCGGGACGCTCGCTCTCTCCCTCAAGGCGGACCTCGGCGCGTCCGAGGCGGGCGCCTACTACGACGCCGCCGCCAAGGCGCTCGTCGTGAACGTGGTGTCCGAGGACGCCGCGCGGTCCGTACGCGAGGCGGGCGCCGAGGCCCGCGTCGTCGAGCACACCCTCGCCGAACTGACCGGCGCCCGGCAGACCCTGACCGAGAGGGCGACCATCCCGGGCACGGCCTGGGCGACGGACCCGGTCACCAACAAGGTGGTGGTCACGGCCGACCGTACGGTCTCCGGCGCGCGTCTCACGCAGCTGCGGCAGGTCGTGCAGAGCCTGGGATCCAAGGCGGAACTCAAGCGCACTGCGGGCGAGTTCAAGCCCTTCGCCGCGGGCGGCGACGCGATCCACTCCGGAGGTGGGCGTTGCTCGCTCGGCTTCAACGTGGTGAAGGGCGGTGAGCCGCACTTCATCACCGCCGGGCACTGCGGCGAGACCGGCAGCGAGTGGTCGGACTCGGCGGGCGGCGCGGCGATCGGCTCGATGGTCGACTCCCAGTTCCCCGGAAACGACTTCGCGCTGGTGAAGTACAGCGGCGACACCCCGCACCCGAGCGAGGTCAACCTCTACGACGGCAGCGCGCAGCCCATCACGAAGGCGGGGGACGCCACCGTCGGCATGAAGGTGCGGCGCAGTGGCTCGACCACCCAGGTTCACGAGGGCGAGGTCACCGGACTCGACGCGACCGTGAACTACGGCAACGGTGATGTGGTCGAGGGCCTCATCCAGACGTCGGTCTGCGCCGAACCCGGCGACAGCGGCGGCTCGCTCTTCGCCGGCGACACGGCGATCGGCCTCACGTCGGGCGGCAGCGGCAACTGCTCGTCGGGTGGGGAGACGTTCTTCCAGCCCGTGACCGAGGCGCTCTCGACGTTCGGCGCCGAGATCGGCTGACAGCGGGACCCGCGTCCGACGGCGGGACCGCCTCCGGCCGGAGGCGTCCCCGCCGTCGGACGTCGCCGCGGGTCACCGTGGCGCGCTCACGCCAGGACGACGCACCCCTTCCTCTCCAGTGCGCACAGCACCGGAAGGGAGGGGTCGATCCCGTTCCAGCGCAGATCGAGCTTCTCCAGCGCCGGCATCTCGGCAAGCCACCCCGGCAGACGGCGGAGCCGGTTGCCGCGCAGATCGATCCAGCGCAGCAGCGGCAGGCCGGCCAGGGAGTCCGGCACCTCGGCCACCGCGTTCTCGCGGAGGTCCAGGTGGCGCAGTTCGCGCAGTCCGGCGGTCGACGACGGCAGTCGCTCGATCGTGTTGCCCCGAAGCCACAGCTCGCGCAGGTCGCGCAGGTCGCCGAGGGAGTCGGGCAACGTCGTCAGCCGGGCGTGCTGTGCCCGGAGTTCGACGAGACCGGTCATGCGGCCCAGGGTCCCGGGGAGGGCGGTGAGGGGGTTCTCGCCGACGTTGAGGTAGCGCAGCCGCGTCAGGTCTCCCAGGGAGTCCGGCAAGCGCGACAGCCGGTTGTCGTGCAGGTAGAGGCAGCGGCTCAGTCCGGTCAGTCCACCCAGTTCGTCGGGCACCGACGTGAGGGCGTTGTGTCCCAGGTCCAGGGTGTGCAGCCGGGTGAGTCGTCCGATCTCCGGCGGGAGGGTCCGGAGACCGTTGTCCGCAAGGATCAGCACGCGCAGCCCGGTCTGTCGCCAGACCGACGGGGGCACGTGTCCCAGTTCCCGACGCCACAGGTCGAGGGTGTCCTCCACGGTTTCTTCCTCTCGCCCCCGCGTCAGACCCGCGGGGTGTTCGGGGTTGGGGCTTCCGGGGCGGTGATGCGGCCCGACTGAGCGACCGTACGTGCTCGGTGACGAGCTCCCCGGGCCGTGCCCACCAGGCCACCGCCGGCAGCCGGTCGCCCTCGTCCTCGCTGAAGGGGGTGCGGACAGGGGCGGCCGGAATCGAGTCGCCCCCTCGATGCCGGAGTCGGGCGAAGGGCTGCTCGACCTTCGCGGCCGCCTCCGCACCGCGGCGACGTCCGGCGTTCAGAGACTCCCGGGCCGGCGGGCCGATGACCCGGTCGCGGAACGCCCGGCGGCCTCCTTCAGCGCGTCGAGCAGGGTACGGAGCGCCGGTTGGGCCGTGGTGCCCTCCCGGACCGCCGCGTGGACGGTCCTGACCGGCTCCGGGCGCCGGACCCTGCGGAGGGCGACGCCGTTGCGGCGGCCCGCCGCTCCCAGGCGGGGGACCAGCCCGACGCCGAGGCCGGCGGCGACGAAGCCCAGGGCGGTGGCGTAGTCCTCGCTGCTCGCGACGAAGGCGGGAGTGAAGCCCGCGGCTGCACACGCGTCCAGCATGATGTCGAGGCAGGGCCCGGGCGGTTCGCTGCCGATCCAGGGCTCCCCGGCGAGATCGGCGAGGTCGAGGACGCGCCGCGACGCGAGCGGGTGGTCCGCGGGCAGCGCGGCGAGGTAGGGGTCGTCGAGCAGGTGGACCGGATGGATCCCCTCCCGGCCGCCGCGCTGGGGGCGTACCACGATCGCCAGGTCCGCTTCGCCCCGCTCGACCTCCGCCAACGGGTCTGCGGGGTCGATGAGCCGGAGGTCGACCCGCACGTCCTGATGGTCGCGGCGGAGCCGGGCCAGGGCGGGCGCGACGAGCGTGGGCCCGATCGAGGAGAAGTAGCGCACGGACAGCCTGCCGGTGCGCCCGGCTCGCAGGTCGGCCAGTGCCGTCTCCGCCTCGGCGAGGCTCTCGCTGATGAGTGCGGTGCGCTCGGCGAGCAGCCGGCCGGCGGCCGTCGGCCGCACGCCGCGACCCACCCGTTCGAGCAGCGCGATCCCGGTCTCCCGCTCCAGCACCGCCACCTGCTGACTCACCGCCGAGGGCGTGTAGCCCAGGTGCGCCGCCGCCGCGGTCACCGAGCCGCTGGTCACGACCGCCCTCAGCACCTGCATCCGCCTCAGATCGAGCATGTAGCGCAGCTTAACGGTCATGCGGAAAGGTTCGATTGTGCTGAGGTCCGGCCCCGGGCATCGTTCCGACCGAGGCACGAACCGGGAGGAGAAGCGAGCGTGAACGGTGCTGTCAGATTGAGGGCTTCGGCCCGAGTCGTGGTGCTCGCCCTGCTGTGGGGCTCCACCTTCCTCTGGATCGAGCTGGCCCTGGACGCGCTCTCCCCGGTGCAGGTGACCCTGGCCCGCTGCGTGCTGGGCACGGGCACCCTACTGGCGCTGTGCCTGAGGACCGGGGACCGCCTGCCCCGTGAACGAGCCGTCTGGGGCCGGGTCCTCGTGGCCGCCTTCTGGTGCAACGCCCTGCCCTTCGCGCTGTTCAGCGTCGGTCAGCAGACCGTCGACTCCGGTGTCGCGGGGGTCCTGAACGCGACCACCCCGCTGTGGTCCCTGCTGGTCGGCATCGCCAACGGTACGGAGCGCGGTGTCCGACCGGTGCGCTTCGGCGGTCTCCTGCTGGGGTTCGCCGGTGTGGTGCTGATCTTCGCTCCGTGGCAGGGGACGGGGACCGTCGGCTGGGGCGCCCTCGCCATCCTCTCCGCCGCGGTGAGTTACGCGATCGGCTTCGCCTTCATGGGGCGCCACCTCGTCGGGAAGGGACACGCGACCCTCTCCCTCTCCGCGGCGCAGCTCCTCGCCGCGTCCGGTCTCACCGCCCTGAGCCTGCCGGCCGGCGGCCTGTCGCCGGTGCACCTCGACCGGACGCTCCTGGTCGCGGTGGCGATCCTGGGCGTCTTCGCCACCGGGATCACCTTCCACCTCACCTACCGGATCATCGCCGACGAAGGCGCGACCGACGCGGCGACCGTCGGCTATCTGCTCCCCGTGGTCTCGATCGGCCTGGGCGCCGTCGTCCTCGGCGAACCCTTCGGCCTCCGGATCGCCGTGGGTATGACCGTGGTGCTCGTCGGCGTCGGCATGAGCCGCCGCGGGAAGCCGGCTCCGACGGCGACCGGACCGACCACGCGCGGGTGCGGGCACCTCGCGGCGATAGCCTGGGGCGATGGACCACATCGACGGGGTGGAGATCATCGCCTGCGCGGACGGCGAGGCCTTCGAGAGCTGGCTCGCCGAGCACCACGGCCGCCACGAGGGAGTGTGGATCAAGGTGGCCAAGAAGGGGTCGGGGATCCCCTCGGTCACCGCTGACCAACTGGTCGACATCGGCCTGTGCTACGGCTGGATCTCCGGCCAGCGCCGGTCTCTCGACGGACGGCACTACCTCCAGAAGTACGTACCCCGGCGGCCCCGTAGCCTCTGGTCGCGCGTGAACGTCGAGAAGGTCGACGCGCTGACCGCCGCCGGCCGGATGCGCGAGCCCGGCCTGGCCGAGGTGCGCAGGGCCCAGGCGGACGGCCGGTGGGCGGCCGCGTACGAGTCGCAGCGTACGGCCACCGTCCCGCCCGACCTGGCGGCGGCGCTCGACGCGGACCCGGAGGCCCGGCGCTCCTTCGAGTCCCTCGACCGGACCGGCCGCTACCAGGTGATCCTCCCCCTGCTCCAGGCCGTCACCCCGGAGAGCCGGCGGGCCCGGCTGGCCAAGGCCGTGCGATCCCTGCGGACGGCCGGCGCCTCACCGACGTAGCCCTCCAATGGCCCGCATGGCGGCCTCCCTGTGCTCCGGCCTGCTGTACTCGCTGTGGATCGCCCGCGACGAGACCCTGCTGCGCGCCGACCGCAAGGCCCTCATCTCGCGCTATGGCGCCCTGTTGCAGCACATCCTGACGCCGTCGGCGCCCTGAGCCGGGCCGATCACGATCAGGAGTGACAATCCGGGCATACCCCTGTGGCGGGCCCGGGACTGGTGGCACGATGGCCGGACAGGCCGGTCGACGGCTGGTACCACCACCTTCTGGGGCACTCATGAACCTCTCGCTCCCCCTCCGACTCCTCGCCTCGGCGACCGTGCTGGGCCTGTCGCTCACCGCGTGCGGTGGTTCCGGCGGCTCCTCCCCGAACGCCTCGAGACCGGCGACCGCGGCATCCGCGACGTCCGGGACCGCGCGACCGACGACCGTGTCCCCGGCCCCCTCGGCCTCCGAGCCGTCGGCGACCGCGAGCCCGGCCGCGCCGGCACCGAAGACCCCGCGGAGCACACCGCCGCCGGACGTCCAGGGCCTCCAGCCGCTGTGGCCGTTCACCACGCGGGCCCAGGCGCAGGCGTGGGAACGGGCGTACCGCTCCGGCGGCCACCAGCCCTGGCACCGCGACCCGGAGCAGACCGCCCTGGCCTTCACCCGTGACTACCTCGGCTTCACGGACGTCGACAAGGTGACCTCACGCGCGGTCAGCGGACGGCACGCGCGGATCGGTGTCGCACCCGGCGGCCCGGAGGGCGGCACCGCGGCCGTGATCCACCTCGTACGGTTCGGCACCGGCGCGGACGCCCCCTGGGAGGTCGTCGGCACCGACGACACGACGTTCTCCCTCACCACTCCCGCGTACGGCTCGCCCACCGGGTCTCCGCTGCACGTCGGCGGAAGGATCACCGGGGTGGACGAGAGCATCCGTGTCGAGGTGCGACAGCCCTCGTCCGAGGCGCCGTTGGGCACGTCGCCCTGCTGCACCGCCGCGGGCGGCACCGACCAGCCCTGGAACGCCCGGGTCACCTTCTCCGGTGCCCGCGACCCCATCCTCACCGTCGTCGCGTCCACGGGCGGTCACGTCGCCGAGGTCGAACGCTTCACCGTCACGGCGGTGCGCGCCCGTTGACCCGAGCGCGCCGGTCGCGCGGGCCGGCGCGCTCTATGCGAGAACGTCACGGAAAAGCCTTCTCCCCGTTACGTCCACGTCCGCGCTCCCGTGCCACTCTCCCGATGACACGAAGTCAACACGCGTAGAGCGCCGCCCCGTCCCCACGGGGGCGGCGCTCCGGCGCGTGCCGTCCCCGGGAAAGGGCCCCCCATGTCCGTTGCGCAGACAGGCAGATGGAAGGTGTGGACGGCCGGCATAGCCGCCACCCTCGTCGGCCTCACCCTTCCTTCGGTCACCGCGTCTCCCGCGAGCGCCACGACCACCGCGTACGACAGCACGTACTACAAGAACGCGATCGGCAAGACCGGCACCAGCCTGAAAAGCTCGCTGCACACCATCGTCAGCAGCCAGACCAAGATCTCGTACGACGCCGTGTGGAACGCGCTGAAGGCGACCGATCAGGACCCCGGCAACAGCGCCAACGTCCTGCTCCTGTACAGCGGCACCTCGCGCAGCAAGACCCTCAACGGCGGTGACGTGGGCGACTGGAACCGGGAGCACGTGTGGGCCCAGTCCCACGGCGGCTTCGGCACCTCCGCGGGCCCCGGCACCGACCTGCACCACCTCCGGGCGGCGGACGTCCAGGTCAACAGCATCCGGGGCAACAAGGACTTCGACAACGGCGGCAGCCCGGTCAGCGGCGCCTCCGGCAGCTACACGGACAGCAACTCCTTCGAGCCGCGCGACGCCGACAAGGGCGACGTGGCCCGCATGATCCTCTACATGGCCGTCCGCTACGAGGGCGACGACGCCTGGGCCGACCTGGAGCCCAACGACTCGACCACCAACGGCAGCGTGCCCTACCACGGCCGCCTCTCCGTCCTGAAGCAGTGGAACGAGCAGGACCCGCCGAGCGCCTTCGAGGAGCGCCGCAACAACATCGTGTACGCCACCTACCAGGGCAACCGCAATCCCTTCATCGACCACCCGGAGTGGGTCGAGGCGATCTGGTAGACCCGCCGGGAACCCGCGCCGAGCTCCCGGCGCACCCCCGGGGGCTCGGCCGTCGTCCGTCGTTCCGCAGGGGCCCGGCTTGACTGTCGTACGCCTCGGCGGGTAGTCAATGGCCTGCGCCTGTTCAGGGGCGGAACGGGGGACATAGGGATGAAGCCACTGGAACCGGGGGATCCCGCGACGGTCGGTGACGGGCGCTACCAGCTGACGCACCGGCTCGGTCAGGGCGGGATGGGCGTGGTCTACCTGGGCCGTTCCCCGTCCGGCCGGGCGGTGGCCGTGAAGGTCGTCCGGCCCGAGCTGAGCACCGAACCGGGGTTCCGGCGCCGCTTCGCCGACGAGGTGGCCGCGGCCCGACGGGTGGGCGGCTTCCACACGGCCTCCGTGGTCGACGCCGACCCCGAGGGGGATCCCGCCTGGCTGGTGACGGCGTTCGTGCCGGGCCCGACGCTGGCCGCCGTCCTCGCGCGCGTCCGCTCCCTGCCGGAGGACACCCTCACGGTGCTGGCCGCCGGGCTCGCCGAGGCGCTGGAGGCGATCCACCGGGCCGGTGTGATCCACCGCGACCTCAAGCCGGCGAACATCATCGTCGCCGAGGACGGGCCCCGGGTCATCGACTTCGGCATCGCCCGGGCCCTGGACGGGACGACGCTGACCCGGACCGGATTCCAGGTGGGCACCCCCGGATTCCTCTCTCCCGAACAGCTCACGCGCGGCACGGTCACGCCGGCGGTGGACGTCTTCGCCCTGGGCGTGGTGCTGGCCCAGGCGGCGGGCGGCTCGCCGTTCGGCGACGGGCCGTCCGCGGCCCGCCTGTACCAGGTCGTGCACGAGGACCCGGACCTCACGGCCGTCCCCGACGGGCTGCGCGCGCTGGTCGCCGACTGCCTCGCGAAGAACCCGGCGGACCGGCCCACCCCGGCGGAGTGCCTGCGTCGCCTGACGGTCCGCCACCGCGACGGCGGTGCCTGGCTCCCGGACGCGGCGACCGCCCTGCTGCCCCGCCGCGACCCGGCGCCGGAACCACCGCGCACGCCCGTCCTCGCGGACGACCCGCGCTCGCCCGCGCCCGCCACCGACCCGCGCACGCCTGCCGTCGCGGAGGATCCCCGTACGCCCACCACGCGTCCCCAGACCCAGCCCCAGCCGCAGATGCGCCTGGAGAAGGCGGAGCCCGGACAGCGCGCGTCCGAGCCACGTGAGCCGGCGGCCGGGCCCGGGCTGCCGCAGCCGGTACGGGAGCCGGAGCCGCCCCAGCCCGTACGGACCGGGCCCGAGCCCACCGAAGCACGACGAAACGCCTCCCTGCTCACCGAACCCGTCCGGATCGCCGACGAGCCCGCCGTCCCAGGGCCGGGCCGGCGCCGCGCCGTCCCGGTCGCGATCGGTGTGCTGGCGGCACTCGCCGTGGCCGGTGTCCTGGTGTGGCAGCCGTGGTACGGCCGGTCCGAGGGGAACGACAAGGGCGGCGGGGCCTCCCCGTCCCCCTCCGCCACCCCGGCCCCCTTCCCGTCCCAGCCCATGCTGATCCGGCAGGACACCGCCCCGGGCTGGCCGGGGAAGTGCCACGGCGTCATCGCCCGCCGCGATGCGGGTCCCGGCGAAGCCGTACGCCTGTTCACCGACGACACCTGCTCGATCCTCCCCCAATGGTCCCCGGACCGGCGCTTCATCGCGTTCACGAGGGTCACCGCCGACGGCGCTGCCGTCTGGACGGCCAACGCCGACGGCACCAACCCGCGGCGGCTCGCTTCGATCGCCGGCGGCCGGGTGTCCTGGTCCCCCGACGGGACACGACTCGCGGTGCTCCGCAAGGTGAGCGGAGTCCAGCAGCTGTTCACGGTGGAAACCGCCGACGGGACCGCGAAGCAGGTGACCACCGGCTCGACACGGGTGGAGGACCCCGCCTGGTCGCCGGACGGCAAGCGGATCGCCGTCTGCGTGGAGGCCGGGAAGGGCAACTGGCAGATCCACCTCGCGGATCCGGGCGCTCCCGGAACCGCCCCGCGGCAGGTCACCCGGCTCCCGCACCAGGCGCTGGACCCGGTGTGGTCGCCCGACGGGCGCTCCTTCGCCTACACGGCCGGGGCCTACGGCAAGGGCTCCCAGGGCGACATCCGCGTGGTCGGCGTCGACGGCCGGGGCGACCGCGCCGTGATCGCGACGGGCGCCCACGAGATGGACCCCACGTGGTCCCCGGACGGTGCCTGGCTGGCCTTCGTCCGCGGCCCCTACGCGAAGCCCTGGATCTGGGCCGTCCGCGCGGACGGCACCGAGCCCCGCTCCCTGACGGCGGGAACCGCCGCCGAGGGGCACCCCAACTGGCGCTGACGTCCCACCAGCGGGGCGACCGGCCGGCCTTCGGCGGCCTTCGGCCCGGTCGACCCCATCCTCGCTTTTGGTCTGGACCTGTCCGGGGAGGGGCGGCAAGCTCTGCGTATGGACTTGGAGTTGCGGCACCTCAAGACGATCCGGGCCATCGCCGACGCGGGCAGTCTCACGCGGGCCGCCACCGCGCTCGGGCTCGCGCAGCCCGCGCTCAGCGCCCAGCTCAAGCGGATCGAGCGGGCCCTCGGCGGCATGCTGTTCGAGCGTGGAAGGGACGGTGTGCGGGCCACCGCGCTCGGTGACCTGGTGCTCGAACGCGCCCGCGTGGTCCTCCCCGCCGTGTGCGAGCTGCAGGAGGAGGCGGTGCGCTTCGCCCGCGACGGAGCGGACGGCTACCGCCTCGGCGGTACGCACGGCCCGCTGCTCGGCGGGCTGGTCGACCGGCTGGCACGGACCGAACCCGAGGCGGCCGTCACCACGTACACCTCGTGGTCGGAGCGCGACATCGCCCGCGCGGTCGGCGCGGGGCGGCTCGACTTCGCCCTCCTCGGGGTCTGCGGCGAGAGCAGCCCCTTCGACGCCGACCGGCTGACCTGGACGGAGGTCGCGCGCGACCCGGTGTACGTGATGCTCCGCACCGGCCACCCGCTGGCCTGCCGGGCCGAACTCGAACTGGCCGAACTGGCGGGGGAGGCGTGGACCGACGTCCCGGGTGACGGCTGCTTCGGGGACTGCTTCGCCGCCGCGTGCGTACGAGCCGGCTTCACCCCCGCCCGGGTGTACGAGACGGACACCGCCTCCTGCGTCCACCTCGTCCAGGTGGGGCGTGCCGTCGGCCTGTGCCGTGCCTCCTTCCCCGCGACTCCGGGCCTGGTGACCCGCCCTCTGGCAGGAGCCCCGCTCGTCTGGCGGCATCTGCTGGGCTGGCACCCCGACGGGCGCGCGGCCGGCCGGGCCCCCGCCGTCCTCCGGCACACCCGGGACGCCCACACCGAGGCCCTGGCGCGCAGCGCCTGGCACAGCCCCGGCGACGGGCCCGTCGCCGCCCGGGACGACCGGCACGACAGGGCGCTCGCGCGGGGGCTCGTCTTCTGACGGAGCCGGGCACCCCTGAGCCCCCGGCAGACGGCGGCCGCGGCCGCGCCGGCTCGTCCTCTCACGGAGCCGCGGCCGAGCGCCCGCGCGTCAACCGGCGCGCAGAAAGCGGCGGACGGCGGCGAGGGCCCGGGCCCGAGGCTCTCCCTGGCCGGCGCGCGCGGAGCGGGGGCCATAACGCGATGCCAGGGGAGGAACGGCATCTGCCGTACGCCCTCGGCACTCCCTACGGTTCCGGCAGAACCCCCACCGAGACCGAGGAGACATCCCCATGCTCCGACGACACGCTCGCGCGGCGTGTACCGCCCTGGCCGCCGCCGGTTTGGCGCTGGCCGGCCTCCAGGCCGGGTCCGCCGCCGCGGCCCCGCCGAGACCGACCGACAACGAGGTCCGCACAGCCGCCGCCGGCCAGGCGTCGGCAGCGCCCGTCCGCTCCGCCGCCGACGCGCTCGGCGCCGCCGCGGCCCAGCCGGAGCTGCTGCGCGCCCTCCAGCGCGACCTGGGCCTGACACCCGCTCAGGCCCGGGCCCGTCTCGCGAACGAGGCCGAAGCCGGGGCCACCGCCGCCCGGCTCCGCCACGGCCTGGGCACCGCCTACGCCGGGGCCTGGGTCGGCGGCGCCGACGCCGGCACGCTGACCGTGGCCACCACCCGTGCCGCCGACACGGCCGCGATACGGGCCGCCGGCGCCGACGTCCGACTCGTCCCGCACAGCCTGACCGCCCTGGAACAGGCCAAGGCGACCCTGGACCGCGCGGCGACCGCCGGAACGCCGGTCCGCTACGTCGACGTGCGTGCCAACGCCCTGGTCGTCGAGGAGGCCGCGCCCGGAGCGGCCGCGCGACTCCTCGCCGACACCGGAGTGCGCCGGGACCTCGTGCGGGTCGTCCGGACCGCGCAGGCGCCCCGCCCGCTGTACGACATCCGGGGCGGAGACGCCTACTACATGGGCGGCGGGGGCCGTTGCTCCGTCGGCTTCGCCGTCACCCGGGGCACCACGCAGGGCTTCGCGACCGCCGGGCACTGCGGCCGCGCCGGTACGGCGACCAGCGGCTACAACCAGGTCGCCCAGGGCAGCTTCCAGGGCTCCGTCTTCCCCGGCAACGACATGGCCTGGGTGGCGACCAACACCAACTGGACCGCCGTTCCGTACGTCAAGGGCGCCGGCGGTGCCAACATCCAGGTCACCGGCTCGGTCCTGCAGCCGGTCGGCTCGTCCGTGTGCCGTTCGGGCTCGACCACCGGCTGGCACTGCGGGACGATCCAGCAGCACAACACCAGCGTCACCTACCCCGAGGGCACCATCTCGGGCGTGACCCGCACGACCGTCTGCGCCGAACCGGGCGACTCCGGTGGCGCGTACATCTCCGGCAGCCAGGCGCAGGGAGTGACCTCGGGCGGCTCCGGCAACTGCTCCAGCGGTGGTACGACCTTCTTCCAGCCGCTGAACCCGCTGCTGCAGAACTACGGCCTGACCCTGAAGACCACCGGCACCGACCCCGGCCCGGGGCCCGGAGAGCCCGAGCCGGGTGGCACGTGGGCGGCCGGCAAGGTCTACGCGGCGGGTGACGTCGTCACGTACGGCGGGGCGAGCTACCGCTGCCTGCAGGGTCACCAGGCCCAGACCGGGTGGGAGCCGTCCGCCGTCCCCGCCCTGTGGCAGCGTCTGTGACCCCTGGCCGCTGATGAGGTGACCACCGGCCGACGACGGGCGGGGCCGCGGCTCCCGAGCCACGCTCGGGGGATCCGCGGCCCCGCACCGGCCTGTCGGCGTGCGGCCCCGCTCGGCCGGGGCCCCGCACCGGCCCGCCCGGTCGGCGGGCCGTCGGCGCGAGCGTCTCAGGGGGAGGGGCCTTCGAGCAGGCGGGTCGCCCGCTCCGTGAGCAGGTGCAGCGCGTTGCGGCCCTGGCGCTGTGTCGACACCAGGCCGGCGCCGCGCAGGGCTCCCAGATGCTGGGAGACCGCGCTCGGGGTGACACCGAGGCGGGCGGCCAGGGCCGGCGTCGTCAGCCGCACCCGCGCGACCGACGCCGCGGTGAACCTGATCTCGACCGCCATCCGTCCCCATCATGTAGCAGTAGCCGAACGATAGGCCGTCCTGTCGGTCCACCCGCAGGCTGAACGGCATGAACCTCTTCACGTCCCGCGACGGAACCGAACTCGCCTACCACGTGCGCGGGGACGGTCCCGCCGTGATCTGCCTGCCCGGGGGGCCCATGCAGGGCTCCGCCTACCTCGGCGACCTCGGCGGGCTTTCCGCGCACCACCGGCTGATCATGCCGGACCTGCGGGGGACCGGCCGGTCCGCACGGCCTGCCGACCCCGCGTCGTACCGCTGTGACCGGCTCGTCGCCGACGTGGAGGCCCCGCGCGAGCACCTCGGCATCGACCGGACGGACCTGCTCGGGCACTCCGCCGGGGCGAACCTGGCGACGCTGTACGCGAGCCGCCCCACCCGGAACGCGTCGACCGGCTCCTCCTGATCACGCCGAGCGTCATGGCCGCGGGCGTGACGATCAGCGGGGAAGACCGCCTGAGGGCCGCGCGACTCCGGGCGCACGAGCCCTGGTCCGCGGGCGCCTTCGCCGCCCTGGAGACGATCGTCGCCGGCCGGGCGACCGCCGACGCGTGGCGGGCCATCGCCCCGTTCGCGTACGGCCGCTGGGACGACGCGGCGAGAGCCCACCGGGCGGCCGAGGACACCCAGCGCAACGCGCAGGCCGCGGAGATCTTCGCCGGGGCCGGAGCCTTCGACCCGGCCACCACCCGCACGGCACTCGGACGGCTCGTGTCGCCCGTCCTGGTCCTGGCGGGTGAGGCCGATCCGGCGGCCCCTCCCCGCGCCATGGCCGAACTCGCCGCACTCTTTCCGTACGGCACGGTGGCGGTCCAGCACGGCGCCGCTCACTTCCCCTGGCTCGACGATCCGGAACGCTTCGTGGCGACCACCCGCGCCTTCCTGGACACTCCGGAGCCCGCCGGGCCATCCGGCTCCCGGGCGCGCACCCCAGAGGCGCGCGCCGCCGGCCGCCGGATCCCCGTGCCCGGTACCGGCCCCGTGGAACAGGCGCGTTGACGCCCCGCGGCCGAACCGCCCGATACGGCCCGCGACTCGTCCGTCAACCGAGGCCGTCGCGGCCCGTGCGTGTTACCTACGGGTAGGGAATGATGGCGGGCGACCATCAACACGGCTGGGACTGGGGTAGCGGTGACGACTTTCGACGAACGGACCACGGTGCACGCCTTCCGGGACGACGCCCTGGGCGAGCACGACGCCGTCGGTCTCGCCGCGGCGATCCGCAGGGGCGAGGTCGGCGCCGCCGAGGCGGCCCGGGACGCGGCCGAGCGGGTGCGGCTGGTCGAGGCGCGCCTTCGCGCGGTCCAGACGCACGTCGACGCTCCGGTGCCCGCTGCGCAAGCGGGCGGCGCCTTCTGCGGCGTGCCGACCTTCGTGAAGGACAACACCGACTTCCAGGGGCTGCCCACCGGCCACGGCAGCGCGGCCTTCACCCCGCGGGCCGCGCGGCGGCACGCCCCGTTCGCCCGGCAGCTCCTGAGCAGCGGGGTCACCGTGCTCGGCAAGACCCGGCTCCCCGAGTTCGGGTTCAGCCCGACGACGGAGTACGAGACCGCCGAGCCCGTGCGCAACCCGTGGAACACCGGCTGTTCGGCGGGTGGTTCGTCGGGCGGCAGCGCGGCCCTCGTCGCCGCGGGAGCGGTGCCGATCGCGCACGCCAACGACGGCGGCGGGTCGATCCGGATTCCCGCCGCGTGCTGCGGACTGGTGGGCCTCAAGCCGACCCGGGGACGGGTCGTGGCGAACGCGCAGAGCCGGCGACTACCGCTCGACATCGTCTCCGACGGCATCGTGAGCCGTTCCGTGCGGGACACCGCCGCGTTCCTCGCCGCCGCCGAGACGTACTGGCGCAACCCGAAGCTGCCGCCGGTGGGTCTGGTGGAGGGCCCCTCGGACCGTAGGCTGCGCATCGGCTTCCTCGTGGACTCGCCGAACGGAGTCCCGACCGACGCCGCCACCCGGGAGGCGGTCACGCGGACCGTCGCGACCCTCGAACGGCTCGGCCACGCCGTGACACCGGTGGACCTGGACCTCGACCCCCGCTTCACCGGCGACTTCCTCGTCTACTGGGGGATGCTGTCCTTCCTTCTCGGCGTCACGGGCCGGACCCTCGGCGCGGACTTCGACCGGCACCGTATGGACGGCCTCAGCCGGGGCCTGCGCGAGGCGTACGTGAAGGAGTGGCGGCGCACGCCCGGCGTGCTGCGGAGACTGAAGCGCACGCGGGAGGCGTACGCGGCGGCGTACCGCGGGCTCGACCTGGTCCTCAGCCCGGTGCTCGCCCACACGACGCCGCCGATCGGTCACCTCGGCCCGGACGTGCCCTACGCGACGCTCATCGAGCGGATCCTCGCCTATGTCGCCTTCACACCGGTGAACAACGTCGTCGGCACTCCCTCGATCTCGGTGCCGGCCCCGACCGCGACGGAGGGCGGGCTGCCCGTCGGCGTGATGTTCTCCGGCCGCCCCGGCAGGGAACGGGACCTGCTGGAGGTCGCGTTCGAGCTGGAGGCCGACCGGCCCTTCCGGCGGATCCAGGACGTGTGATCCCCGGCCGGAGCCCGAACTCGGGGACGGGCCGGGTCATGTGCCGCGCAGAGGGTCGAGCAGGGCCCCGGGGTTGAGGACGTGCGCCGGGTCGAGCACGGCCTTCCCGGCCCGGAGGGCGGCGGCGAAGAGGTCGGGGCGCTGCCGGTCGTACCACGGCCGGTGGTCGCGGCCCACCGCGTGGTGGTGCGTGATGGTGGCGCCGGAGGCGAGCAGCGCCTCGGAGACCGCCGCCTTGATCTCGTCCCACTGCTCCACTGTCCTGCCCCACGAGCCCGTGGCGTAGATCCCGAAGTACGGCGCCGGACCGTCGGGATAGACGTGGGTGAACCGGCAGGTCACCACGCCGGTGGCGCCGACCCGGCGCATGGCGTCCCGGGCCGCTTCCTCGACGGCCGCACGGAGGCCGTCGTACCGGTCCCAGGTGCAGGCGGTCTCGAAGGTCTCCACGATCATGCCCTGGGCCGCCAGCGCGTCGCGCTGGTACGGCATCCGCAGGAAGGACGAGCGCCAGGTGTCCGCCGCCCCGCCGCGCGCGGAACGGTCGGCCGTGTCCGTGTGGCGCGGCGGCTCGGACAGGGTGCCCCCGTGATCCCGGCAGAGTTCGAGGGCGCGTTCCATCCGGGCGGTGACGGGGTGGTCCGCGGACTCGAAACCGAGGACCAGGACCGCCGTCGGGGAGCCGGCGTTGAGAAACGCCTCCACGGGGTCGAGGAGGCGGCAGTTGGCGGGGTGGAGCCCCGACTGGGACAGCGCCCGCACGGCGTCCACACCGTGCGCGTGGTCCGCGAAGCCCACCGACGCACCCGCTCGCCACCGGGGACGGTCCTGGAGCCGTACCCACGCCTGGGTGATGACACCGAGCGACCCCTCGGAGCCGAGGAACATCCGGTCCGGGGATGGGCCCGCCCCCGACGCGGGAAGCCGGCGGGACTCGACGACCCCGGCGGGGGTGACGACCCGGAGCGACTCGGTGAGGTCGTCGATGTGGGTGAGCGCCGTGGCGAAATGTCCACCGGCCCGGGTGGCCAGCCAGCCGCCGAGCGTGGAGAACTCGAAGGACTGGGGGAAGAACCGGAGCGTGAACCCCTGCGGTCTGAGCTGGTCCTCCAGGTCGGGCCCGAGCACCCCGGCCTGGACGAGCGCGGCCCGGCTGGTGCGGTCCACCTCCAGGACCCG
The DNA here is from genome assembly GCF_040677675.1 of Streptomyces sp. NPDC053755. Lineage (NCBI taxonomy): Bacteria > Bacillati > Actinomycetota > Actinomycetes > Kitasatosporales > Streptomycetaceae > Streptomyces > Streptomyces sp. NPDC053755. Next base: position 121,535 of record NZ_JBFASK010000012.1, on the reverse strand, counting down.
GTTCATCGAGGTGAGGTCCAGGCTGACCGTCCCCGCGTAGTCGTCCCCCACCCGCGGTTCGACGCCTCCCACCACCGAGGTGCCGCCGCCGAAGGGCACGACCGCGACGCCGGCGTCGCCGCACCAGTCCAGCACCTGGACGACCTCGGCCTCGCGGGTGGGCCGTACGACGAGGTCGGGCACGTGCGGCAGTGTTCCCAGCAGCGCCCGCACCACGTCCCGGAACGCCTGCCCGTGGCTGTGAGCCAGCCGGTCGCGGACGTCGTCGGAGACGATCGGCGCCAGGGCCGACGGCGCCTTGATCCGGCTCGCGGCGGTGCCGAACGACTCGACGGGCGGTGCCTCGTGCACGGTCGGGTCCGCGCCCGGCAGCAGTTCCGCGACTCTCCGGGACAGCGCTTCCCGTTCCCGGCCGACCACGGCGTCCTCGGTGTTGCCCCAACCCCACCATGAGCGCGTCATGCCTCGCATCGCCCGGCACCACCGATCTGAACGCTGGGTAAATTACCTTTCGGTAAGATTCCATAGGAGGGATCCGTGAGCAAGCACGAGAAGCAGGGGCGGCAGGGGGCGCGGGAGAGGGCGACGCGCGCCGCGGGCACGAAGGGCATGCCCCGCAAGGAGCGTGAGCTGCTCATCCTGGACGCGGCGGCGGAGGAGTTCGGGACCAAGGGCTACGCACGCGGGTCGACGGCGGTCGTGGCGGCGCGGGCCGGGATCAGCAAGCCGATGATCTACGAGTACTTCGCGTCCAAGGACGGCCTCTACCTCGCCTGCCTCGACCGCGCGGGTTCCCGCCTGGTGGCGGCGGTCGCCGCCGCGCAGGAGGGGCCACCGGACCTCACCCGCGCGGCCCGCACCATGGAGGCCATCTTCCGGGCCATCGAATCGCGTCTGCACGACTGGGAGTTGGTCTACGACACCACCGTGCCGTACGAGAGCGGCCTCCACGCCGCCGCCGCCACCTACCGGCGGGAGCTCAACCGCATGGGCGCGGCAGGCGTGGCCGATGTCCTCGGTGCCTCCCGGGCGACCCGACCGCTCGACGCCGACCTCGTCACGCACCTCTGGTACGGAACCGTGAGCTCTGTGGTCGGCTGGTGGCGCCACCACCCCGAGCAGACCGCCGAGGAGATGAACGCGCGCTTCCAGCGCGTCCTCGCCGCCCTCTGCGCCCCCGGCGGCGAGGGAGGGTGCTGAGCCGGTGAACCCCGGTGGCACCGGCCGGGGTCGCCCGCCCCGAAGGGCGGGCGTTCGGCGCTGGGGGAGCGCTCAGGGACGCAGGCCGACGAGCAGGGCGGAGGTCGCCGCGCGGTCGGCGGGCCCGGTGTTCCAGTCGGCGTTCATCGGGCTGATGGCGATCCTGCCCTTGCCGACGGCCTCGACGTCCCCGCCCTTCGCGGCCGGGCGTAGGTCCACCTTCACGCCGACCTTCCAGGTGCCGTCGCCGGAGTCGGTGAAGTCCAGGTCCAGGAGCGTCTGCGGATCCTGGAAGGTGGTGGTCACGCCGGCGGCGGTGCCCTTGCCGTCGGGGCCGACGACGGGGTGGTTCACGTTCAGGCCGACGCCCTCCGGCAGCAGCGGTCCGGACTTCGCCCGTACGCGCAGCCGGTCGATGAGCTTGACGGCGAAGTCGAGCGTGGGGCCCATGGCGTTGACGGTGGTGACGGGATCGGGCACCGAGATCCCGCCGGTGCTCAGGGCGATGGCGGGCACCGAGGACTCCACGGCCGTGAGGGCGCCGCCGACGGTGCCGGAATGGGTGGCGAGGGCGGCGACGTTCGGCCCGAAGTTGGTGCCCGACACCACCAGGTCCGGGGCGCGGTCCGCGAACACCTCGGAGAGGCCGAAGGCGACGGAGTCACCGGGAGTGCCGTCGACGGCCCAGACCTTCGGCGCGGGGTGCTTCACCGTGAGGGTGGGAGCGCTCGACGTCTTCGTACCGGTGCCGCTCTGGTTGGTGAGCGGGGCGACGATGGTGACGTCGTGCCCGGCGGCGGTGAGCCGCTCGAACGCCTTGCGGATGCCGGGGGCGTCGTAGCCGTCGTCGTTGGTGAGCAGGATCCGCAGCGGTGACGCGGGGGTGGGGGACGGGGCCGCCTGCGGCGAGGCGACGGCGGGCGCGGTGCCCGCGAGGGCCGCGGCGCACAGGAGCAGCACGGCCGGGGGCAGAACGAGCTTGCGTCTCACGGGTATCTCCTTGGGGGAGTGGTGCGGGAACAGGGAATCGGTGATGCGGTCCGTACGGGGCCGGGGCGACGGTGTGGCGGGCGAGGTGCCCTCGGGGCGCGGAGGCTCCGTGCGCGCACGCGTGCGGGAGGCGCGGGGGGTGCGGTGGGGCGGTGGAGGGTGGGGCGCCGGGAGGCCGGCGGGTGCGCGACCCTCGACGCGCACCCGCCGGAGTACGGTCGGCGGCCGCCTCGGCGCGGGCCACGAGCGGCGGCCCGTCGGGGGTCAGCGCACGCTTCGGATCGGCAGGATGGCGAGCGCGCCGATGAGGGACAGCGCGCCGCCGGCCAGGAACAGCGGGGTGTACCCGCCCAGAGCCGTGACGATGGCGGAGGCGACGAACGGGGCGATGATCTGGGGGCCTGCGTTGGCGATGTTGAGAACGCCCATGTCGCGGGCCGCGTCCTCCGCGCGGGGGAGGACCAGGGTGACCAGGGCGGTGTCGACCGCCATGAAGCAGCCGAAGGCGAGCCCGTTGAGCGCGCTGAACACCAGCATGCCGGTCCATGACGGGCTGACCACGGGGATGACCATGACGAGTCCGGCCAGCGCGGCCGATACGCCGACGAACACCTTCCGGCGGTTCCAGCGGTCGGACAACAGCCCGCCCACGATGGTGGACAGCGCCACGGCGACCATCGACACCGGTGTCAGGACGGCCATCGCCGCGGGCGGGGTCAGTCCGCCGGGCAGTGCGATGTGGTCGCCCAGGATGTACAGCTGGTAGCCGACGACGGAGAAGTACCCCAGCACCATCAGGGCACGGCCGATGAAGGCCCAGCGGAAGTCGTGGTTCGCCAACGCCGACAGGAACGCGGCGAGGGGGGATCCCTTGGGCGGCTTGGCGGCGGCGCCGGTGCCGGTGCCGGCGCCTTCTCCGGCGCGGGGCGTGTCGCGGCAGAGGAGCGAGAGCAGCAGGGCGGCGGCCGCCACGATCGCGCCGAAGAGCAGGTATCCGGTGCGCAGGTGTGTCGCGGTCTGCGAGGCGAGGAGCACGCCGACGGTCCCTCCGATCGGCATGCCCAGACCCACCAGGGCGGACGCCGTGCCGCGACGGGCGGCCGGGACGCGGTCGGGCACGATCGCCGTGACCGCCGCCTGGTAGGTGTTCATCGTGGCCTGGACCAGGCACCAGCCGATGCCGACGAGCAGGGCGGTGGACACGCTGCCGAGGAAGGCCAGGGCGAGCAGCGCACCGAGGGCGCCGCCCAGGATCCAGGGATTGCGGCGGCCGCTGCGGTCGGAGAGGGCGCCGGCGATCGGGTTGAAGGCGGTCGCGAAGATCGCGCTGACACCGCCGATCAGGCCCAGGACGGCGACCTTGTCATCGGGGGCGATCGCGGCGACCTGGGTGGGCAGGAGGACGGAGCCGACGCCCATGTAGACGGCCATCATGGCGGAGTTGGCGACCAGCAGCAGGAGCATGAGCCCCCTCTGGCGCGGGGCATCCGGCTCCGGGGGAGCGGAGGCGGTGGCGGTCGTGGCGGGTGGGTCGACGGGATCGGTGAGTTCGTTGGTGGCCATGACGGCTCCTCGGGGGACGGGCGGGGAGATGGCGGGGCGCGGGGCCGGGCGGGTGCCGAGCGGTGGGGCGCCGCCCCGGATCCAGGGCGGCGGTACGCGGGTGAGGGGCGCCGAACGAGCGGTCGCCGGGGCGGTGGTGTCACCGGTCGCCCCTGCGGACGGCTGCCGGTGACACGATGTTGTTACACGTGTCACCAACGGCGCTGGGACACTGTGTAGCACCCATTTCCGGCCTCGGCCAGAGTCTGCGCAGGATCGGCGGGCAGCTCGTGACCGAGGGGAATACTGCGAGGCGGGCACGTGTAACCACCCTGCGAGCCGACTGACCGGCGCAAACGGGTCCCGCCCGGAGTGGCTCGTGTAACGTGCGAGGAAGGGAAAGCGCGTACAGATTCGGCCCGTACACAGGAACCGGGTGCGCAGGCACCGCGCACACGCCGCACGCATCGCGAGGAGCGTCGGGAGACGTCATGGCAGAAGCCCAAGGCCGGCCCGCCTCGATCACCAGCTCCGACGTGGCACGTCTCGCCGGGGTGTCGCGGGCCACCGTCTCCTTCGTCCTCAACGACACCCAGGGCCATCGGGTGAGTGACACCACCCGCGCTCGCGTACTCGAGGCGGCCGACCGGCTCGGGTACGTCCCCCACGCCGCGGCCCGGTCCCTGCGCGCCGGCCGCAGCGACCTCGTGCTGATGCCCGCGTCCGTCTCCGCGATGGGCCGGCTGGTCAGTGACTGGGTCGACGACCTGCACAGCGCACTCGACCGCCACGGATACACGGTCGTCCTCCACGCGGGCCGCTTCGCCGACCCGCTGGAGGCCGCCCGTGCCTGGGCGGAACTCCGGCCGGCGGCGGTCGTCGCCCTCGACGGAGACCGCCTCTCCCCGCAGGCCGCCGACCTACTGCGGCGCGCGGGCGTGCGCGGTCTTCTCGCCTTCGCGTCCCGCCCCCTGCCCGGCGTTCACACCATCGCCTTCGACCACGCCCGTATCGGCGCCACGGCCGCCGAGCACCTCATCGCCCGCGGCCGGACGCGCATCGGCGTCGTGATGCCCCCGGAGCGGGGCCTCGACGCCTTCGCCCGGCCGCGTCTCGCGGGAGCCGAGACGGTCGCCGCCCGTCACACGGCCACCGTGACCCCGCTGGAGCTCGCCTACACCCGGGAGTCGGCGACCGCGCTCGCGCGGCGCTGGGCGAGCCTGGGCCTCGACTCCGTCTTCGCCTACAACGACGAATACGCCGCCCTGCTCCTGCACGCGCTGCGGGCAGAGGGCCTCGCGGTGCCGGACGAGGTCGCGATCGTGGGCTCCGACGACCTGGTCCTCTCGGCGTACCAGGAGCCTCCGCTCAGCACGATCCGCCTGGACCTGGCGTCGCCCGCGCGGATCGCCGACGCCCTGCACGAACTGATCGAGACCGGTTCGGCCCCGAGGCTTCCCCCGACGGAGGTCGTGCTCGTCCATCGCCGTACCTCCTGACCGCCACCGTGCCGCCCGTTCGGAACGGCCGGGCGGAGGCCGGCCACGCCAGCGCCGGACGGAGAGCGGCCACCCCGGGGCCTCGCGGGGCCACCCAACGGCCCGGGCCCCAAAGCCCGGCTGGGGCTGCCGGCGCGGTCGCGGCCACCCACCGCCCCCCGGCCCCCGCGCCCGGCCGGGAGGTCCTACGCCGTTTCGGCCACGCTCGCGGAGAGGGCGTCCTGGGCGGCCCGTTCGGCGGTGTCGCGGTGCTCGGTGCCGAGATGGATCCGGGTGCGGCGGTCGAGGAGGTCGGAGGTGGTGAGGGCGCCCTCGTGGTGGACGGCCCAGTGCAGTTCGGCCACGGTCGTGGGGTGGTCGGGCGTGACGGGCCGGGCCAGGTGCGGGTGGCGCCGCATCAGGGCGTGCAGGGCGGGGGCCTCGGTGCCGTAACGCTGGACGAGGCGGGCCGGGGCGTCCAGGTGCGCGAGTCGCCTGGGGGACGACGCGCCGACGAGGGGGACGGAAGCGGTGCGGCATGCGGCGGCCGGGAGGCGGTGCGTGGCGACGGCCCGGTCGAGGGCGTCCTGGGCCATGCGGCGGTACGTGGTGAGCTTGCCGCCGACGATGGTGGTGACGCCGTCGGGCGAGGTGAGCACGGCGTGCTTGCGGGAGATGTCCGCGGTCCGGCCGTCGGCGCGCGTGGTGTCGAGCAGGGGCCGCAGGCCGGCGAAGGCCCCGATGACGTGGCCGCGGTCGATGGGGGTGTCGAGAGCCGTGCCGAGGACGTCGAGGAGGAAGCCGATGTCGGTCTCGGGGGCCTCGGGCACATCGGGAACCTCGCCGTCGAGGGGTTCGTCGGTGAGGCCGACGTAGGTGCGCCCGTCGTGCTGGGGAAGGACGAGGGCGAAGCGGTTGGTCTCGCCGGGGATGGGGATGTGCAGGCCGGCGGTGAGGTTGCCGAGGTCCGCGGAGCGCAGCACGAGATGGGTGCCCCGGGAGGGCCGGAGGCGGATGTCGTCGACCAGGCCCCCCGCCCATACGCCGGTGGCGTTGACGACGGCGCGGGCCCGGATGCGCAGCTCGGCGCCGGTCGTCTCGTCCCGTACGAGCGCCCCGTCGCCGGTGAGGCTCAGGGCACGGGTGTGGGTGAGGACGCGGGCGCCGTGCGCGGCGGCGGTGCGGGCGATGGCCGTGACCAGGCGGGCGTCGTCGGACAGTTGCCCGTCCCAGGACAGCAGCCCGCCGCGCAGCCCGGTGGCCCGCAGGGTGGGTGCGAGGTGGCGGGTCTCGACGGCGGACAGCGCGCGAGGGGCCGGCAGGGTGCCGCGCGAGGTGCGGGCGGAGGCGCGCAGCAGGTCGCCGGCGAGGAGACCGGCCCGGGTGAGGGCGGCCTGGCGCCGGCTGACCAGAGGGGTCAGGGGCAGCACGAAGGGCTGGGCGTGGACCAGGTGGGGGGCCGTGCGCTCCATGAGGACGCCGCGTTCGACGGCGCTCTCGTGGGCGACGTCGAGCTGACCGGTGGCGAGGTAGCGCAGGCCGCCGTGGATGAGCTTGGAACTCCAGCGGGAGGTGCCGAAGGCCAGGTCGTGGGCGTCGACGGCGGCGACGGTCAGGCCGCGGGTGGCGGCGTCCAGGGCGACGCCGGCCCCGGTGGCGCCCAGGCCGACGACCAGGACGTCGACCCGGATGCCGTCGGCGAGTTCGGCCAGCTCGCGGCCGCGGCGGCGGGCGTCGAGGGAGGATCCGTGCAGGGCGGGGATGCCCGCGGGGGCGATGGCGTTCACGGGGTGAGGGTCCTCTCCAGAAGGATGCGCAGTTCGCCGAGGAAGGCGCTCTCGTCGAGCCCGGGGTCGCCCTCGTCGGCCATGGTGCGCAGCGACAGCGTGAAGGACTGGACGACGAGGAGGAGCGAGCGGGCCTGGAGGTCGAGCCCGGCGGCGCGTACCGATCCGTCCTCGTGTCCTTGGGCGAGCGCGGTGCGCAGCAGGTTGAGCAGGGCGTCCTGGGTGGCTCCCCTGCGGTCGAGGATGTAGGGCAGGAGCAGCTCGGGGTCCACGTCGAGGATCTTGTGGAACAGCGGGTGGGCGCGGAAGGCGGCGGCGCCCGCGGTGAGCCCGTCGACGATGCGGGCGCGTGCCGGGCGGCCGTCGTCCGCGGGCGGCATGGCCCCGGCGGCGACGCCGATCCATTCACGGGTCATCAGGTCGCCGACCAGGGTGCGGACGTCGGGCCAGCGCCGGTACAGCGTCATGCGCGACACGCCCGCACGGCGGGCGACGTCGGTCAGGGTCGTGCGGCGTACACCGACGGCGAGGACGCAGTCGCGTGCGGCGTCGAGAACGGAATCCGTGTCCGAGTGGTTGTGACGAATGGGCGTCATCTGTCACAGTGTAATGCCAGAGCGGGGACAGCGTCAGTGCCATCCCGAAACACACCGTGAGGAACGACTCGACGTGGATATGTTGTGGAGCGGCTGGGGCGACCCGGCCAAGGCGGCACCCCTGCCCGACACGGTGACCGGCCTCCTGCGGGACCTGCTCGGCGTGACGCCCCGTGCGAGCGGCCCCTCGACCCTCGCCGACCTCGACGTCCCCGCCCCGGACCTGGCCGACGGCGCGCGAAAGGCGCTGGTGGCCGCACTCGGCGGCGAGGAGCGCCTGCGCGACGACGCCGAGAGCCGCGTCCGGCACACCCGAGGCAAGTCGACCCCCGACCTCCTGCGCATCCGCTCCGGCGAGGTCGACGCCCTGCCGGCCGCCGTCGCCCTGCCGGCCGACCACGACCAGGTGCTCGCCGTCCTGCGCGCCTGCGCCGAACACGGCCTCGCCGCCGTCCCGTTCGGCGGGGGCACGTCCGTCGTCGGCGGCCTGGCGCCTACCACCGAGCGGCCCTTCGTCGCCCTGGACCTCCGGCTCCTCGACAGGCTCCTCGACCTCGACGAGGTCTCCCGCACCGCCACACTCCAGCCGGGCCTGCGCGGCCCGCAGGTCGAGGCGCTCCTCAACGCCGAGGGCTGGACGCTCGGCCACTTCCCGCAGTCCTTCGAGTGGGCGTCCGTCGGCGGCTTCGCCGCGGCCCGCTCCAGCGGCCAGGCCTCGGCCGGGTACGGCCGGTTCGACGAGATGGTCCTCGCCCTCACCGTCGCCACGCCCGAAGGCACCCTCCAGGTCGGCCGCGCCCCCCGCTCGGCCGCCGGCCCCGACCTGCGCCAGCTGGTCCTGGGCTCCGAGGGCGCCCTGGGCGTCATCACCTCGGTGACCGTCCGGATCCGGCCGCTGCCCGCGGAACGGATCTACGAGGGCTGGCGGTTCCCCTCCTTCGCCGAAGGCACCGCGGCCCTGCGCCGCCTCGCCCAGGACGGCCCGCGCCCCACGGTCCTGCGGCTGTCCGACGAGACGGAGACCTTCATCGGGCTCGCCCAGCCGGACGCCATCGGCTCCGCCGGCACCCCGCCCGCCTCCGGCTGCATGGCCGTCGTGGGCTACGAAGGCACCGCCGAGGACACCGAGGCCCGGCGTGCGGCGGCCCGCGAGGTCCTGCTGGCCTGCGGCGGGGAGTACGCGGGTGAGGAACCGGGCGACCGGTGGGAGCACGGCCGCTACAACGCCCCCTACCTCCGCGACGCGCTGCTGGACGCCGGGGCGTTCGCCGAGACGCTGGAGACCGCCGCGTTCTGGTCCGCGCTGCCCGGCCTCTACACCGCCGTCCGCGACGCGCTCACCACCACGCTCACCGATGCCGGCACCCCGCCGCTGGTGATGTGCCACATCTCCCACACGTACGAGAACGGCGCCTCGCTCTACTTCACCGTGGTCTCCGCGCAGGGCGCCGACCCGGTCGCGCACTGGGAGCCCGCCAAGCGGGCCGCCAACGACGCCATCCTGGCCGCGGGCGGCACGATCAGCCACCACCACGGCGTCGGCACCGACCACCGCGACGGATACCTCCGGGAGGTCGGCCCCCTGGGCATCCGTATGCTCCAGGCGGTCAAGGCCGAGGTCGACCCCTCAGGCGTTCTCAACCCCGGCGTCCTCGTTCCCGTCCGCTGACCACCGTCCCGCCGCCCGGAGGCCGATCGATGCGCCACTTCACCGCCGTCGTCAACCCCACCGCTGGGGGTTCCAGCGGGACGGCGGGCCTGCTCCCGCTCGCCCGGCTGCTGCGGGAGCGGGGTGCCCGCTTCGACACCGTCTACAGCCGCAGCCTCGCCCACGCCCAGGAACTCGCCCAGGCCGCCGGGGCGGAGGGGCGGGTCGTGCTCGCCGTCGGCGGCGACGGCATGGCCGGGCGCGTGGGCGGCGCGCTCTCGGGGACGGACACCCTCTTCGGGCTCGTTCCCGCCGGCCGCGGTAACGACTTCGCGCGTGCCCTGGGCCTGCCCACCGAGGCCGCCGACCTGGCGGAGATCCTGCTCCACGGCGCCCCGCGGGCCGTCGACACCATCGAGGTGCGGTCCGCCGTGCACCCGGGCACCCACGTCCTGGGCAGCGTGTACGCGGGCGTCGACGCCGTCGCCAACCGGTACGCCAACACCTCGCGTCTGCTGCGCGGCGCCGCCTCCTACTACGTCGGCGGCCTGCGCGCGGTCGCGGCCTGGAAACCCGCCACGTACCGCATCACCGTCGACGGGGTCCCGCACGAGCGCTCCGGCTACACCGTGGTCGCCGCCAACTCCGGCTACTACGGATTCGGCCGGCAGGTCGCTCCCGGCGCGCGCGTGGACGACGGTCGGCTGGACGTCGTGGTGATCAAGACCGCCCCGAAGCGGCACTTCTTCGCCACGATGAACGAACTGAAGACCGGCGCGCACGTGCACCGGCCCGAGGTCGAGATCCTGCGCGGCCGCGAGGTGCGCATCGAGGCGGACCGCCCCCTGCCGTACGGCGCGGACGGCGAGGTGGACGCCACGCTGCCGGTGACGGTCCGGGTCTGCCCGGGCGCTTTGCACGTCCTGGCCTGACTCCGGGGGCGGGAGCCGGATCCCCCATGGCCGACTGCCGCCCCCGGTGTCCTCGTCACCCCCGCGCCGCGAAGGCGGCGGGAGGCCCGTCCCGCCCGGTACGGGCGGGCCCCCGCCGGGCTGCCCGACGGTCTATCGCCTGTCCGCCGTCTTCCGCGCGCCCCGGCCCGATCCACGGTCGGGGGCTGTCGGCCGGGCTGTCTTCCCACGTCCGCATGGTCTCGCTCGGGCAGCCCCCCGTGGGCGGCAGCCCTTAGCCCGGCCCCTGCGCGGGCTCCCCGAACATCGCGCGTTCCAGTGCCGCGTACGTCGCTCCGTGGTCGGCCAGGGCCTCCGCGACGACGCCGTCCTGCGCGGTGAGGGCCAGCAGGATGTGTTCCGCGCCGATGAACCGGTCGCGCCTGCCCAGTGCGATCCGCAGCGACTTCTCCAGGGTCGTCTTCGCCTCGCGGGCGAAGGAGGGGCCGCCGGACCACCGGCGCCGGTCCCTCCGGTCGCCGGCCAGCGCCCCCGCGCCGTGCGTCTGCTCGACGCTGGCCACGATCCTGCCCACGTCGATCCCCAGCGCCGCGAGCGCCTTCCGGTCCGACTGCGTCATGCCGCCGTGCCGACGCGCTTCCGCGAGGGAGGCCTCGAGCGAGGACCGCCGGTCCAGCACCCCGAGCGCGTGGAAGGCGAAGCCGGTGCGGGCCGCTCCTTCGAGGTCGAGGAGGGCCAGCAGCAGGTGCTCGTTGGTGACCTCGGACGCGGCGGACCGTGCGGAACGGGCCTTGGCGCCGATCACGACGGCGCGGGCGTCCTCGGTGAACCGTTCGAACATCACAGCCTCCCGTGCTTCTTGTGGACGGCCTGGCGGCTCACGCCCAGCTCCGCCGCGATCTCCTGCCACGACCAGCCCTGGTTGCGGGCGCTCCTGACCTGGACGGCCTCGAGTTGTTCCAGCAGCCTGCGCAACGCCGCGACCGCCCGCAGACCCACTCGGGGGTCCCGGTCGCCCGCCCGCTCGGCCAGATCCGTTGCTTCCGTCATGACTGTCAATCTACGTTGACAAACGGCGGGTGTCAATGCTGGTTGACGTCGGGAGGGCTGTGACCTCGCGACTTCACGTGCGTACGGCCCGCTTCCGGTGCAGACTGTGCACCAAGAGGCGTCGAGTCCTGTCTGGGGGCCGAAAGAGTGAACGGCGGCAGCGGCAGGCGACGCCTGACCGGCCGGGGAGCGGCCGGACGGGACCCGGCGGTGCACCACTCCGCCGGCGCGGGCGCGCGGTTCCGCCGGGGCAGGGGTCTCCTGCCGCCGGACCGCATCACCACCCGCAGTCGGCTGGCCTGGCTGAATTCCGCCACCTCCAGGATCGGCACCACCCTCGACCTGGAGCGCACCGCGCAGGAGCTGGCCGAGTTCACCGTGCCCCGGTTCGCCGACGGGGCCGCCGTGGACATCCTCGAGAGCGTGCTGCGCGGCGACGAGATCTCGCAGTGGGCGGGGGAGGGCATCCCCGCCATGCGCGCCACGGCCCTGTGCGCCATCGAGGAACTCTCCTCCCTGGAGCCCACACCCGTGGGCGAGACCTTCGTCCACGCCGAGACGCCGCACGAGACCCTGCTCCACCGGTACTGCCTACGGCAGGGCAAGCCGGTCCTGCTGAGCCGGATACGGGACGACGACTTCGCCCGTGTCGCGCCCACCGAGAGCGCCGCCGCGAAGATGCGTGCCGCCGGGGTGCACAGCTACCTCGCCGTGCCCCTGATCGCCCGCGGGGTGCTGCTCGGAAGCGCCGACTTCGTCCGCGGCCCGGGCACGCCGCCGTTCTCCACCATCGACCTGGCCCTGGCGGAACAACTCGCCTCCACGGCCGCCGTCTTCATCGACAACGCCCGGCTCTACGGGCGCGAGCGCGAGCACGTGATCTCGCTGCAGCGCAGCCTCCTGCCCCGCGTGACACCGGTGACGCCGGGACTGCGGATCCATGCCGAGTACGCGCCCTCCACCGCCCGCCACGGGGTCGGCGGCGACTGGTACGACGTCATGGCCCTGCCCAGCGGGCGCACGGCCCTGATGGTGGGGGACGTGATGGGGCACGGACTGCCCGCCGCCGCCACCATGGGGCGCCTGCGCACCGTCGCCCGCACGCTGATGACCCTCGACACGGCCCCCGAACGCATCCTGGCGCGACTCGACCTCGCCACCCGCGACCTGGAGGACGAACAGGTCGCCACCTGCCTCTGCGCGGTCTACGACCCCGCCGACTCGACCTACACGCTGGCCAGCGCCGGACACCTGCCGCCCCTGCTCGTCGACGGGCGGGGCTCGGCCGAGTTCGTGCCCGTCCCCACCGGCGCGCCTCTCGGCGCCGGCGTGATCCCGTACGACCCCCTGCGGCTGCGCGTACCGGACGGCGCCCACCTGGTCATGTACACGGACGGGCTCGTCAAGTCCCGGTTCGAGAACCTCGACGTGCAGCTGGACCGGCTCCGCTCGGCGGCGCTCGGACTCGCTCCGGGTGTCCTCGAGGCGGGTGGCCTGGTGGAGAAGGCCCCGGCGGGCGCCGCCCGGTTCGACGAGGCCGTCCTCCTCATCGGGAAGAGTTCCGCGTTCCCGCCCGACGACCTGCGGGTGTGGGACCTGCCGCAGGACGGAAGGGCCGCGGGCGCCGCCCGGAGCCTCGTCACCGGACAGCTCGCCGCGTGGGGCCTGACGGAACTCGCCGACGTCTGCGAGCTCGTCGTCTCCGAACTCGTGGGCAACGCGCTGCGTTACGGCAACGGCCCCGGTGAACTGCGCCTGCTGCGCGGCGAACGCCTCGTCGTGGAGGTCTCGGACACCGGCCCCGACCTGCCCCAGATCCAGCACGCCGACCTCAGCGACGAGGGCGGGCGGGGACTTCAGCTCATCAACATGCTGTGCCGCAGGTGGGGTTCGTGCCGCACGGTCACCGGCAAGGTGGTCTGGGCCGAACAGAACATGCCGACCTAGGGCGTGAGGTGAAGGTCCCGCCTGTCCCGCGACGCCTGGCACGCCCGCTCGCTGCGCTGTCGTGATCGTCCGAGTACGCCCGTACGAGGACGATCCTCTGCCTTGCGCGCGTACGCGACAGACGGCGCGGGGCCCGCCCTTCGGGCGGACGGCGCTACTTCCGCACCACGCCCCCAGAAGACTGATGAGGATGCCGGGTCCCGGCCCCGCCCCGTCAGCGGCGGGGCCGGACGCGTGGTCGTGGTGCAGGGGGAGCCCTTCTCACGCGGGCGCCGGCCGCGCTGAAAACCGCCCGGCCGCCGGGAGCCCCGCCGGCCGCGGCCGGGCATCATGGCGCCATGATCCAGAACGACCGGCACGCGCCCGAAGCGCTCCCGCAGCATCCGGAGGTCACCGAGGCGATCGTCCGGGAGCGACGCCTCCACGACCCTTCCGTCCGACTCTCCGGTCCCCTCGCCGAAGCCCTTCTCGACGCCGACTTCATCGAGGTCGGCGCCTCGGGGCGGCGGTGGACGCACGCGGAGATGGTCGCCGCCCTGCCCACGCTCCACGGCGGCGCCGAGAGCAGTATCCCCATCACCGCAACGCACTTCGAGGGCACGGTCCTCGCCCCCGGGATCGTCCACCTCACCTACGAGACCCGCATCGAGGACCGGCACGCCCGCCGTTCGTCGATCTGGCGCCGCGACGCCGCCGGGGAGTTCCGGCTCTACTACCACCAGGCCACGCCGGTGCCCGACGGGACGGGCCGGCCGTAGGTGCTCCGGGCCTGTCCGCCCCGTCCCGTCGCGTCCGGCCCGCCCGGCCGGACGCGACGGGAGTTGTCCGACCGGCCTGCGAGCGAGTCCGGCGGGTGTCCTTCGCGGAGCCCCGGGCGGCACCCCGCGCGGTCGACCCCGCCGCCCGCCCGTCCCCGCGCGCACCGCGCTGCCCGCCGGCGGCGACCGTCGTCGCGCGGGCTGCGTTTGACGACGGCCCGGCACGGGGCTGCACTGGATACATGGGCGCTGCGATCACGCCCCAGGGAGAGCAGCGATGGCAACCACGGAGAGTTTCGACCTTCTTCAGCCGTACAAGGTCGCCGAGGAGACGTTCGTCATCCCGTGGGCCCTCGAGGCCCCGCCGGTCGGCCACTTCCCGATGAACTCCATGGTGATCCGGGGGAGCGAACCGGTCCTCGTGGACACCGGTGCGCCCGCGGTGCGCTCCCAGTGGCTGGAGGCGGCCTGGTCCGTCGTGGACCCCCTGGACGTGCGGTGGATCTTCCTCACCCACGACGACCGCGACCACGCCGGCAACCTCCTGGCGGTCCTCGCGGCCTGCCCGAACGCCACCCTGCTGACGACGTGGTTCTCCATCGGCCGCATGGCCGAGGAGTGGGAGATTCCCGTCAACCGGTGCCGCTTCATGACCGACGGCGACACGATCGACGCGGGCGACCGCACCCTGGTCGCCAAGCGGCCGCCCCTGTACGACAACCCCACGACCCGCGCCCTCTTCGACCCGAAGACCGACGTCCTGTGGGCCGTCGACACCTTCGCGACGAACGTGCCGGCCCCCATGCCCGAAACGGGGGCACTGTCGCCGGACGAATTCCGCGACGGCCAGCTCTTCGGCGGAAGGCTGGTCTCCCCCTGGGTCGGCCTGCTGGACCCCCGGAAGTTCGGGGCGGTGGTCACCGCCTTCCAGCAGCTCGACGCCGAGGTCATCGCCGGCTGCCACTGCCCGGTCCTTCGCGGACCCCAGATCCCCGAGGCCTACGACCTCCTCCGGCAGCTGCCCGGAATCCCGCCGTGGGAGGAGTTCACCCAGGCCGACCTGGACCAGTGGATGGCCGACGCCGAGAGCTCGGTTCCGCCGGAGCAGCCGCGGCCGTCGGGGACGTGACCGGCACTGCGGTCCGGAGCGGGATCCCGCCGCACGGCGTCCCCGCCACGGCGAGTCCGTGGAAGCGGTCCGCGCTACGACGCCGTGCTGCGCCCGCGGCCGGAGGGCCGCTGACCTGAGGTCGCCCCTGCGTACGAAGCGGGATCGGGCGTGCGAGGAAACGCGCAGAACGGCCGTTACCGCGCCGCGTCCCCCGGTCGGCGCAGCGGGGGCGTCTCCCCGGCCGGTGTCGGGCGTGGGGCTGCGGGGGCGCGGTGGGTGCTTCCGGGGCGGGTCGGTGTAGCGGTCAGTGGATGTCAGGGCCACGCCCGCCGCGTACGCCGGGGCTGTTCGGGCGAAAGTTACGAAAATGTCCGTGTTCGGTAACGGGGTCAGGCAGGCGCACCGAGGGCGCCGGGCAGTGGCCAGAGTCGAGGTCCTCGGCCCGCACCGGACCGAGAACCGAGATCCGCCATCGCTCCCACCGGCTCGTGTCGGCCGGTGGGGCATGTTCTTGAGGGGACATCACCCATGTCTGCTTCTTCGACCGCCCGCCGCGTCGCGGCCACCGTGCTGGCCGCCGGCTCCGTCGTCTGTGCGGCCGCGCTGCCGGCCGCCGCCCACGACGACGGACGCCACCACCACAAGCCGCGGGTCGAGATCAGCCGCGTCCAGGCCGACAGCCCCGGACGCGAGAGCCGGTCCAACCGGTCGCTCAACGCCGAATGGGTCGAGATCACCAACACCACCCGCCACGCCGTCAACCTCCGCGGCTGGACGCTGCGTGACGAGGACGGCAACCGCTACCGCTTCGGCGACTTCCGCCTCGCCGGTCGCGCCACCGTCCGGATCCACACCGGTGAGGGCCGCGACTCCCGTACCGACCTCTTCCAGGACCGCGGCGACTACATCTGGGACAACCGCTCCGACAAGGCGACCCTGCGCGACGACCGCGGCCGCACCGTCGACACCGAGTCGTGGGGCAACGGCCACCACCACCACCACCGGCGCTGACGTCCTCGCCGGCGCCGGCCGGCGAGACCCGTGACGCCCGTCGGCGCCGACCCGCCAGGTCGGCGCCGACGGGCGTGCGTGCGCGGGGCGGGCGCGGGCGGCCGGCGCCCCGACGGCCCCCCTGCCCGGCTCCGCCTGTCCGTCCCCGAGGCCGGGAACTGCCGCGGCGACGGCGGCGGCGGACACGAACGCCGCAGCCGATCAGCAGGCCGGTCCGGAGCCCGTCCTCCGAGGTGAAGGCGACCCCGCTCGCGCTGGTCGTCATCCGCTCGAGGACGACGCCGATCACCGCCGAACCGATGGTAGTGCCCGGCGACCGCACCAGAGGCTGAACCCGTCGGCCGCCGCCGTCTCCGGGAGGGGGCGGGCGCTCACGGGGAGCGCTCGGGCCTCGTGCCGAGCCCCGACCGCCTGACGGCGAGCCCGGCGGAAGAGGACATCGCCGCCCTCGCGGACCATCTGCGGCGCTTCGACTCCGGCATCGAGCGTCTCCACGGGCTGCCGTGGCCGCGCCCGGAGGGCGCCGCCGGGGCGCCGCACCGAGTCCCCGGAGCCGACGACGGGACCGGGGCGAGCCCTGCCTGAACGAGACCGCGCGCTCTCCCCGCCCCCGGCTGCGGGGTCTCCTCGTACGCATCGCCTCCGGTGAGTCATGGTTCGTGTTTCCGGGGGCAGGCGATGTGACGGGGCGCCCCGTCAGCACCCTGACGACGGAGCCCTGTTGGCGACACCGTACGAGGAAAGGGAGATTCATGTCGCAGGTCGAAGAGTCCATCGAGGTCGACGTCCCCGTCCGCACCGCCTACAACCAGTGGACGCAGTTCGAGACGTTCCCGGTCTTCATGGACGGCGTCGAGAAGATCACTCAGGTCAACGACACCCTCACCCGCTGGACGACCAAGGTCGGCGGGACGGAGCGCGAGTTCGACGCCGAGATCACCGAGCAGATCCCCGACGAACGAGTGGCCTGGACGACCGTCGACGGCGAAGCGAGGCAGGCCGGGGTGGTGACGTTCCACCGTCTGCACGACACCAGGACCAAGGTGATGCTGCAGATGGACTTCGACCCCGAGGGGTTCAAGGAGAACGTCGGCGACAAGCTCGGCTTCGTCAAGCGCCAGGTCACCGGCGACCTCAAGCGCTTCAAGCAGTACATCGAGTCCCGGGGGACGGAGACCGGCTCGTGGCGGGGCGAGATCTGACGCTCCCGCACCCGAGCCCACGGCCGGCCGCCCTGACGGGTGGCCGGCCGTGTCCCGTTTCCGCCGTCCGTCCCGCTTCCGCTCCGCCGCCGCCCGGCGAGTGACCCGCGGGCCGCCGTCCTTCACCACCGTGGTCCGCCCGAGGTGCCGCCCGGGGCGGCGTCCCGCACGCTGGACGAGGAAAGGGAGGCGCACCATGGCGACATCTGCGGGACCGCCCCCGGTACGCGACGGCCGCGCGCCCCGGGACGTGGACGCCCCGCGACCCTCCTGATGGCGGCCAGGGAGCCCGGCGACCGTCACCCGGGCGGGACGGGCGGGGACGCGGCGGGCGAGGGCGTCGGCGCGCGGAGCCCCGGGGACGGGGCGCGCCGCGGCAGGGTCCTGGGGCCGTCCTGGTGGCGGGCGAAGTCGCGCGCCCTGACGGAGACCGGCCGACGGTTGCGGCGCGGTGCCGAACGCCGTTTTCCCGTGATCACGCATCTGACGGCTCGTATGCTGTCGGTCAACATCCTGGACAACGCCACCAGGCTCGCCGCGCAGTGCTTCCTGACCGCGGTCCCGCTCCTCTTCGTCTTCGGTTCCTTCGCACCGCAGAGCGTGCAGGACCAGCTCCTCTCCTCCCTGCGGGCGGTGTTCGGGCTGAGCGGGGCCGTGAACGAGCAGCTGGAGAAGGTGTACCAGCCCGGTGACGACTCCCTGCAGGAAGTCACCGGCGTCGTCGGCACCCTGCTCGTGATCATCTCCGCCACCGCGGTGAGCCGTGCGATGCAGCGGCTGTGCCGACGGGCGTGGCAGGTGCCCAAAGGCACGACGAAGGTCGCCCCCTGGCGGTGGGTCGTCTGGATCGTCGTATGGCTGGCCATCCTGGTGCTCCAGGCTCCGCTGCGCGACGGCTTCGGGGCCGGGCTGTGGCTGGGGATCCCCCTGACGCTGCTGTACCAGACGGCGGTGTGGTGGTGGAGCCAGCACCTCCTCCTGGCGGGCGCACTCGGATGGTCGCCCCTCCTGCCCGGAGCGGTGCTCACGGCGTTCGCGGTCACCGTCCTGTCGATCGGGGCGCAGTTCTACATGCCCGCGGCGCTCAACCGGACGCTCGCGGAATACGGCGCCCTGGGTCCGATCTTCACGCTGCTCTCGTGGCTGATCGTGCTCTGTGCGGCGGTCGCCGTGGGCATCACCGCAGGCGCCGTGATCGCGCAGGAGACCCACCTGGCGGGACGCCTGGGCAGCCCACCCGCCTGGCGCGGCCCCGACGACGGCCGGGCCGGTCGCCGGTGAGCCCCGCCTCCCATCGGGCCGGTCGCCGGTGAGCCCCGCCTCTCATTGGGCCGGTCGCCGGTGAGCCCCGCCTCTCATTGGGCCGGTCGCCGGTGAGCCCTGCCCCCCATCGGGCCGGTCGCCCTGCCTCGCGCCGAACCGGCGACCGTCTCGCGGCCGTACGCCGGGCGGAGCGGCGGGGATGCCTGCTCGTCGCCCCAACGGGGGTCTCCTCATCGCGCGTCGCATGGATTCGTGACTGGCTGGGAACGACAGGCGGTGCTTCGCCCCGCACGCACGGAGGGAACGTACGCCGATGACACTCGACCTCATCCTCATCGGCCTGGCGATCACCCTCATCCCCTTCCCCGGCATGGCCCTGATCCTGCTCCTGTCCGCCGACGGGGGCGTGCGCAAGGGACTCGCCTTCATCCTCGGATGGCTCGCCTGTCTGGTGGTGGTGATCACCTGCGTCCTGCTCTTCACCGGAGGCTCACCCCCCAGGGCCCGCACCTCGCCCTCGACCGCCGTCCTCGCCGTCAAGCTGGCCATCGGCGTCGGACTCGTGGCCTACGGCCTCCACCGCCACCACGGAGCGCGCCGTCCCAAGGGGGAACCGAGCTGGCTCAGCCGGGTGCGTCACGCATCGGGATGGTCGGCCGCGGGCATGGCCGTCCTGCTCCAGCCGTGGGGCCTCGTCGCCGTGGGAGCGACGACCGTGATGAAGGCCGACCTGTCCCACCCGGCCACCTGGCTGACCCTGATGCTCTACGTCCTGCTGGCCTCGTCGAGTCTCCTGGCGATGGAGCTGTACGCGGCCTTCCGGCCCGCCCACGCCACCGCCCGGCTCCAGTCCCTCATGCGCACGATCACGGGCCACCAGGACCAGGCGCTCGTCGTCCTGTGCCTGGGGGCGGGCCTGTGGGTCGTCGGCAGAACCCTCTACGAACTCGTCTGAGCCGGGAGACCCCCGCCGCCGCGACGGGGCGGTCCGAAGGTGCAGGTGCGGTTCCGGTCCCGCGGTGCTGGAATTGAAGGCGGTGCCGGTGAGGTCGGTGGGGGCGACCGTCGTCGCACATCGAAGAAGCGGACCGCCAGGCGAGGAGTCGGTATGAGCGGCGACGAAGTCACGGAGATGGGACCTGTCGACTACCTGGTCCTGGAGTTCCCCGGCAATCGGATGACCGGCGAAGGCCTGCGTCTGCTGCTCGACCTGGTCGACCGGCACGTCATCCGGATCCTCGATCTGTCCTTCGTCCGCAAGGACGCGGACGGATCCGTCAGCGCGCTCCAGATCGCCGACCTCGACGGGGACGGGCAGCTCGACCTGGCCGTCTTCGAAGGGGCGTCCTCCGGCCTGCTCGGCGAGGACGACCTCCAGGAGGCCGCCGCCGTCCTCGAACCCGGCAATTCGGCGGGCGTGCTCGTGTACGAGAACCTGTGGGCCGCACCTCTGGCGACGGCCCTGCGGCGCAGCGGTGCCCGGATGGTGGCCGGCGGAAGGATTCCCGCCGACGCCCTCCTGGCGACTCTGGAGGCCGTCGAGTCCACCCCCTAGCGGCCACCCCGCCGCCCTGCGACAAGGACCACTCTCATGCCAGGACTTCTCCGCGGGGTCGCCCGCACCGCAGTCATCTCCGGCACCGCCACCGCCGTGTCCAACCGGGTGTCGCGGCGTCAGGCCGGCCGCTGGGCGCAACAGGCCGAGGAAGCACCCGCCGCGGCACCGCCGCAGCAGGCGTACAGCGCTCCTCCTCCGCCGCCTCCGCCCCCGGCCGCGGCGTCGATGGAGACGAAGATCGCCCAGCTCAAGGAGCTCGGTCAGCTCAAGGAGCAGGGTGTGCTCACCGAGGCGGAGTTCGAGGCCCAGAAGCGCCGCCTCCTCGAATACTGAACCGAGCGGCGCGTCCGGCTCTTCGCTCCGGCCGCTCCCGCTTCGGGCGCCGCCCGTCCCACACGGCGGCGGCCCGGATCCGTCAGGCCGCCCCGTCCGCCGTCTTCTCCGGCGGGCGGGGCGCGGCCGCGGGCCCCCGGGGCAGCAGCTCGGAGGTGGCGAAGGCCGTCACGGCAGCCAGGATCACCACCGGGATCGTCTCGGAGTTGCCGAGCATCAGGACCACCAGGGCCACGCTGCTGACCGGCAGCCGCAGAGCGGCCGTCGCGGCGGCGGCCATGCCCGCGGAGGCTCCGGGGATCACCCCGAGCCCGGGGAGCGGAGCGAGCAGGACACCGACCGCCGCGCCCAGGAACAGCACCGGGAACACCAGCCCACCGCGCAGACTGCCCAGGCACAGGGCGTAGGCGACGGACTTGAACAGCAGGACGGCCAGCAGGGCGCCCACACTCCAGGCATGCGGGTCGGCCGCCAGCTGGGTCAGGGCGGCCTGCCCGGACGAGGCGACCTCCACCGGGGAGCGGCCCGTCACGACCGTGTACAGGGCCGCGCAGCCGCCGGCGCCGACCGCGCAGAGCAGCGTCCGGACGAGCGGGGCCGCCGCCACGAAGACGGCGGCCAGTCGGCCTCCGATGATCATCAGGTGCACCAGCGCGCCGATGCCCACCGCCAGCACCATCGACCACACCACGTCCCCGGTGTCCAGGCGCGGTGGCGCTGTGGGGAAGCGCACGGAGAGACCGGCCGTCTCGAGACCCGTCCAGCGTCCGAAGCCGGTGAAGACGATCCCGCCGATGCCGCTCGACAGGAGCGCGGGGAGCAGGATGACGAAGAGCCGCGGTCCGCCCACGCCCGCCACCTCGATCAGGAGCACCGCGGCGACCAGCGGATTGCCGAAGATGGCCGCGATCGCCGCCGCCGCTCCGGCCGCCCCCAGGAGCGCGGTGCTCTGAGGAGTGGCGGGGGCCCGGACGAGCCGCCGGAACAGCAGGGCCAGCCCCCCGCCGAGGGCGATCAGAGGCGCCTCGGGGCCGAGGACCGCACCGAACGGCAGGCTCGCGGCCGCGGCGACGACCACTCCGGGCAGCGCGGCCGCCGATGCCCCGCCCGGGTGCAGTCCGGAGGCGGGCACGTGACCGCCCGCACCGGGCAGGCGGGCCACCACAAGCCCCACGACGGCCCCGGCGACGGCGAGCAGGGGCAGCGGCCACCACGCCGGCGGGGTGGCCCAGCCCCACGCCTTCGGCAGGTCCGCCCACAGCGCGTGCTCCGCCTCGTGCAGCGCGGCGAGGAACCAGAACGCGGCCAGGGAGACGGGGATGCCGATCAGCGAGCTGAAGAACAGGACCTTGCGGTATCCGGGGGTGCGCAGCAGATCCCGGAGACGATCGGCCTCGGCGGACTCCTCGGACTCCGGGGGCGCGGCCGGGCGGGCGGAGGACGCCGTCATGGGCGCGGTCTCTCCTGACGAGGGGGGAGGGGCGAAGGGGTCACGGTTCGCCCCTCTCCGGCGGCCGGGTGGACTGGCGTCGCTCCAGACCGAGCCGTACCGCTCCCACCATGACCTTCGCGATCAGGCCCACCAGGATGAGGTCGGCCACCATCTGGACCGTCGTCAGTACCCGTGCCGTCTGGGAGAGGGGCACGATGTCGCCGAAGCCGACCGTGGCGAAGACGGTCACCGTGAAGTACAGCGCGTCGGTCCTGTCGAGCGGCTCGGAGAAGGTGTGCGCTCCCTGTTCGCGCCCGTACAGGAAGTAGGTGGCCGAGAACAGCAGCAGGAAGAGGGGGACGGCGGTGGTCAGCGCCTCGACGGCGCGCAGCCGGGGGTGGGAGGAGCTGACGATGCTGACGGCCTGGAGGCCGAGCAGCGCGCCGATGCCGAGAAGGCCCAGGGCGAGCACCGTGGCGGTGTTCTGATCGAGATCGCGGTCGAGGGGGAGCAGGAAGTACAGCGTGGTGGCCACCGCCACCACGGCCGAGGCACGCAGGAGGGGCAGGAGAAGAAGCACCCGGTGCGACCGCCCCTTGCCGTCCGCCCGCGGGGCGCTCATGAGGGCCGCGGTTCTCTCTCGCCGCCCCGTCGGCCGGCAGCGTCCGCCGGGCCGGCGTCGTCGAGGAACTCTCGTACGGCGAAGGCGGCCAGGACCGCGACGACGATCCACAGCACCACCGCCGTGCTCGGATAGGACCACGTCACGAGGACGATCAGGGCGGCCACCAGGATGAGCGCGCCGATCCACCGCTTGTGGCGGTGGACGAAGCGCCCCACCGCACCGAGCCGCAGGCCGCCCGAGGCGGCGGCGTCCCGCGCGGCCGCGATGCCGCCGGCGCAGGCCCGCCGGATCGTGACGGCGGGGCGCGAAGGACCGGCCAGGAAGGCACCGCAGGCCGTCACCAGAGCGACCGCGGCGACCGCACGGACGGTGGCCCGCAGGAACTTGACGAGCGCGTCGAACACGGCCGCCGCCGCGTCCTGCGACACCTCGGCCGGCAGACGGTCGAGGTAGATGCCGCGGAAGACGGTCAGGCTCACGCCGAGCACCAGCATCCCGAACGCGACGGCGAGCGCCGTCGCCACCAGGACGCGCCGCCGGTGGGCCGCCAGAAGGACTGCCGCCGCCGCGATCAGGACGGTGACCACCGGGAGCCACGAGCCGACGATCTGCAGGATCCGGGTGTACGTCTTGACCTTGGAGAGCTCGTCCGAGGAGAACACCACGAAGTCGGTGTGCACGTCGGGGATGCGCGCGGCCGGGGAGAAACCGGCTTTCACCAGCTCGTCCTTGGCTCGTTCGATGACGGGGGCGACGTCGATCGCCACCTGATCGCCTTTCAGCTCCACGGCGCCGCCGCCCTTGCCCGTGAGCGCCTTGTCCAACGACCGGTGTGCCACCCGGTTGCCCTCGCGCCACAGCGTCTCGAAGGCGGAACTGGTCACGATCCGGTGGACCGTACTGCTCACCAGCTCCTTCAGGCCGCTTTCGATGGGGCCGCTGAGTTCCTTGATCAGTTTCCCGGCGGCGGGCGGCGCCCCTTCCCGCTCGGCGGCCGTGGAGAGTTCGGTCACCAGGGCCTTCACGTCGATCCGGTCCAGGATCGCCGTCGTCGCCCGGTTGGTCACCGCCGTCTGGACGGCCGGGTCCGAGGCGAGCGGTGCGACGGTGTCGACGTAGCGGTCGGTGTCCGCCACCATGCTGTCGGCCCACACCGCGACGACCGACAGCACGGACAGCACCGTGGCCAGACATACGAGCAGGGCGGACAGCACCGACCGCCACCGGTGACGGCGTGGCCTGCCGCCGTTCTCCAGTTCCGCGATACGGCGCCGCAGATCCGCCAATTCGGTTCCGCTCCCGGCGGGAGGGGGTGAGCCGGGTGACGGCTCCGGCTGCCGTGGCTGGGGTTCCATACGGATCTCCTGCGAGAGCGGACCGCGGGGTCGCGAGCGGCGGAGCACCCGCCGCCAGTCCAGCAAAGGCGCTCCGACCGCGTCCCGCGACCGGAGCGATGCCGTCTGTCCCCCGTTCGGCAGACGCGCCGTCAGGGCGAGGCCGGGCGGCGGCGTACGGCCGTCCGGCTGAACGCGCCCGTCTCAGTGCGTCCCCGCGACCTCCGCCTGCCCACGACCGGCGGTGGAGCGCTCGCCACCCGCGCTCGTCTCCCGCAGCTCCCGCTTGAGGATCTTGCCGGTGGCGTTGGTGGGCAGGACGTCGAAGAACTCCACCAGGCGGGGGTACTTGTAACCCGCCATTCGATCCCTGCACCACTCGCTCAGTTCCTCCTCGGAGACCTTCGCCCGCGGGGCGAGGACCACGCAGGCCTTGATCTCCTCGCCGTGGCGCTCGTCCGGCAGACCGATGACGGCCACCATGCTCACGGCGGGGTGCGTGAGCAGCACCTCCTCGACCTCCCGCGGATACACGTTGAAGCCTCCGCGGATGATCATGTCCTTGGCGCGGTCGACGATGTGGAACCAACCGTCGGCGTCCCGGCGGGCCAGGTCACCCGTGCGGAACCAGCCGTCGCGCATCACCTCGGCGGTCGCTTCGGGCCGGTTGTAGTAGCCCTTCATCACGTTGTGCCCGCGGACGACGATCTCCCCGATGGCGTCCGGCCCCCGGACCGGTGTCCAGTCCTCGGCGACCAGATCCACCTCCACGCCCCAGACGGGGCGCCCGATGGAGCCGGGGCGCGCCTGCTCCCCCCGAGGCGAGAAGGTGGCGGCCGGGCTGGTCTCCGACAGGCCGTACCCCTCCAGGATGGTGACGCCGAACCGCTCGGCGAAGCGGCGGTGGATCTCCACGGGCAGGGCCGAACCGCCCGATCCCGCCATGCGCAGCTTCGCGGCGATCTGCGACAGGTCCACCTCGGACGCGTCCGCCTCCAGCAGGGCCCAGAACATGGTGGGAACGCCCGTGAAGAAGGTGACGGCGTGGCGCTGCATGAGGGAGAGGGCCGATCGGGCGTCGAAGCGCGGCAGCAGGACCAGGGTGGCTCCGGACGCCAGGCCCGCGTTCATCTGGACCACCTGGCCGAAGGAGTGGAACAGCGGCAACGCGATCAGGTGCACGTCGTGGTCGACCTCGCCGAACAGCTTGTGGCACGTCACCACGTTGAGCGTCAGGTTGGAGTGGGTGAGCTCGGCACCCTTGGGCCTTCCGGTGGTGCCGGAGGTGTAGAGGATGACCGCGGTGTCACCGGGCTCGGTGGCGACCGTCTCGAAGTCCGAGCTGTGGTCGGCCAGCGCCGCCGTCAGCGTCTGCGCGCCCTCGATCGGCGAGACCGCGGAGGGGGTCGCCGTCATCAGGAAGAAGTGTTCACAGCCCGGCGTGTCGAGGAAGCCGGCCCGGCCCTCCTGCCCCATCGGCAGTTCGGGACCGCCCTCGAAGCAGAAGTACGCCTTCGCGTCCGAGTCGGCCAGGTGATACGCGATCTCACGGCTCTTGAGCAGCACGTTCAGCGGGACGACCACCGCGCCGGCCTTGAGGATGCCGTAGTAGACGATCGGGAACCACGGCAGGTTGGGGCAGGACAGGGCCACCTTGTCGCCCGGTGCGATGCCGCGTGAACGCAGCAGGTTCGCCACGCGGCGGGCGGCCGCGTCGAGTTCCGCGTACGAGAGCCGCTGGTCACCCAGGACGATCGCGGTGCGGTCGGGCACGGTACGAGCGCTGGTCTCCAGCACCATGGCGAGGTTGAGCATGAGGTCTCCCTGGGGACGTGTCGGTCGGTGCGGGCGCGCGACGGGTCAGCCGCGCAGCGCGGACGCGAGGAGGGCGGGCAGCTTGGCGAGGCTCGGCGCGGCCGTGAACCGTGTGAGGCGTCGCACCGTGGCCCGCGCGGTGCGATGGGTGACGAAGTACGGGGGACGGGGTGACAGGGACGGGTCGCCCGTGACCAGGCCGCGCGGCGCGGGCGTGAAGGGCGCGCGCACCACCGTCTTCTCGACGTCCTCCAGCATGAACGCGTTGTGCACGAACCCGGCGCCGCTGCCGATGTCCTGGCGGGTGTGGCCGGGGAAGGCGCCCCAGGGGGTGAAGCCCAGCAGGAAGCCGACCGCTGACCAGCAGTTGACGCCCAGGGTGCCGTAGCGAAGCTCCGAGACGGCGGCGCGGACCGCCTCTGCGTGGGCCTTCTCGGTCCGCGGATGGACGATCAGGGTGGCGCCGAGGGTTCCGGGGAGCGTCTCGTTGGCGAAGTCCACGGCGTGGGCGAGGAACCCGGCAGGAGTGGAGCCGGGGAGACGGACGACCCCCAGGGCGCTGCCGAAGACCTCGCCGGTGATGAGCGGGCCGGCGTGGTCGGTGAGGTCGGGGACGAGCAGGCGGCAGCCCTCGCCGTGGGTCTCCGCCTCCGGATGGGCCGCGAGGACGGAGGCGAGGCGCTCCGCGGAGCCCGGGTAGTAGTCGGTGCGGGGCGGCAGGACGCGCAGGACCCGCCGGATCTCGTCCAGGAGCCGGTCGGTGCCGTCCCAGTCGCGCGGCAGGACCAGCACCTGGCTGGCGATGCAGTTGTGGCCGGAGTTGTTCATCTTGCTGGTGACGATGTGTTCGGCCTGGAAGCGGAAGTCGGCGTCGCTCCATGGTCCGGGCACCACCACGCAGGGGCTGACACCCCCGAGTTCACTGCTGAAGGGTTTGTCGATCAGCGGCCGGTCGTCGCGGCGGCGCCGCTCGGCGTCCTCGCCGGTGCCCCAGACGATGGCGTCATGAGTGCGGTCGCTGCCGGTGACATGGATGGTGTCGACACCCTCGTGACCTGCGAGGTAACCGCCCTCCGCCGCCCCGCCGTCGACGAACGACACCCAGCCGTGCTCGACGAACTCGGCGAAGACGTCCTCGAAAGGGGGCCGCAGATAGGCGTTGACCGGGTTCATCTTGGCGATGACGACCTGGCCTTCGGCGTAGAGCTTGTGCAGGATGTCCAGCGCGGTGATGGCGGCGACGTTCCCGGCGCCGAGCACCAGGGCGACGGACGGGGGACCCGGCCTGCCCCGGTACTCGCCCGCCGCGCGGGTCAGCACCTGGTCGGCGGTGACGCCGGGACGCATCCGCACCCGGGCCGAGTAGCCGTTGAGCAGCAGGACGTCCCAGCCGGTGGCCGGGAAGACGTCGACCCAGGTCCGGCCGGCGTCCTCGTGGACGGCCTTCGTCTCCACCGGCTCCTTGCCGGCGGCGAGGCGCCGCAGGACGTGCAGGAACGCCGAGGCGTTCTGCGCCAGTGCCCACGGCCCGCCGATCCAGTCCTCGGCAGCCCAGGGGGAGTCGGGGCCGTACCCCTTCGCCAGGGCTCCGGCGGCGGCCACCTCGGGGGCGTGGGAGGCGATGCGCGCAAGGAGCCGCTCCAGGAGGGCGATGCGTTCGGCGAGCGGGGTGGCGGACCAGGACTCTGCCCTGGCCCGTGCCCCCGCCACGACGTGGTCGAGGGCGGTGGTGTCGAGGGTGTGGGTGTTCACGGCGTCCCTTACGGAAGGCGGGGGAGCGGGCGGGGTGTCGCTCCCCACGGCGGCGGTGCCGGGGGAACGACGAGGGGTGCGCGGGGCCGGCAGACCCGGGACGCGGTAGGACGCGGGCGAGAAGGGCCAGGACCGGAGGGGACCGGACAGGGCCGGACCCGCGCGGGGTCAGAGGGACAGCAGGTGCCCGTCGCGCCGCGGGTCGATCAGGGTGACCGCGGCGATGCCGCCCATCAGGAGCAGGGCGCCGGTGATCAGGACGGCCTGGTCGTATCCGGACGGGCCGTGGAGGTCCACGAGGTGGCCGACGAGCACCGGAGCGATCAGACCCGCGGTCGTGACGACGGCGTTCATGAAGCCGAGGGCGCCGCCGCGCCGTTCGGCGGGCGCCATCTCGGTGACCGTGGTCACCGCGACGCTGACCATCGCGCCGGCGAAGCCGAAGCCGGTGACCAGGAGGAGCACGGTCGCCGTACCGGACGGTGCCGACGGGAGGGCGAGACAGGCCGAGGCCGCCACCAGCAGCAGGATGCCGCCGACCCTCCCGCGAGCCCACCGGCTGGTCGCCCCCCGGCGCATGAGCCAGCCGGTCAGCGCGGCCTGTCCCAGGATGACGGCGGCGGTCAGCCCCCACACCAGGACCAGCAGTCGCGCGGAGGAGGCCGAGGAGTAGCCGAGGCCTTCCTGGAGGTAGGAGGGCAGCCAGACCAGGACGAAGGCGGCGACCCAGTAGGAGCTGAAGTACGCCGCCGTCGAGCCGATCCAGGTCCGTGTCCCGAGGATGCGGCGGTACGGCACGCGCCGGGGCGCCGTACCGGTCGCCGGAACGTCGGGCGAGGCGGCGGCGGGATCGGCCGCGTACGGACCCTCCGCGCCCAGCACGACCCACAGCGCGGCCCAGAGGACTCCCACCACGGCCACCGCGGCGAACGCCGAACGCCAGCCGTGGTGCTCCACGAGCCATGTCACCGCGGGGGCGGCGAGGACCACGCCGAACGTCGTCCCCATCACGATCAGCGCGCCGGGGAGGTTACGGCGGTGGTTCGGGAACCAGGACAGCGTGGCCTGCTGGGCGACGGGGAAGGCGGGGCCCTCGGCCGCGCCCAGGACGATCCGTGAGGCGATCAGCGCCGCGAGCCCGCCGCCGAGCGCCAGCGGCGCCTGGGAGACGGACCAGAGCACGGCCATGGTCAGCAGGAGCCACTTGGGCCGGACGCGGTCGGCGAGCAGCCCCACCGCCGCCCCGCAGAGCGAGAAGAGCAGGAAGAAGGCGCTGTTGGCGAGCCCGAAGGCGGACGCGGAGAGGCCGAGGTCCTCGCGGATCGGGTCGGCGGCGAGTCCGAGTACCGACTTGTCGGCGAAGTTGATCATCATGAAGACGACGAGGAGCGCGGTGACGCTCCACGCGCGGCGTCTCGAACGGCTCGGCGCCTTCGGGGGACGGGCGGGCACAGCGGGTGCGACGTCGGTGTCGGTCACAGGGGCTCCGCGGGGGCTGGAGAGGGAAGAGGGCGGTAACCGGTCAGGACAGCGGGACGCCGGCGATCGCGATGCGCTCCATGACGCGACGCTGCGGGAAGTAGTCGCTGATCGCGTAGTGCTGGGTGGCGATGTTGTCCCAGATCGCCACGGAGCCCGGCTGCCAGCGGAAGCGCACCTGGTACTCGGGGATGCGCGCCTGGAGGACGAGCTCGTCGAGCAGCTCGCGGCTCTCCCGGTCCGAGAGGCCGACGATCCGGGTGGTGAAGGGCTCGTTGACGTAGAGCAGCCGGCGCCCGGTGGCGGGGTGGCGGACGACCACCGGGTGCTCGACGGCGGGCAGGTTCTCGCGGTGGGCGGCGACCTGGGCCTCGGTCATCATCGAGCCCCAGCTGGGCACCCAGTCGTGCACGGCGGTGAGGTCCTCGACGCGGTCCTTCAGCGCCTGCGGGAGGTTGTCGTAGGCGGCCGCCATGTCCGCCCACAGGGTGTCGCCGCCGGCGGAGGGGATCTCCACGGCGCGCAGGACGGAGCCCAGGGCGGGCGCGGCCATGAACGAGTGGTCGCTGTGCCAGATGTTCTCGGTGCCGATGGTCATGGCGTCCTTGGCCAGGCGGGAGACGCCGACCGTGCCCCCCTTCGGGAAGAAGGGGTTGGGCTCCGGATCGCCCCACAGACCGGCGAGGGCGAGCTGGGAGTCGGGGGCGAAGCCGTGCTGGTCGCGGAAGAAGAGCACCTTCCATTCCAGCAGGGCCTGGCGCAGCTCGTCCGCCGCCTCGTCGCCGATCGGCAGGGAGAGATCGACGCCGTCGACCTCGGCCCCGATGTGCGGAGTGAGCGGGGAGATGTCCAGGTGCCGGTAGTCGGGCTGGTCCATCCCGGGCGCGACACGCGTCAGGGTGCGCTTGCCGTAGTGCATCAGGGGCTTGTCGAGCGCGGGGGCGGGGGTGGTGACGACGCTGTCCATGGGTCCTCCGTGTGAGGCGGCCGGAAAATCGTTACCGGAAGTATCGTTATTGGGCGGTGCCGAGGCAAGGGGCCGGAGCGCAGGAAATGCGGAACCGTCGAACGGCGTCCCAGGGCGGGGCCGATGGGCGGCGCTCGAAGCCGGGGCCCGGGGCGCGGCGTCGGAAGCGCAGCCGTGGTCCGGGCTCCCGGGAACGATGACGGAGAACGTCGGGCCGCAGGCCGTGAAGCGGGTCCTCGGGCCGGCCCTCAAACGGGCCGTCGAGTGGGCCGGGGGACGCCGGAGGAGAGCGTCAGGCGACCGGGCCGACCGCGCGGGCGACCAGGTCGACCAGCGCGTCCACGAAACGGTCGTCGGGCATCTCCTGCTCACCGATCAGACGGAACAGCAGGGGCGCCGCGACCAGCGTGGCCGCGGCCCGTACATCGGTGTGCGGAGCCACGTCGCCGCGGGCGATGCCGCGTTCGAGGACGCGCCGCGTCTCGCTGGTGATCCGCGCGGTGTAGTCGGCGTACTGGCCGCGCACCGCGCCCGTCTCGGCCGCCGCCCCGATCAGCCCCGCGATCAGCCGGTCCGAACCCGGCAGCCGGTACGTCTCCAGGCGGGCGGTGAGCACGAAACGCAGCTCGGCGCGGAAGTCGCCCAGGTCGGGCACCGACAGGGCGCCGATCCGGGTCTCGGCCGCCGCGATGATGAGGTCCTGCTTGGTGGGCCACCGGCGGTAGATGGCGGGCTTGCTCACCCCGGCCCGGGCGGCGACCGCGTCCATCGTGACCGCTCCGATCCCCTGCTCGGTGACCAGGTCCACGACGGCGCGGAGGACGGCGCCGGTGACCCGCTCCTCTCGCGGTCGTCCTGGTCCTCGTACCGTGTCGCGCGGTTCCCTGCCCACCATGCCCCCGAGCCTACGGCCGCCCACCCCGTCGGCGGATCCCGGGTGCCCCGCGCCGCGGGCGGTGGCGGGCGCGGCCGGGGCTCGGCGAGCGACTCGGCTACGTCCCGTTGTCCAGCGAGGGGGAGTACCCGCCGATGCCCTGACGGTCCGCCCGCTCCGCGATGGCGCGGCGGGCCGCGTCGGGAAAGCTCCGCCCGAGCGCCTCCCGCAGCAGCCCCAACTCCTCCCGCACGGCGGGGTGCCGCTCCGGCGGCAGGGTGTCCAGCAGTCCCTCGAGCAGCGCACGGAGCCGCCGGCAGACCTGCACGGAGGACGATCCGTAGTCCCGGATCTCGCACACGGCGAGTTGGAGGTAGCTCTCCCAGTCACGTCCCGGCAGCACGAGCCGGGGGTGGCCGTCGTGATCGGCGAGCACGAAGCGGCCCGGAAGGCGCACGCCGCCGACCCTGTGCAGGAAGGTCTCGATGTGGTTGAGCACCTGCACGGCGGTCGTGGGATCGTTCACGGCCGGGGAGAGCGCCCGGATCGCGATGTCGACGAGGATCCGCAGCGCGAAGGCGGGATCCTGCTCGATGGTGCGCTCGGCCCCGAGGGCGACGCGACCCGTGACCCGGTCCGGCGCGGGCCGTGACGTGCCGCCGTGGACCTCGACGAGGACGGCCCCGGGCGGTACGAAGTCACCGATCAGCCGGGTGACGACCAGGACGCAGTCGTGGCGCACGGCCTCGGCCACCAGTCGGCGCAGGTCGAACGCCTGGATGGCACCGCCGTGTTCGGAACGGATGCGCAGCGCCGGGGGCCCGGCCGGCACGACCTCGCTCGGATGCGGCGCCGCGTCGCGGATCGCCGCCGCTCCCTTGGTGAAGACGTCCTGCCCCATGCGAACGACCAGCTCGGCGATGGCCACGGGTCTCAGGCTGTGCGTGAACCGGTTCAGATAGATGAGCAGGAGGACGAGACTGACGCCCACCGCCGCGCCGGCCAGCGTCACACCGAGGTCGGGCACGGAATCGTCCTCGATGCTCCGCAGCAGCGAGAAGGCGAACGCGAAGGTCCCCGTGAACGTCGCGAGGACCACCTTCTGCAGCCGGTCGCGATACCACAGGCGCATGTACCGGGGGGAGAGGGTGCCGGTCGCCTGCTGGACGACGAGCACGCCGATCGTGACGACGAACCCGAGCAACGCCACCATCGCCCCGACGATGGCGGTGAGGACCCCGCTCGCCGTACTCGCCGAGTAGTGCCAGCCGCTCGGCGGCCGGCCCGTCCGGTCGGCGGCCAGGGCCCATTCGGCGAGCACCCCGCCCAGGACGAGTCCGAAGAGCGGCACGATCCAGAGGCTGGCCTTGATGTACTGCCGGGCCCGGAACCTCGCCGCCCACGACGTCACGACACCCACCTCACGTCCTTCGCCCGGCCCGGCCCGGCATACCGGGACACGGGACGCATCCGGCTCCGTCCGTCCGCGGGGCCCGCCGTGTCCCCCCCACGGTAAAGCCGCTCACCACAGGCCGCAGCGGCAGCGCGCGCCCGGTCCCGTACCACGTCGACGGCCTCTCGCCCGTCCGCAGTACACCCGCCGACAGCCGTGCCGACCGTCCCGCGTGCGAAGGGTGCTCGGCCGCCCCCAGTACGCCCCGCGGCGGGTCCCGGCCCTCTCGGGTAGCCGGGCGGCGCTCGGCAGGACGGCGTGCCGAGGGCGGCCTAAGCTGACGAGACGGCACCGAACGCAGCCCTGTGCGCGGTGCGACCGGCGCGATCCGCCCTCTCGTGCGAGCCGCATCCGGCGCACGGGGCGGATCCCTGGCCGGGCCGGGCGGAAAGGGGCTCCCGATGGACGACTATCCCCTCATCGAGAACCACGGGCTGATCGGTGACCTGCAGACGGCCGCGCTCGTCGGCACCGACGCGACGATCGACTGGTTCTGCTGTCCACGCTTCGACTCGCCCAGCGTCTTCGGCGCCCTGCTCGACCGGCGCGAGGGCGGACACTTCAGCGTCAGACCGTCCGTCGACTCCTACTCGACCAAGCAGCTGTACCACCCCGACACCGCCGTGCTGGTGACCCGGTTCATGACCGAGGCGGGGGCGGGCGAGGTCGTCGACTTCATGCCCGTGACCGGGACGACGGCCACGGACCGGCACCGCCTGGTCCGCATGCTGCGCTGTGTGCGCGGCACCATGACGTTCGTAGGGGAACTCGCGCCGCGCTTCGACTACGGCCGTCAGCCGCACCAGGTCCATCTCACCCCGCACGGGGCCCTGTTCACGTCGGAGAGCATGAACCTGGCGGTGCACCCCGTCCGGGAGCCGGGGGACGACCGGCTGCTCAGCATCGTCTCCGCCGACCGGGACCTCCGCTTCACCCTGACCCTGGAGGCGGGCCAGCAGCGCGGCCTGGTGATGGAGTCCTCTCCCGACGGCCCGCCCCACGAGGTCCGGGTGGAGGAGTTCCAGCAGCTCTTCCACGAGACGGTCCGCTTCTGGCGCTCCTGGCTCGGCCAGTCCACCTACTCGGGCCGCTGGCGCGAGGCGGTGGAGCGCTCGGCCATCACCCTGAAGCTCATGACCTACGCCCCGACCGGCGCCCTGGTCGCCGCCCCCACGACGGCCCTGCCCGAACAGCTGGGAGGTGAGCGGAACTGGGACTACCGCTTCACCTGGATCCGTGACGCGTCGTTCTCGGTGTACGCCCTGCTGGGCCTCGGCTTCAAGGAGGAGGCCGCGGCGTTCATCAACTGGCTGCACGACCGGGTCAAGGAGGAGGCGGGCCAGGGCAACGGCACCGGCCCTTTGAACATCATGTACCGGGTCGACGGATCCACCGATCTGGTCGAGGAGGAGCTGAGCCACTGGGAGGGGTACCGCGGCTCCGCTCCCGTCCGCATCGGCAACGGCGCCGCCGACCAGCTCCAACTGGACATCTACGGCGAGGCGCTGGACAGCATCTACTTCGCGCACCAGCGCGGCATCCACCTCGACCACAAGGGCTGGACCGCGCTGCACACTCTCCTCGACTGGCTGGCCGGCCACTGGGACCAGCCGGGAGAAGGGCTGTGGGAGACCCGGGGCGGCCGGAAGGACTTCACCTACGGCCGCGTGATGTCCTGGGTGGCCTTCGACCGCGCCCTGCGGATCGCCTACGACGACGGCCGCCCCGCGGCCCGCGGCCGCTGGACGACCGAGCGCGACAAGCTCTACGAGCAGGTGCTCGCCAGGGGATGGGATCCCGGGAAGCGGGCGTTCGTGCAGCACTACGGCAGTGACGTGCTGGACTCGTCGCTCCTGCGCATGCCGACGGTGGGCTTCATCATGCCCGAGGACCCGATGTGGCAGACCACCCTGGACGCCATCGACCGCGAGCTGGTCAGCGACAGCCTCGTCTACCGCTACAACCCCGAGGCGTCACCGGACGGCCTGTCAGGCTCCGAGGGCACCTTCTCCCTGTGCACCTTCATGTACGTCGACGCCCTGGCGCGAGCGGGCCGCACCGACATGGCGCGACTGGTGCTGGAGAAGATGCTCACCTACGCCAACCACCTGGGCCTGTACTCCGAGGAGATCGACCTGACGGGCCGCCAGCTCGGCAACTTCCCGCAGGCCTTCACCCACCTCGCGCTCATCGACGCGGCGATCACCCTCGACAGGACGCTCAACCGGGGACCGCACGGCACGATGCCCTGACCCCCTCCGCAGCGGCGCCGGCGCCGCGGGATGTCCCCCGGTCACACCGCGCCGTCGGCGGAGCCGAGCACCACGACCTTGTCACCCTCCTCGGGCTCGGCGCTCTGCCGGTCCGTGACCGGCTCCACGGAGCGGTCGGCGCGCACGACGAAAAGGGTGTCGTGGGCGGCCGGCAGCGGGGCGGAGGCGGGCAGCACCGTGAACCGGGCCCCCCGCTCGTACCGTTCCGCCAGGACGTGACGCACCAGGGCACCGCCGAAGAGGACCTCGCCGCCGGTGTACGGGGCCACGACCCCGTGGCTTCCGTGCGGCGGTCCCACGCGGTACACGTGTCCCTCGACGCTGTCCTTCATCACCACTGACGCAAGGGCGTTGAAATCGTCGTCGTCGGTGGCGAGGAACACGGCCGTCACCCCTTCCAGACGGGCCCCGGGGTTGGTGGCCGTGGCCAGCAGGTCGCCCGTGGCCAGCTCGACGCCCGCGTCGCCGATCCGCTCCCGCTCCGCGTCGGAACCCGCCCACATCAGCACGTCCAGACCGGCGCCCCGCAGCGCCCTGCCCAGATCCACCACCCAGGGCTGCCCGCCCACCAGCAGGATCCGGGCCCCGGAGGGCTCGGCGATGCCGAGCCGGCGCGCCACCGGCGCCGCGGTCAGCGCGTACAACAGCACCGTTCCCACGATGACCAGGAAGGTGACGGGAAGGATGCGGGACGCCCCGGCCACCCCGCGGTCGACGAGCCCGGCCGAGAACGCGGAGGCCGTCGCGGCGGCGACGATGCCCCGCGGGGCCATCCACCCGATGAAGGCCCGCTCCCCGGTGGACAGACCGGAACCGGTCGTCGACAGGAAGGCCACCAGCGGCCGTACCACCAGGACGAGGAGGGCGATGAGAGCCAGCGCCGGCAGCAGCACGGGGACCAGGGAGGCCGGCGTGACGCTGGAGGAGATGGAGACGAACAGCAGCCCGATGATCAGTTGGGCCATGGTCTCGAAGAAGGGCCGCCGGGCCGGCATGTCGAAGCCGGGGATGTTGCTCACCGCCAGACCCACGACGATCGCGGCGATGAGCCCCGTGTCGTCCCGGACGATGTCGCACAGCGCGGACACGGCGACCACCGTGGCCAGCTGCGCCAGCGTGCCCAGGGTCTCGCCGAGCCGCATGACGCGCAGGGTCAGCCACAACAGGGCCGTTCCCACCGCCCCGCCCGCCAGACCCACGGCCAGGCTGAGGGCGAATTGGCCCAGCTGGTAGCCCCGGCCGATGTCGACCTGGTGGGTCGAGGCGATGGCGTGGAACACGAGCGCGCCCAGGATGCCGCCGATCGGGTCCGTCAGCGTGCCTTCCCAGATCAGGATGCGCCGCACCTTGTCGCTCGGCCGGACGAAGTCGAGCAGGGGACCGACGACCGTCGGGCCGGAGACGACCAGGATCACCCCGAGCATCGCGGCGACCCGCAGCGGCATGTCGAACATCGCGGGCGCCACCGCCGACGTGGCGAAGAACGTGAGCAGCACGCCGAGCAGCAGCAGCCGGCCCACGAGCCACCGCGTCCGCCCTGTCAGCTTGCGCAGGTTGAGCCCGAGGCCCGCGTCGTAGAGGATCACGGCGACGGCCATCGAGACGAGGGCGGAGAAGTTCTGCGCCGCCAGTCTGTCCGGATGGATGACATCCGTGACCGCCCCCGCCGCGAATCCCGCCGGGAGCAGGATGATCAGGGCCGGCACCCGCAGCTTGTTCGCCAGGATCTGGGATCCGGTGGCGAGCGTCACCAGCAGAGCGATGCCGAAGAGGATCTCGTCGTCCGTCACGGCCCTTCCCTTCGTCCGAATCGAGGTGCGCCGGCGATCCGGCGTTCGGAGGTCACGCGGTACCGGTGGGATGCTCGCCGTCCGCCCCGTCCGCCCCGTCCGCCCCGTCCGCCCCGTCCGGCGGATCCGCGGCCCCCCGCAGCAGGTCGGCGTCCCTGAGCTCCTCCGGCTCGCCACGGGCGTCCAGCCGGTACAGGAGGGCGACCGCCGGGAAGACGACGACCACGGCGACCGCCGTGACCACGATCAGCCACGTCAGCGTGGCCGGGGCGCCGGCCCCGTCGGCCACGGTCGACGACGTGGGGAGGAGGTAGGGACGCTGGGCCATGCCCCAGGCGAACACGGCGCAGGCGACCACCCCGACGGCGGCGCCGAGGGAGAACGGTGTGACGGGGGAGGCGACGGCGAACACGGCACCGTACAGGCGCCGCCCGGCCGGCCGACGGGCCGGCTCGCGGAACGCGAACCCTGGGGAGTCCGCCAGCCGGACAGAGGTGTGCATCGACGCCTTTACCGTTCGTGGCGTACGGAGGGAAGGTCAGCCACCGGTCGCGAAGCCGGGGAAGAGGGTCATGCCTCCGTCCACGTACAGCGTCGTGCCCACGACGTAGTCCATGAGGTCGGACGCGAGCGCGACGACGGCGTGGGCGATGTCCTCCGGGTCACCGATCCGGTCGTAGGGGATCAGCCGCAGCAGGTCCTTGCGGGCCTCGGGCGTCTCCCAGGCGCTGCGGTTGATCGGCGTCCTGATCGCGCCCGGCGCGACCGCGTTCACCCGGATCTTCTCCGGCGCCAGCTCCTGGGCCAGGGTCTGCATCATCATTTGCACACCGCCCTTGGAGGACGCGT
The DNA here is from genome assembly GCF_040677675.1 of Streptomyces sp. NPDC053755. Lineage (NCBI taxonomy): Bacteria > Bacillati > Actinomycetota > Actinomycetes > Kitasatosporales > Streptomycetaceae > Streptomyces > Streptomyces sp. NPDC053755. Next base: position 84,507 of record NZ_JBFASK010000012.1, on the reverse strand, counting down.
AGTTGACGTGCCCGGCCCACGGGATGAGCTGGTGCACCGAACTCATGCAGACGATCTTCCCGGCCGCGCGGGACACCTCGGGCACGACACCGCGGCGCCGGAACTCCTTGGTCGCCTCCCGCGCGCACAGGAACTGGCCGGTGAGATTGACGTCCAGCACCTTCTGCCACTGCGCCAGGGTCATGTCGGTGAACCGCGCGTCGCGCTGCAGACCCGCGTTCGCGACCATGATGTCGATCGTCCCGAACTCCTCGACCATCCGGTCCACCATGGCGGTGACCTGGTCCTCCTGGGAGACGTCCGCCTCGTAGGCCGCGGCGCGCACGCCGTGGGAGGTGATCTCCTCGACGACCTTCTCGGCGGCGTCGCGGTCCGCGACGTAGTTGACGACCACGTCCGCTCCGGCCCGCCCCAGACCGATCGCGGTGGCCATGCCGATGCCCGAATTGGCCCCGGTGACCAGTGCCTTCTGGCCCTTCAGCAGATCCGCCGGAACGACCTGGGGCGCTTCGCTGGTACTCATGACCCTGTCTCCTCAGCTGCGCGGCGGGCGCGACCGCCGTCCGGCGGTCCGGCACGGAGGTCACGCAATCACCGGCGGCGCGCACCGGCACGTGCGGCCGGTCGGCGTTGGACCGTCCGGCCGACCATGTTCGTCCGGACGGCCGAGCGGTCCCCGACCTCAGCCGAGCCGGGAGAGCAGGTGGTCGCCCACCCGCAGGGCGTTGGCAATGGCCGTCAGGGACGGGTTGACCGCGCCGATGCTCGGGAAGAAGCTCGTGTCGACGACGTACAGGTTGTCGAGGTCGTGCGCCTTGCAGTCGACGTCCAGCGCGGAGGAGGCCGGGTCGGTGCCGAAGCGGACCGTGCCCGCCTGGTGGGCGGTCGCCCCGATCGGCATGCCCTTGTGCAGGTAGATGCTGCGGGAAAGCAGCCGGTGCGGGTGCATGCCCAGGTGTCCCAGCATGCCCTGGAGCCTGTGCCTCAGCCGCTTCAGGCCCTCGATGTTGTTCTTCTCGTCGAGCGCGAGCCGGATCCGGCCGTCGCCGTCGAGGGTGACCCGGTTGTCGGCCGCCGGCAGGTCCTCGCCGCACAGCCAGAAGTCGACGGCGTGGTGCGCCAGCACCTCGAACGGCATGTCGGGGGCGACCGCACCAGCCCACCGCGGGGCCTCGCCGTGGATCTGCGCCGCGTCCGACTTGCCCAGCATCTGGATGCCGCCCAGGGGGTAGTCCCAGTCGTCCGCGCCCAGATACCAGTCGTGCAGGGCCAGCGTCTTCTGGAACCGTGTGTCGTTGGGCTCTTTGGAGACGGCCATCAGGGCCAGGTTGTTGTGGCGCATGTAGAAGCGCCCCACCACGTCGGAGCTGTTGGCCAGTCCGCGCGGATGCCGGTCGTTCGCCGACGCGAGCAGCAGGGCCGCGGAGTTGACCGCGCCGCAGGAGACGACCACCACGTCCGCGGTGAACCGCACCTCCGAGCCGTCGGCGAGCCGTCCCACCACGGCGTCGACGGTGCGTCCCGTCGTGTCGGTCTCCAGCCGGACCACCTGGGTGTCGGTGGTCATCTCGACGCCGGGGTGGCGCAGGGCCGGCTCCACGCAGATCACCTCGGCGTCGGACTTGGCCCGCACGAGACAGGGAAAGCCGTCCACCCGGTCGCACCGGATGCAGACGCTCGAGTGCAGGGCACGGCCGCCGCCGTCCTGGCTGAGGTTCACCCCGATCGGCAGGTGGAAGGGGTGCAGGCCGCGCCGCTCCAGATCGTCGCTCAACTGCTGGATGCGCGGTTCGTGCTCCACCGGCCCGTACGCGTACGGGGCGCTCGCCGGCCCCTCGCTCGGGTCCTCCCCGTGCCGCCCGTGCACGAGGTACAGGTGCTCGGCCCGCGTGTAGTACGGCTCCAGCGCCTCGTACGTGAGGGGCCAGGCGGGGGAGAGGCCGCCGTGATGCCGGATCTCGCCGAAGTCCTGCGGCCTGAGCCGGAAGAGCGCGGCCCCGTAGAACTTGGTGTTGCCGCCGACGTAGTAGTTGACCTCCGGCGGGAACTCCGTACCGTGCCGGTCGAGCCAGAACTCCGGCGCACGGTACTTGGCCTTGACGAACACGGCCGTCGAATCCCAGTTGTCCCGCTCACGGGGCAGGTAGCCGCCGCGCTCGATCAGCAGCACGCGTTTGCCGGACGGGGCGAGCCGGTGGGCGAGAGTGCCGCCGCCGGCACCGGTGCCGATGATGATGACGTCGTAGTGAGGGAAGTCGCCCACGACGACCACCGTCCTCGCGCTCTCGGCCCTGACCTGGCGTCGGAGCCTGTTCCCCCACATGGCCCCGGGAAAGCGGCCGCTCCGTTCGAACGTAACCGCGTTCCCGGAGCCCGGCGACCGCACGACGGGGGCCTCGACGCGGGTCCGCGCCGCTCACAGCACGGCGATCGGGTTGACGGGGGACCCAGTGGCGTCGGGCAACCGCAGCGGGGCGAGCACGCACAGGAAGCTCCAGCGCCCGGCCGCTGCGCACACGGGAGCGAGCTCCTCGAAGTCCAGATAGTCCATCAGATGCACGCCCATGGCCTGGACGGCCAGGACGTGCACGGGGAAGGCGACGCCCTCCACCGCACTGGGGGCGGTGTCGTTGTTGCCGTCCCCGCCGAGGACGGCGACCTTGCGGTCGGCCAGGAACTCCATGGCGGAAGGGTGGAGACCGGCGCGTGCCTCGGCCGCGTTCCAGGCTCCGGCCTCCCGACGGCGGCGGCGGTGACCCACCCGGACGAGGAGGATGTCCCCCGCGCCCACCCGGGCCGACTGGGAGGACTCGGCGGCCCTCAGGTCGTCCGCGGTCACCTCGTCGCCCGGCTCCAGCCAGTCCGTACCGCGCAGCAGCGGGATGTCCAGCAGGACGCCACGGCCGACGACCCCGTCGGCGACCAGGTCCACGGAGAGGGTACGGGCTCCCTCGGACGTGACGGCGGCCTCGGGGGTTCCGCCGTACATCTCACCGTCGAAGAGCACGTGGCAGAGCGCGTCGAGATGACTGTCCGCGTCCCCGTGCACGTTCATGGCGAAGCGGTCGGTGGCGAACCGCACCGCCTCCCCCGGACCGCCGTCGCCGAGCGGGCCGGTCATCCAGTGGCCCGCCGGGTCGGGGTTGTCCGGGCCCTGGCGGGTCTCGATCCGTGCCGCAAGCGACACCGTGCGACCCAGCCGTACCTCGGCCGCTGCCGCCGTCACGCGCTCGGGCGTCACGTGGTCGAGCGCTCCGCGCTCGCCGGCCCCGGCCGCCGCGGCCCGCTCCCGCAGGCGCTGACGGAGCGCGCGGAACGCGCCCTCGTCCATGCGGGGGAGTGGGCGGCCGACGGCCGCGCGCGGGGTGGAGGCACGGGGGCCGGACGCGCGGCCGGGCGAGCCGTTCACCTGGGCCCCCATCGCGGGAGATCCCGTCGAAGGACGGGGCTGGTGGTGAACTCGCCGAGGCACCGCAGGTCTTCGGCCCCGCGGACCCGCGCCGGAGCGCCCGGCCGGGCGGCCTGGGCGCTCCGTCGGACGTGGTGCGCCCGCCTGTGCTCACCGGTCGGAAGGGACGGCACGGACGACTCCTCGGGCGGGTGCGACGGACCGGTGACCGGCCCGGAACACGCGTCGACGGGCAGGGCGCGCTCGTGCCGGGCCGCTCACGCGCGGGTCGTCGGCCGGGCGTGGACGGGTGCGTGGGGTCCGCGCGCGCGACCCGGCGACGAGCACCCCCTGGGGTGGTACGGCGTACGTCAGTCCCATCGCGGCTTGGGAGCCACGCACAGCGCCCAGATGACGAAGGCGTCGATCGCGATGAAGAGCAGCGACCACCACGGGGTGTAGGGGAGCCACATGAAGTTCGCGATCATGCTCAGGCCGGCCAGCACCACACCGACGACCCTGGCCCAGGTGGCGCCCTTGAACAGGGCGACGCCCGCGAGGGCGATCACGATGCCCAGGATCAGATGGATCCAGCCCCATCCCGTGAGGTTGAGCTTGTACACGTAGTCGCCGGTCCGGACGAACACATCGTCCTCGGCGATGGCCGAGATGCCGCCGAGCAGCGTCATGATGCCGCTGAAGACCATCATGACGGCGGCGAACACGAGCCAGCCGCTCCCGTGTCCCGACTCTCTCGTGCCGGCTTCCCTCGCGTGCGTTGTCATGACAGGTTCCTCCTGTCGTGGGGCCTGCCCGCAGCCGTTTCCGACGCCGGGCCGAATACCTCCAATCTGAACCCGTGCGTCACACAGCGCATGTCGACGGCGGATCAGGCGCCGAGCGGGCGAGGGCGCCGAAACGGGTCCGCGGCCGTCACTCGACGCGGAGCCAGGCCTCGCAGGTGTCCGAGACGACGAGCCCGGTGCCGTGGTGTCCGGCGGGGGCGCACCGGTGGTCGTGGCGGGGGACGCGGTCGACCAGGCCGCCGGCCCTCGCCCCGGCGCAGGTCACGGGCAGTCCCTGATTCCCCTTCCGAGGGGCGGGTAGGAGCTGCGTGTGAGCGTCCGAGGAGGGACCGGCATGAGTGCCAAGGAGAAGGTCAAGGCGAAGGCGGAGCAGGTCGTGGGCAAGGCCGTGCGGAAGACGGCCTATGCGTGGGGCAAGGAGACGACGGCCGCCAAGGGTGCGGCCCTGGAGACGCGCGGCAGGGCCCGGGAGGCCAAGGAGAAGGGGAAGGACCGGGGCAGGGACTTCTTCCGGCGCTGAGCGCCCGGCGTCCCCCAGCGGGCCCCACCCCGGCGACCCCGGGGTGGGGTCCGCGCTCACCCGCCTCGGCGTGGACCGGGAGTCCGGCCGGGACCGACGCCCGCGTATGTCTCCGATACGGCGGACCGCCCCATCGCCCCACCGGCTGCGCTCCAGGGCGTCTTCGCGCCTCTGATGCGGTGGACGGCCCCTCGGCCCGCCTCGCCGCCGAGGCGGTGGGCGGCGGCGGGGCGGATCTGGTTCGAGGCAGCGCAGTAACCGGCTTCTCGCGCCTCCGCTTGATAGGCAAGTGCAGACTTGCCTAAGCTGAGGTCGTGGCAGACGACCTGTACAAAGCCCTGGCCGACCCCACCCGCCGCACCATTCTCGACGAGCTGGCGGAGAAGTCCGGGCAGACACTGTTCGAGATCTGCTCGCGACTGAGCATGAAGCACCAGCTCGGCCTGTCCCGTCAGGGAGTCTCCCAGCACCTCGCCGTGCTGGAGGCCGCCGGACTCGTCGAGACCAGGCGGGAGGGCCGCTACAAGTTCCACGACCTGAACACCGCCCCGCTGCGGCAGATCACCGAGCGATGGCTCACGCCCGACCCATCCGGACCGGAGAGAAGAACCCCATGAAGATCCACCTGACCAGCGTCTTCGTCGACGACCAGGCCAAGGCCGAGCACTTCTACACCGAGATCCTCGGCTTCGTGAAGAAGCACGACGTCCCGGTGGGCGGGCAGGACCGGTGGCTGACCGTCGTCTCGCCCGACGAGCCCGAGGGGACCGAACTCCTCCTGGAGCCCTCCGGCCACCCGGCGGTCAAGCCCTACCGCGACGCCCTCGTCCAGGACGGCATCCCGCTCGCCCAGTTCGCCGTCGACGACGTGAGGGCGGAGTACGAGCGCCTGAGCGCCCTCGGTGTCCGCTTCACACAGGAGCCCCTGGAGATGGGCCCCGTCACCACCGCCGTCCTCGACGACACCTGCGGCAACCTCATCCAGATCGCGACCAAGCCGTAGGGGCGTCCGGCCGTGCCGCCCGGACCCGTCACTCCGGCCGGGCGGACGGTGTCGCCTCGGCGTGCCCGGTGGCCACGGCGGCGTTGAAGGGCAAGGCGTCGAGGTGCCCGGTGGCCGCGGGGGTGTTCAAGGGCAAGGCGTCGACGTGCCTGGCGGCCTCGGCGGCGGTGTAGGACGAGGCGAAGGTGAACGCCCGCGGCGACGGCCCGTGCGTCCGCAGGTCCGCCAGCCGCTCCAGGGCCTCGGTGACGGTCGGAAGGTGTCCCGCGGGAACCCACCAGAGCACCAGGTGCGCCTCGACGTGCCGTTCGAACCATTCGCGCCGCCGACGCATGACCTCCAGATGGCCGCTGCGGTAGCTGAAGTCCCACAGGGCCTCCTGGCTCTCCCACACGGTCAGGTTGACGATCACGTTCTCGCCTGCCGGGCGCAGTGCGGTGGCGTCGGCCGCCCCCTCCTCCACGAGTCGCCACACGAAGCCCGGCGCGCCGTCGGCGGCGGCGTTGACCGGGTCGAGCATCTCGACGAACGGCGCGATGCGCGGGTCGTCGAGGGGGTGCCGCAGTGTGGCGACGTTGAGTTGGGCGAGATGAGCGGCGTGCGCGGATGCGGTCATGACCTCATCCCAGCACGGGCCGCTTTTCTATGTCAATGGTCATTGTTTTTAGAAGGTTCGATCACCACGCAGCACTCGCCCGGCCGGGCGTCCATGCGAGCGCGGAGAGGACCGTCCTCGCCGAGCAGCCCTTCCAGCAGCGCGAGATTCATGCCGCACACGAGAGGCGGGAAACGCTCGGCGACCGCATGGAAGGGGCAGTTGCGCATACGGATGACGGGCGTGGCCGTCCCGCTCGCGGACCCGGTGCCCTCCACGCGCGGCTCATAGCCGCGCGCGGCCAGCAGTGCCATGGCCTCGTCGAGGCTGCCGCAGGGCGCCTCGGCGGCCCTGAGGGCCTCACCCCGACGGCGCGCGGCCGCGCAGAGCCCGGCGTCCAGCCCCGCCTCCTCGGCCGCCTCGGCCAGGAGTTCGGCGGCTGTGCGGTAGTCGCGGCCGGGCAGCGACACCGACCGCTCGGCCCGCGCTCGCGTGTAGACCTTGGCGGGCCGACCCGCACCCGGCCCCGAGCGGCCCGTCAGCCGACGACTCCCGCTCTCCAGGAGCCCGGCCTCGGTCAGCTTGTCCAAGTGGTGCGCGGCGAGCGTGCGGGCGACCCCGGTCGCCTCGGCGGCCTCGTTGCGCCCGACCTCGCGGCCCTGTGCGGCGACGTATTCGTACAGGCGGCGCCGCACCGGATCCTGCAACACCGCGATCGCGTCGATGTCCTTCATCCCGCCATTCTAGGAACAACGCAGGTTGGAGATAGAAAGAGGCGGTGCCGGCGACGGGCCGAGGCGCTGCCCCTTCTCCTCGTGGCAGGAACAATCCGCCGCACGGCGGAGTTGCGTCGATCATGACGACACAGCCCGCAGTTCTGCGCTTCACCGCCTTCTCCGACGACCCCGAGGGCGGCAACCCCGCGGGGGTCGTCCTGGACGCGGCCGGACTCGACGACGACGCCATGCTCGCCATCGCCGCGGACCTCGGATACAGCGAGTCGGCGTTCCTGACGGCGCCGCCCGAGGGCCTGGGTGGGGCGGACGGGCGTGCCTTCACCATCCGGTACTTCAGCCCCAAGGCCGAGGTCCCGTTCTGCGGCCACGCCACCGTCGCCGCGGCCGTCGCCCTCGGCGAGCGCATCGGTCCCGGCGACCTCGTGTTCGCGACCCGGGCGGGGACGGTGCCGGTGAGCGTGACGCGGGACGACGGCGCCCTGCGGGCCACGCTCACCACGGTCGAACCGCGCGTCGAGCCCATCGCCGACGCGGACCTCGCCGAGGCGCTCGCCGCCCTCGACTGGCCCGCCGCCGATCTCGACCCCGCCCTTCCGCCGCGCATCGCCTTCGCGGGGGCCCGCCACCTCGTCATCGGTGCGGCGACCCGGGAGCGGCTCGCCGACCTCGCGTACGACTTCCCGCGGCTCGAGGCGCTGATGCACCGGCTGGACCTGACCACCGTTCAGCTCGTGTGGCGCGAGTCGCCGGCCGTCTTCCACGTCCGCGACCCCTTCCCGGTCGGCGGGGTCGTGGAGGACCCGGCGACGGGAGCGGCGGCCGGTGCCTTCGGGGCGTACGCCCGTGAACTCGGCCTTGTCGAGGCCGCGTCGGTCCTCACCCTGCACCAGGGCGCCGACATGGGCCGGCCGGGCGTGCTGACGGTGGAGCTGCGCGAGGGCGACCGGAGGGTACGGGTGAGCGGCGCGGGCGCTCGCATCGCCTGAGCGCCCGGAGGGTCCGCCCCGGCCGGCGCGCGAAGGCGGCCGCCCGGGGCGATCCCGCCACGACGGGAAGGCACTCCCCGCGCGCCGACGCCGCAAGCGGTCGGCGGAGGAGCACGATCATGTCGTCGCGGGCGAGCCGTGCGACCGGCGTCCGGTCAGGGCTGCTTGCGCGCCTGGTCGGTCGCCTGGTCGGCGGCGGCGGCCTCCGTCTTGGCGCCCGTCGTGCTCAGCCGGCCGCCGGTGGACTCGAGGTGGGCCCGTACGAACCACTGGAACAGTTCCAGGCCGCGGAGCTGCTCGATGAGCATGTCCTGCGTGACCGGGTCGGTGGTCTCGGTGGCCTGCATGGCCTCGCGGTGATCCTCGATGATCGACGTGTAGACGAGGTCGAGGGCGCCGAGGTGCGCGATCGACTCGGCCCGGCCGATCGAGTAGTCGTTCCAGGTGCGGTCCCTGACCAGCGCACCAGGGGTGCCGTTCGGCTCGCCCCCGAGCGTGGAGATCCGCTCCGCCAGGTCGTCGGTCATCGCGCGGACCTGGTCCACCTGCGGGTCGATCATCTCGTGCACGGCGATGAAGTGCGGGCCGACGACATTCCAGTGGATGTGCTTCAGAGTCAGGGCGAGGTCGTTGAGGGAGTGCAGACGCATCTGGAGAAGCGTGATGATCTCACCGCTGTCCTGCGCGCTCATTCCCGGCACGGTGTACGAGACACCCGGTTGCTGTGACGCCACGGCGGAGCTCCTTGCGAGGTGATGTGCAGAGATCCGCAGCCAATCAGCCTCCGGAGACCTCCGCCGTTCGGCCGCGCGTGGCGGGGCGGCGATTTCACCGGAGCGGACGCAGAAGCCCGGGGTCGGCAGCGGCGGTACTTCCCCGGGGTGCGTGGCACCGGGGCGGCACGGCTCCACTGGCGTGGCACCGAGGCGGCAGCGGCGCGACGGCTCCGGGTGTGTGGCCCCGGCGTCGGACGCGGCACCCTCGGCACGTCGGCGACGGGGGCCCGTCTGGCGGCCCGTGCGACCTGACGGAGTGCGGCGCTCACACGTGTCCCCCGGGGTGGCGAGTGGCCCCGTGCGCATCCGGGGGAGTGGTAAACGGCCCCGGGAGGACGCCGCACGGCCGAACGCCCTGGTGCCGTGGCCCGACGAACCGGTCGAGCACCTGGCCGGGCTCCTGCTCCCCGCCCCTCGCCGTGCACGCCACCAGGCGCGGTACCGTGACGATCATCGACCGTGCCCATGACAGGTCCGCCGGCCACGGCGGGCGGGGGCGGACGTCACCGTGGGGACCAGGGAGACAGACCGGTCATGGACACAGGGGACGACGGCTCGGCCGCCACCGGCGCCGGACCGCTGCCGACACGCGCTCTCACCCGTGAGTCCGAGCGGGCTCGGCGACTCCTGGACGCCGGCCACTGGCATCCCGCTCCGGCGGACACCCACGCGCTGGCCGCCGTCCTCGCCCGTCTCGCCGCGCCGCTCCCGACGCGGAAACACCCCTCGGGGAGAACGCGGCTCACGGATCGGGACCGGCGGCTCCACCGCGTGCTGCGCAGTGCCGTGCACCATCTCGACGCGGGCGCCGTCGACCCTCCGGCCGCCGCCCTGCTCGCCGCGGTCGCCCGTGCCCTCCTGCCGTGGCACGCCGTCCCCAACCCACCGGCCGCGGCCGCGGCGCCGAGATACGGGGGCGAGCGGGGGACGGCGCCCGGGGAGGCGCCGACCGGGGCGGGAGAGGCCCTGCTTCCGGACCTGATCGCCCTGTTCACCGACCTGGCGGCACCGCGACGGGCCGGTCGTTCGCCCGCGCCCGCACCCCTGATGGAGCCATGGCGGGTCCGGCACTCGGGCGGTTCCGTCACTACGGCAGACCCTCCCCGGGAGTATGGACTGCCACGACCTTCCGCTGCCCGGGGTGTGAAGGCGCGGCAGGACCGTGGACGGTGACCTGCGACTGGCGCCTGCTCGCGCTGGGCTGCCCGTGCGGCGTGGTGACCGACGACCACGGACTCACCCTCTCCGAGGTCTGGCTCTGCCTCCCGGACACCTGACCCGGCCCGCCGACGGCCCCGGCCGACGGCGCCGACGTGCGTGATGATCGCCGACGACAGACCCTGAAGTCATGAGCGAACCACTTGTACCTCCAGAAGAGACGCCCCCCGTGGAGGGCTCCACGGCCGAGGCGCACGAGGAACGCAAGGACGGCGGGATATGGGAGCACCCCATGTTCTGGCTGGGCCTGATCGTCGCCGGCGCGATCCTGGTCGGCGCCTTCTTCCTCGTCCGGATGATCGACCTCTAGGCCTGTCCTGAGCCTGCCGGCGTGACCCCTGCGACCGGCCCTCCGCACGCCGGCGCGGCGCCCGCTCCCTGCTTCGTTCGCCGCGAGGGTGCGGGGCGCCCGGAGCCGGTGTGCCGACCGGTCACGGCGGTGCCACGATGGAGCGTGGTCGGAGCGGTCGGCGCCATCGCGCGGAGCATCCGTCGTCGAGGAGGTCGCGTTCGGTGGACAGGCCCGGAGTGAGCGACGAGGGCACGTACGTCGTGGCGGGCGAGCGCGGACCCCGGCAGTCGGGGCGGCCGGGCCGGTGAGCGCTCGATGGCGGTCATGACGCTGCGAGCGGCCGGCGGGGCGGCGGCCGGAGACGTGTGGGCGCGCTACGTCAGGCCCGCCTGCTGGCCCACGTGGTCGCCCCAGATCAGGGCGGTGCGCGTGGCCGGTGACCGGATCACCCCGGGTACGAGGGGAGAGGTGGTCTCCCTGCTCGGTCTCACCGCACGGTTCGTCGTGGAGTCGGTCGACGAGGAACGGCGGCGGTGGGTGTGGCGGGTCCGCCTGGGGCCGGTGCGTCTGCGGCTGCACCACGCGGTCTTCGCCGCGTCGACGGGATCCCTCACGACCCTGCGGATCGAAGGCCCGGCGATCGCGGTCCTGGCGTACGCCGGTCTCGCACGGTGGGCGTTGGGCCGTCTTGTCCGTGGAACAGGGAAAGGGCATGACTGTGAGTGACAGGGACATGTGGGGCTACCACCCGGACGCCGGACATGAGGAAGGCGGCGACATCGTCGGGTACAAGGTCGAGGCCCTCGACGGAGCCATCGGCACGATCGACAAGCACTCCGATGTCGTGGGCGCCTCCTACCTCGTGGTGGACACGGGCAAGTGGATCTTCGGCAGACACGTGTTGCTGCCCGCCGGGACGGTCGAGCGGATCGACCCCGCCGAGAAGAAGGTCTACGTCACGCGGACCAAGGAGCAGATCAAGGACGCCCCGGAGTTCGACGACGCGAAGTGGGCGGGGGAGCCCAGCGATCTGGAGCAGTTCGGCCGCTACTACGGGCAGCCGCACATCTAGCCACGGCAGCGGGGCAGCCGCCCGGCCGATCCGGGCGGATGCCTGCCGGGCGGAGGCACCGACCTGGCGTGGGTACGCGATCACGCGCGAGTCCGCACCTGAGGGCGTACCCACGCCGGGTCGTGGATGACGTGCGCTCGCCCCCCACGGTCGGCACGATCTCGTCACCGTCACCGTTGTCGTCGTCGACCGCTCGAACCGCCGCCGCTCCCGCCGGATCCCGCCGGAGGCCGACCCGGCACGGCCCGCGTGCGCTCCGCACCGGCGTGCGTTCCGCCGCCCCAGCCGAAGGCGCGTGCGCATGCGGTCCGCGCCGCCCGGCCGCCAGGAGATGACCGGCCGGCCGTCGGCGGCGCCGCGGCGCTGGGCCTCCGACGCGCCGACCGGCCTGGGGAAGGCCGACGGTGAGTTCACGGCGGCGAGCACCCCGAACCGCGGCAGGAGCGCGGCGGCCTCCCCCGGGCTCCGCCCGAGGTCACGGCGCTCGTGACGGCCGATCCGCTCCGGAGAAGGAGTACCGGCAAGAGCCACGCACGCGTCATGAGGACGCGGCTACAGGCGGGTCGTGCCTGGACCTCGTACGACCCCACGACCGTCCGCCTGGGCGCATCGGGCGACTCCCGTACGGCCGACCGCTCTGGCCGCCCCGCCGGGCGGTGAGGGTCACGGCGGACCGTCGGCGGCCCGTGAGGCGGCCTTTCGCCGGGATCCGCCCGCGGCGGCAGGTCGGCGGTCTACGGTACGGACATGCCGCGCCGCCTGCCGCGGTCACGTGAGGAGGACCCTGTGGCATCGTCCTGCGACCCCCGACACGCGCCCGCCGGTGATGTGGGCGCGGCGCTCATGATGATCGACTCCCGGCTCAAGTCGATCTACGACGGCCAGGCGCAGCCGGATCCCGAACAGCAGCGGCTGACCGCCCAGTTCACCGCGTCCTTGGGCCCCACCGGCGCCCACGACCTGCTCGACGGCGCCTGCACGATCATCTTCATGTTCACGCAGTGGCTGCGGATGGCCTACGAGGACCACGGCAAGGACGCCCTCGCGTCCGTGGTGTCCGACCTGGTGGCCGCGCTGCGCATGATGCCGAAGAGCGTCCACCCCGACGCCATCCCCACGATGGCCGGCCTGGTCGTCGCGGCGGGTACCGGCCTGAGCCCCAGTCTGTGGCGCCGGCAGTACGGGGACTGGACCGAGGAGGAGATGAACCCTCTGGAGGCCACCGCCTTCCTGCTCGCCGAGCACATCAACCGCCTCACCGACGACCGCGACTTCGCCACCCGTCTCATCACGACAGCTCTGTCCGAAGCGGAACAGGACTGACGGTCGTCCGGCCTGTCGACGTGACGCACCACCCACCCCGCCGGGGCGATCGGCCCGCCCGCCGGGGGGCCAGGCACCCGGGGCGTCGGCACCGGGTCAGTCGGCCCGTGCCGTGCGGAGCGTGAAGCTCGTCCAGCTCGTGCCGCCCGTCCGCCCGTCCGCCCGGTGCCGCGGTCGGCCGGCGGCTCGCGCGCCGGTCAACGACGAGGCGCGGCGTCCGTCGCGGCCCGTGCCGGCGAGTCCCCACCTCCGCCGACGTGCAGGAGGTGGGGACTCTGTCAGGCAATACCGCCGATCGGTGCGCTCCGGATGCGCCCGGAGCGCACGGATCCAAGAGGGGTGCGGTGCGGGCCCGCCGCAAAGCCGCGGCTTTTCTCCGGCTGTGCCGTGCAAGGAGCTTGACGGGGCGCCAGGGACCCACAAGCATCATGGGAGCGCTCCCATATGGCAGGGGGCGTTCAGGGAAACGTACCGTCGACGGAGGCCCTCGCTCATGCGCCGCAGAACCGCCGCCCACGTGCTCGCGCTGCCCATGGCTCTCGCAGCCGCCCTGCTGGCGGGCCTCTAGCCCGCCGCCGCCGAAGACCCGGCGGGCTCCTCCCGCTCGCACGGGACTCGTCTCTACACCCCGAAGGCCAACCCGGACGCGTACCGGCAGGCCGCCGGGCTCGTGCGGGAAGGCCGGTACGCGGACGCCGCAGGCATCCTCGCCATGGCCCACACGCCGCAGGCCGTCTGGTACGGCGACCAGACGCCGGCCGAGGTCGAGCGGCAGGCCCGGGCGGTCGTCCGGGACGCCGCCCGCAAGCGTGCCGTGCCCGTCATCGCCCTGTACAACGTGCCCGGCCGCGACTGCTCGAACTACTCCGGCGGAGGCGCGTCGACCACGGCCGAGTACCAGGCATGGGTGGACGCCGTCGCGCGAGGCATCGGGGGCCACGCGGCCATGATCGTCCTCGAACCCGACTCGCTCGCCCTCCTGCCCGCCGACTGCGGCCAGGACGACGAACGGGGGACCAGGACCACCGCCCGCTACACCGAGGTCAACTACGCCGTCGACACCCTGGAATCCCTCGCCCGCACCAAGGTCTACCTCGACACCGGCCACCCGGGCTGGCACAGCGTGACGTCGATCGTGCCCCGCCTGGTCCGCGGCGGGGTCGCCGAGGCCACCGGCTTCTTCACCAACGCCTCCAACTACCGTACGGAGGAGGACAGCCACTGGTACGGCACGCTGATCTCCTCCTGCATCGCATACGCCGAGGACGGCGGCGCCGCGGCCGACTGCCCCGACCAGTACTGGCCGCGGGCCGACGCCCAGGCCTGGATCGCGGACAACGTGAAGACGCCCCTGTCCCGGATGAAGCACTTCGTCACGGACACCAGCCGCAACGGCCTCGGACCGTGGACCGCTCCCGCCGGCAAGTACACCGACGCCCAGGACTGGTGCAACCCTCCCGGCCGAGGCCTCGGCGACCGTCCGACCACGGTCACCGGCGACCCGCTGTACGACGCCAAGCTCTGGATCAAGATCCCCGGCGAGTCGGACGGCCTGTGCCTGCGCGGCACCGCCGGTCCTGAGGACCCCGAGCGCGGCACCGTCGACCCCGCGGCGGGCGACTGGTTCCCCGAGCAGGCGCTGGAACTCGTCCGTCTCGCCCAGCCGCCGCTCCCGCGCCGCTGAGGCCACACCCCGGACCGGCCCGCGGGGTGTCGCGCCCGCGAGGCGAGACCGTACTCGCCCGGGACGCCGGCGCGTGGCCGGCCGTGCGTCGGGCTCCCGTCGGCGATGCCGGAGCGCGACGCACGGCGGCCCGCCCTCGGCACACGGCGGCCCGCCCTCAGCGCACGTCGGCCCGCGCGGTGGTGTCGTCGAGGAAGCCGCCCGACTGGTGCTGCCACAGCTTCGCGTAGGCCCCGTCCGCGGTGAGGAGCTCCTGGTGCGTGCCCTGCTCGACGATCCGCCCGCGGTCGAGGACGACGAGCCGGTCCATCGTCGCGACCGTGCTCAGCCGGTGCGCCACCACGAGCGCGGTCCGTCCGTCCATCAGCCTCCACAGGGCGTCCTGCACGAGGATCTCGCTCTCCGAGTCCAGGGCGCTGGTGGCCTCGTCCAGCAGCAGGATGGGCGCGTCGCGCAGGATGGCCCGCGCGAGCGCGACCCGCTGGCGCTGCCCGCCGGACAGCTTCACCCCCCGCTCGCCCACCATCGTGTCGAAGCCGTCGGGGAGCGCGTCGGCGAACTCCGTGACGTGCGCGGCCTCGGCCGCGCGCCGGATCTCGGCCTCCGTGGCGTCCGGCCTGGCGAACGCGATGTTCTCCCGCAGGGTGCGGTGGAACATGGCCGGGTCCTGCGGCACGTACGCGATGAGGCTGCGCAGGTCGGACTGCCGGAGCCGGCTGATGTCCTGCCCACCGATCAGGATCCGCCCGCCGTCGATGTCGCTCATGCGCAGCAACAGACGGGAGAGCGTGGTCTTGCCGCCGCCCGACCGGCCGACGAGACCGATCTTCGCGCCGCCGGGCACGGCGAGATCGAGGCCCTCGAAGAGCGGGCCCGCGCCCGCGTGGGCGAACTCCACCCGCTCGAAGCGCACGTCGGATCCCTTGGAGAGCAGCGGCTCCGGGGCCGGCGGGTCGACCACGGTGGGCGGTTCCAGGAGCAGTTCGGTGAACTGCGCGGCCTCCGTCATCGCGCTCTCCAGGCGGCGGTAGATCTGGTTGAACTCGAACATGATCCGCGTCGCGTTGGCGTAGTAGGTGAACGCCACGACGACCGCCTCAACGCCGTGCTCACCTCCGCCGAGGGCGACGGCGAGCAGCAGGCCGAGCACGTTGGTCAGGACGGACATCGGGGCGACCAGCGTGTCGATGCGCAGGTTGCCGTAGTCCCACGACCGGAGCGTGAGCCGCCGCGACGCGGCGACACGGGTCCGGTGTTCGGCGGCCTCGCGCTGCTCGGCGGCGAACGACCGGACCGTGTCCATGTTCATCAGGCTGTCGGCGACGTGTCCCGCCACCCGGGCGATCGCCTGCTCGCGGCGGGCGACGAGCCGCTGGCGGCGTCGGATCAACGGGGTCACGCAGAACCCGGTGAACGCGATCAGCGTCAGCAGGCCGACGACGAGCAGGGGGTCGTACTGCCACAGGACCACCGAGGCGAACACCAGGGGGACGAAGCTGCCCATGACCGAGAACGTCAGCGTGTCGACGAACTCCTCGAAGCGGGAGGCGAAGCTCAGCACCCGTTTGGTCAGCGACCCGGCGAAGTTGTCGTGGAAGAACGCGGCGTCCTTGGCATACAGCTCGTCCATGCCGATCACGTACAGGTTCTCGATGCCCCGGGCGTCGAGGCGGTTGAGGCAGTGCAGTCCGACGCGCCAGAGGGCCTCGGCGAGCAGCAGGACGCCGGCGAAGCCCAGGACGTACGGGAGCATCGGACCGGCGCCCGAGGACGGGCCGTCGTCGCCGGCGATCCGGCCGACGAGCTTCGCGACGACCAGCGGGGCGATGTAGAAGATGCCGATGTTGCCCAGCGCCGGGAGCAGCATCGCCGGGGCGGTCAGCCACCGGAGCCGGAGGAGTTCGCGCCCGTAATGGCGCAGGGCGAGGCGCACCGAACCCCTGCTCGGTAAGCCGTCGCGCGATGGTCCTGTATCCATCCCAACCCTATGATCTCGGACCGAAAGGTGAGCAAAGGGAGTGTCCCGTGCCGATGCCCGTCCGGTCCACGCGTTTTCCGTCCGACGGCGGGTGAGCGGGTCCGAGCGCCGTACGGATGGGCGGATGCACGGGTCCGGATCCCGGTCAGCCCGCCAGCGGGTCAGCGGGTCTGCCGGCCGTCGCACCGTCCAGCGTCGCCGGGGTCGGACCGTCCGGACGGACGGTGATGCCGTAGACGGCCTTGGTGGGCCGGGATCGGAAGCGAGGGGTGTGGGCGGGCAGCAGGTGCTCGAGGAGGACCGTGGACTCCCGGAGGGCGAACTGCGAGCCCAGGCAGGCCCGGGGCCCGATGCCGAACGGAAGGTAGCTGCCTGCCTGTGCGGGGCGCCGCCCGGGGACGGTGAAGCGCCCGGGGTCGAACCGGTCGGGCTCCTCCCACAGTTCGGGATCCCGGTGGGTGAGGTAGGGGCAGACGAGGACGTCCGTACCGGCCTTGACCTCGTGTCCGGCGAGAACGTCGTCCTCCGCGGCGCAGCGCGGCAGCACCCAGGCGGAGGGATACAAGCGCAGGGTCTCGTGGACGAGGGCCGACACCGCCCGCCGCTGCTCGGGGGAGCCCGTCGCGCCCGCGGCCAGGGCCTCCTCGCGGGCCCACGGGTTGTGGTCGAGGAGGAGGAAGAGCCAGGTCAGAGTCGTGGCGGTGGTCTCGTGCCCGGCGACCAGCAGAGTGACCAGCTCGTCGCGGATCAGCCGGTCGGTGTACTCGGGGTCCGGCGCCTCCAGCAGGACGTGCAGGAGACCCGGGCCGTCGGGACCGGCTCCACCGTCCCGGGCGGCGGCGACGGCGCGGTGCGCCACGGCGTCGATCGCCGCCGACTCGGCGGCGACCGGACCCTGGGCGGCGCCGTCGGCGGGCAGACGGGGCAACGCGGCCATGACCGTCTCCACGGCGGCCAGTTCGCGTTCCGTTCCGGAGTCGAGAGGGTGCCCGGTCAGGGACCGCCAGATGGTGTCCAGGGCGAAACGGCGCATCTCGGCACCGACGTCGAGCACCTGGCCGGTGCGCGCGCAGGCGGCCCAGCGCGCCGCGGTGGTCCGGGCGGCGCCGATGATCCGCTGCTCGTAGCGGAGCATGCCGCGCCCGGTGAACTGGGCTTGGAGGAGCTTGCGTTGGCGCTGCCACGCCTCGCCCGTCGCGGCCAGGACGCCGTCGCCGACGAGCAGCCGGGCGCGGTGGGAGCGCTTGACGTACCGCCCGTGGTGGAGCGCGAGCACGTGTCGCACCGCCTCGGGGGCGGTGACGAGTACGGTCGGCCGCGGCCCGAGCCGGAACGCGGCCACGCCGCCGAGCCGTTCGCGTGCCTGGGTGAAGAG
The DNA here is from genome assembly GCF_040677675.1 of Streptomyces sp. NPDC053755. NCBI lineage: Bacteria > Bacillati > Actinomycetota > Actinomycetes > Kitasatosporales > Streptomycetaceae > Streptomyces > Streptomyces sp. NPDC053755. The sequence goes on along the minus strand of NZ_JBFASK010000012.1, from coordinate 66,754 downwards.
GTCGACGGGTTCCCCTCCGTCGGCCCGCCACCGCTCGACGGCCGCGGGGTCCAGCTCGGGGACCGGACGGGCCGCCGGAGGAGAAGGCGGAGAAGAGGGCGGAAGGGAACCGGGGGTGGTGGGGGTGGCCACGGGGCTGCTCCTGATCGGCGTCTGTGCGTCGGCGAGGACCGCATACGGGCATCACGCACTGTAGGGGAGCAGGCGCGGTGGGCGACAGGCGGTCGAGCGGGCGCCGGGCTCGCCCGTGGTTTTACTGAACCGGGGCTTTACTGAACCAGTTTACTAGACAACGTTGTCAAGGCTGGGCACAGTGAAGGCCGCGGATGCCGGAAGCCGGGGCCACGAAGCCGCCACGAAGCTGTCACGGAAAGGTTGGACACGATGGTGTACGGAGCACTCGACGTCGGGGGCACGAAGATCGCCGGGGCCCTCGTCGATGCCGATGGGCGCCTTCTGACCCGTTCGCAGCGGCCGACTCCGGCGCAGGGCTCCGCGGAGGAACTCATGGCCGCCGTCTCCGCGGTCGTGGACGACCTCGCGGCGCACCCGCGGTGGGCATCCCTGACCCGCATGGGCATCGGCAGCGCGGGTCCCGTCGACACGGTCGCGGGCACGGTCAGCCCGGTGAACATCCCCGCCTGGCGTTCCTTCCCGCTCGTGGACCGGGTGCGGGCGCACCCGGCGATGCCCGCCGGGATACGGCCCGTACTCGTCGGGGACGCCGTGGCGATGACCGCGGCCGAGCACTGGCTGGGTGCGGCCCGGGGCGTCGACAACGTGCTGTGCATGGTGGTCTCCACCGGCGTGGGCGGCGGGCTGGTCCTCGGCGGGGCGCTCCACGCGGGGGCGTCCGGGAACGCGGGCCACATCGGGCACATCACCGTCGACCAGAACGGCCCCCTGTGCCCCTGCGGGGCACGGGGCTGCGTGGAGCGCTTCGCCAGCGGTACGGCGATCGCGGCCCACGCCCTGGAATCCGGCTGGACCCCTCCGGCGGGGGCCCCCGCGACGGCGAAGGAGGTCGCGGCGTCCGCCCGCGCGGGCGATCCGCGTGCCCTCGCGGCGTTCGACCGCGCGGGCCGCGCCCTTGCCGCGGGGATCGCGGCGGCGACGGCCCTGGTCGAGCTCGACCTCGTGGTCGTCGGCGGCGGCGTCGCCGAGTCCGGCGAGACGCTGTTCGGGCCGCTCCGGCATCACCTGGCCTCGTACGCGGTCCTCGACTTCACCCGGGGTGTACGGGTGGTGCCCGCCGGCCTCCGCCTCGACGCGGGCCTGATCGGGGCCGCCGCCGCGGGCGCCGCGGCAGCGGGAGTGCGGCAGGTGGCCGGTGCGTCGTCGGTCGTCGGAGTGCCGCAGGCGGCCGGAGCGGCGAAGGCGGCGGGAGAGTCGTATGCGGAGGGAGCGCCGCAGAGGGCCGGAGCGCCGCCGCGCGGCGGTCTGCCGCCGGCTGCCCAGGCGCCCGCCGGCCCGGCCCCGGGGCCCGTGACCTGAGGGGCTCTCCCTCGCCTTCCTCCTCCGGCGTCCTCGCGCCGCCCCCTCGCCTCCCCCATCCCAGGAAGTCATCGTGGATCTGCTGCTCAACACCGTCCAGTCCTACGACTGGGGCTCGGTCACCGCCCTGCCGCGCCTGATGGGCACCGCACCCAGCGGGCACCCCCAGGCCGAACTGTGGATGGGAGCCCACCCCGCCGCGCCGTCCCGGGTCCCCCGCGCCCGCGAACCGCTGCCCCTGGACCAGGTCATCGCCGCGGACCCGCTCGCGGAGCTGGGGGCGGACACCCTGCGCCGGTTCGGGCCCCGGCTGCCGTTCCTGCTCAAACTGCTGGCCGCCGACGCGCCCCTCTCCGTCCAGGTCCATCCCGACCTCGCGCAGGCCCGCGCCGGATTCGCACTCGAGGACGCCCTCGGCGTCCCCCTGACCGCCCCCCACCGCAACTACCGGGACGCCCACCACAAACCCGAGATGTTCGTGGCCCTGGACCGGTTCCAGGGGCTGTGCGGCTTCAGGGCGCCACGGCAGTGCGCCGACCTGCTCGACACCCTCCGCGTACCCGCACTGGACCCCCACGCCTCGACGCTGCGCGCGCTGCCCGAGGCGCGGGCTCTCGCCGAGGTCTTCACGGCCTTCCTGGCCCCTCCCGCCGGTCTCGTCGACGCCGTCACCCGGGCCGTCGAGGCGGCGGCCGGCCGCGGCGGCCCGTACCAGGCGGACTTCGTCGCCTACGCGGGCGTCGCCCGCGCCCACCCGGGCGACCCGGGCCTGCTGCCCGCCCTGATGCTGCGCCACATCGTGCTGGAGCCCGGTGAGGCCCTCTTCCTGGGTGCCGGGATCCCGCACGCGTACCTCTCCGGCCTGGGGGTGGAGATCATGGCGAGCTCCGACAACGTCCTGCGGTGCGGGCTGACGTCCAAACACGTCGACGCGGCCGAACTCGTCAAGGTCGTACGGTTCACGGCGATGCCCACCCGCGTGCTCACGCCCCGCGAGGAGGACGGCGAGGAGGCCTACCCGGCCCCCGTCGACGACTTCCGCCTGTCGCGGTTCCGGCTGCGACCGGACCAGCCGGCCCGGCGGCTCCCGGCCGGCGCTCCGCAGATCCTCCTCTGCGTCGACGGCGAGGCAGAGGTGACCGCGGCTTCTGGCGCCGTGCGCATCGGGCCCGGTCGCTCCGTCTACGTCCCCGCCGCGTCCGAGGTCTCGCTCACCGGCGCGGGGACGGTCTTCCGGGCCACCGTGGGCATGGGCGGCGCCGGGAAGCAGGACCGAACGTACGCGGACAGCCGAACCGCCGACCGCGCTTAAGCGGTTCCGTGCTCGCCTCTTGTCCGGGGCGTGCGCCCCCTGTGATCTCGATGTCCGTCGGGGCGACCGCCGAGGAATGCGCGCGCCATCCCCTGCGATCGCCTATCGCCTTTCCCACTCCGACAGCGTCACCCAGCGACGAACGGAACCCGTCGCGGCGGTCCCGGCAGTCGCGGCAGCGGGAGTGATCCTCCGACGGGCACGTCCCGCTTGCTCCCGCGGCCTCGTCAGGACCCGGGAGCCACGCCACCCGTGTCAGGCATCACCGCACTCCCGCCCGCCCGGGGCCGAGCGTCCCCGGGCGGGCGGACGCGAACTGGAGGAACCTCTCTTGCCGTACGCCGATCTGCCCCCCGACCACCCGGCCACCCTGGACAGGCCCCCCGTCGAACCGGACGGCTTCGACGCCTTCTGGGAGGGGACCCTGCGCACAGCCCGACAGGCGGGCGGCGCTCCGGAACTCCGCCCCGTGCGCGACTCCCTCCTGAAGACCCTCGACGCCTACGACGTACGGTTCCCCGGCTGGGCGGGCCATCCCGTCGCCGCATGGTTCATCGTGCCCTCGGAGGCCGAGGGGCCCCTGCCGACGGTGATCACGTACCTCGGCTACAGCGGCGGGCGGGGGCTGGTGACGGACCATCTCCTCTACGCCTCCGCCGGCTACGCCCACCTCGTCGTCGACAGCCGGGGCCAGGGCCACGACACCCCGGACCCGCATCCGGACGCGGGAACCCAGTGGGTGCACGGCTTCATGACCAGGGGCATCGAGGACCCGGACGCCCACTACTACCGTCGCCTGATCACCGACTGCGTGCGCGCCGTCGACGCCGCGCGCGCGATCCCTCACGTGGACGGCGACCGGATCGTGGTGCAGGGCGCCAGTCAGGGAGGCGGTCTTGCCCTCGCCGTGGCGGGGCTCGCCGGCGACCGTGTCGCCGCCGCCCTTCCCGACGTGCCCTTCCTGTGTCACATCCGGCGCGGCGCCGAGACCGCGACCGACGGGCCCTACACCGAGCTCGTCGCCTATCTGCGTCACCACGCCCCCTACGAGGCCGAGCGGGCCTTCGCCACCCTGGCCCACTTCGACGGCGCGCACTTCGCCCGTCGGGCGACGGCGCCCGCCCTGTTCAGCGCCGGCCTCATGGACCCGGTCTGTCCCCCCTCCACCGTCCTGGCGGCGTACCGGAACTACGCGGGGGAGAAGGACATCAGGGAGTGGCACTTCGCCGACCACGCCGGCGGCAAGGGAGCGACGGCCGTCGAGCAGCTGCGCTGGCTGCGTCGGCACGGGCTCGCCCCCGCGGAGCGGTAGAGGGGCGGGGCCGGAACCGACAGGGGCTGTACCCCGTGGAGGTACAGCCCCTTCGCCGTTTCCGGGTGTCATGCGCGCCGTGGCGGCCCCGTGGAACCACGCGGTGCCAGAGCCGGCGTCGGCACCTGGTGGTTCCCGTCGTAGGTGCCCTGGATCACCTCGAACAGCGCGCGCGCGACCGCCTCGCCGAACTGGTGCACGTCATGGCTCATGGCCGACAGGGGCGGGTGCGTGAGCCGGCACAACTGCGAGTCGTCCCAGGCGAGCAGCGACACGTCGTCCGGCACCACAAGCCCCATCTCCGAGGCCACCGCCGCCCCCGCCACGGCCATGATGTCGTTGTCGTACACGATCGCCGTCGGGCGGTCGCGGGACAGGAGCAGGCTCCTCGTCGCCCTGGCCCCCTCCTCTCCCACGAAGCCGGTCGCGACCTGACGGCAGTCGCTCAGGCCGAGTTCGGCCATGGTGGCTTCGAACGCGGCGGCTCGGATGCCGCTGTGCCCGAGGCCCGCGGGGCCGCCGACGCGTGCGATGCGCCGGTGGCCGAGCGCCGCCAGATAGCGCACCGCGTCCGCGGCCGCGGACGCGTCGTCCGTCCACACGGAGGGGAAGCCTCCGGTGAGCGACGGGTGCCCCACCGCGACGGCCGGCATGCCCAGGGCCCGCAGCGGCGCGATGCGCGGGTCGTCGCGGTGGAAGTCGACCAGGATGGCCCCGCCGATCGTCCGGCCCCGCCACCACTCCTCGTAGAGGGCCGCCTCCTCGTCCAGATCCCGCACCAGCCGCAGGAGCAGCGAGCACGAGCGCTCCGCCAGCACGTCCTCGATGCCGGAGATGAACTCCATGTAGAAGGGTTCGAGGCCGAGCATGCGGGCCGGGCGGCAGATCGCCAGGCCCACGATGCCCGTGCGCCGGTTCGACAGGCTCCGGGCGGACTGGTGCGGGGTCCAGCCCAGCTCCCGGGCGATGTCGAAGATGCGCTCGCGTGTCGCCCGCGACACTCCGGGGCGGTTGTTGAACGCCATGGAGACGGCGCTCTTCGACACCCCGGCCCGTGCGGCGACGTCGTTGATGGTGACGCGAGCGGCTGGGGCGGTCACGCCGGTTCCACGCTGAACAACGCGTCCCGTACGGCTGCCACGTCGGTTCCGCTCCAGCCGCTGACCACGATCCGCGCCTCTTCGCCAGGGAGCAGGGTGAGCAGGCCGCGGTCCGCGCGGGCGCCGGGGGCGAGCCGGTCGGGTTGCAGGAGGAGGTCGCGCACCAGGGTCCGGGCCGTGACCACCACGTCCACGGTGTCGCTCCCGGAAAGGGTTTCGAGGCGGACGTCGTACGCGGCGGCCGGGTAGGCGAACTCCTTGTCGGGGACGGGGAAGTGGACCGCGCGCAGTCCGTCGGCGTCGGCGACGAGGAACTCCTTGGCCGATCCCGGCGGGGGCAGCACCTCGGCCGGCAGCGTCGGCCTGGCGACCGAGCGCGGGCCCGCCTCGACCTCCACGACGGCCTGGCGCAGGACGGTGCCGTCCGCTCCGGTGCGCCGCAGGGTGAGGGCCGTCCGCCACGGGGTGGCGGACTGGTTGTCGACCACGAGCACCGGCCCGTCCTCGCCGGGTACGAAGGTCAGCAGACGGTCCGCGTAGACGCGGCGCAGCTCGTGGTAGAGCGGCTTGAGGTGCCCGTCGCCGTCGATCGCGGCCCACGAGCTCACCGGCCAGCAGTCGTTGAGCTGCCACACGACGGTGCCGGCGCACACCGGCCAGTTGGCCCGCCAGTGCTCGATGCCGGCCGCGACGGCGCGGGCCTGGACGACCTGGGCCAGGTAGTGCCAGCGGTCGAAGTCGCCCTCCGGCAGCTCGAAGTGGCGCCCGATCCCCCGGTTCAACTTGCCGTTGCCGTCCTCCGCCTTCTGGTGGTGCAGCATGCCGGGGGAGTCGGGGGCGAGGTCCTCGCCGGGCAGGGCGCGCCGCAGCGTCGCGAGGGCGGGGGGCGCCTGCCAGCCGAATTCGGCGACGAAGCGCGGCACGTCCGCCCGGTAGTCGGCGAAGTCCTGACGGTTCCACACCTCCCAGGAGTGGTGGGTGCCGTGGGCGGGGTCGTTGGGGTGGTGGTCCCAGGAGCCGGACCAGGGGCTGCCCGCGGTGTAGGGCCGGGTCGGGTCGAGTTCGGCGACGATGCGGGGGAGCAGGCCGAGGTAGTACCCCTCCCCCCACGAGTCGCCCGCGAGGGCCGGCTCCCACTCCCAGTCGCGGAAGCCCCAGAGGTTCTCGTTGTTCCCGTTCCACAGGACCAGGCTGGCGTGCGGCATCAGGCGGACAACGTTGTCACGCGCTTCTGCCTCGATCTCGCCGCGCAGCGGCTGCTCCTCCGGGTAGGCCGCGCAGGCGAAGAGGAAGTCCTGCCACACCATGAGCCCGAGCTCGTCGCAGACGTCGTAGAAGGCGTCGTCCTCGTAGATGCCACCGCCCCAGATGCGCACCAGGTCGACGTTGGCCTCGGCTGCCTGGGTCAGCCGGGACCGGTAGCGCTCGGGTGTCACGCGGGACGGCAGGACGTCGTCGGGGATCCAGTTGACCCCGCGGGCGAAGATCCGCACGCCGTTGACGACGAAGGTGAAACCGGTGCCGTGCTCGTCCGCGGAGCGGTCGATCTCGACGGTCCGGAAGCCGATGCGGCCCTCCCAGGTGTCGAGCGGACGGCCTTCCTCGTCGAGGAGGGCGACGTCGAGTCCGTACAGGGGCTGCTCTCCGTGGCCGCGCGGCCACCACAGCTCCGGCTCGGGGACCTCCAGGCGCAAGGCCGCCTCGTCGCCTTCGAAGGAGACCTCGCCCTCCACCCCCCGGACGCCGGCGCGGAGGGTGAGCGCGCGGCCGGCGCCGCTCTCGGTACGGGCGACGCGGACCCGCAGCTCGATCCGGCCTGTCCTCCCCTCGACGGTGACCAGCGGGCGGACCTGGGCGAACCGGGCGGTGGACCAGCGCTCCAGGCGGACCGGGCGCCACATGCCCGCCGTCACGACGGTCGGGCCCCAGTCCCAGCCGAAGCTCGAAGCCATCTTGCGGATGTACTGGAAGGGCTCGGGGTAGACGTTCGGCCGCTCTCCGGTCAGGGTCCGGACGCGGTCCGCCTCCTCGTAGGCGGAGGCGAACCTGACCTCCAGCGGGCCCGAGCGGCCGGTGACGTCGAAGCGGTGGACGCGGTGCATGTTGCGCGTCGTGCCGAGGCTCTCGCCGGCGAGCACCACCTCCGCGGCGGTGTCCAGACCCTCGAAGACCAGCTCGGCGCGCTCGTGCCCGCCCGCGGGGTTCAGCTCCGTGACGTACGACCAGCCCCGGCGGCCGACCCAGGCGATCTCCGTCTCGTTGTGGCCGATGAACGGGTCGGGTATGACCTGCGCGGCGAGCAGATCGGTGTGGACGCAGCCGGGGACGGCGGCTGGGAGCAGCGCGTCCTCGTGGCGCAGTCTCCAACCCTCGGTCAGCTGGGTGACGTCCTTCATGATGTGCGGCTCCAATCGCCTGGCAGGGGGCGGGGTGCGGATACGAGGCGACAAACTATCCGCACCGCGAGGTGGCTGTCCATGAACCGGTAAAGCAGACCGCCGCTCGCGGATGGTCGTCGCCATTGCGCGGGATCCGGGTCGTCCTGGGACTTTCCGGCGGTCACGGTAACGATTGAGTATCGCGCGGGAAATCTGCACTTTACCGGTTCACGTCCGCCTGACATAGTTCCGTCATCCCACCGCAGACCTGAGCCGTAACCCTGAAGGAGTTGGGCAATGGGGAAGAAGTCGATGGCGCTCACGGGCGTGTTCCTGTCCGCCGCGATGCTGGCCGTGGCCGGATGTGGCGGGGGAGGGGGCGCCGTCACGGGCCAGACGGCCACCCCTCCCGCCGACCCGAAGGAGGTCTCGGGCGAGATCAAGGTCCTCACGCACCGGACCGACCTCGTCCAGAACGGCGCCATGAAGGCGTATGCCGCCGAGTTCAACCGGGTCTACCCCAAGGTGAAGGTGAAGTTCGAGGGCATCACCGACTACGAGGGGGAGGTGAAGATCCGCCTCAACGCGAAGTCCTACGGCGACGTGCTCGGGATCCCCGGGGCCGTGGCCAAGAACGACTACCCGAAGTTCTTCGCCTCGCTCGGGACCTCCGCCGAGCTGGGGAAGAAGTACCGCTTCGCGGACAAGACCGAGGTGGAGGGCAAGTCCTACGGCATCGCGCAGTTCGGCACCGCCAACGGCTTCGTCTACAACAAGGCCCTGTGGAAGAAGGCCGGCGTCACCGAGTGGCCGAAGACCCCGCAGGAGTTCACCGCCGCCCTGAAGGCGATCAAGGACAAGACGGGCGCCATCCCGTACTACACGAACTTCAAGGACGGCTGGCCGCTCGTCCAGTGGAGCGCCAACCACGGCGCCGTCAGCTGCGACGCGCAGGCGAGCAACGCGCTGGCCGGCCCGGTCTCTCCCTGGAAGGCCGGCAGTGAACTCCGGACGATCGACACCCTGCTCCACGACATCGTGAAGCAGGGACTTTCGGAGAAGGACCCCACCACCACGAACTGGGAGACCTCCAAGGCCCTGCTCGCCGAGGGCGAGATCGGCACGATGATGCTGGGCTCCTGGTCCATCGCGCAGATGCAGAGGGCGGCCAAGGACGAGGGCGTCTCTCCCGAGGACATCGGCTTCATGCCCTTCCCGACCCAGAAGAACGGCGTGTTCTGCTCCACCGTGACCTCCGACTACCAGCAGGCCGTCAGCATCTACTCCGAGAACAAGCCCGCGGCACGCGCCTGGATCGACTGGTTCACCGAGAAGTCCGGCTACTCCGAGAAGGAGGGCGTCGTCTCCGCGGTCAAGGCCGCGGCGATGCCGACGACCCTCAAGGACTTCGTTGACAACGATGTCATACTGGTCGATCGTTCCGAGGCGAAGACCGCCACGGTCAACGACATCGACGAGGCGGCCGAGATCGGCCTCACCAAGCCCGACTACCGGCAGCGGCTGGTCGACACCGCCCGCGGGGCCCAGAAGGGCAGCCTCGAGGACCTCTTCGCCGAACTCGACAAGAGGTGGGACGAGGCGGCGAAGACCGCCGGTTCCTGACCGACCGGCGGAGCGGGCCCCGGCCGTACGACACCGGCCGGGGCCCCTGGACCCCGCAGTCGCGGACACGAAAGGCCGACATGACCGAGACAACCGACACCGTCCCCCGGGGGGCCGCCGTGAAGAGGCGATCCCCCGCCGGCTCCCCGCGGGGGAGGAGCCGGCCCGCCGAGCGCGGGGCCCCGGGAGGCGCCACGCCGCGCTCCTGGCGGCACTCCCCGCTGCGCCGGCTCACCCCCTGGTTCTTCCTGGCGGCGCCGCTCGCGCTGCTGATCACGTTCACCTACATTCCCGTGGCGAGCATGGTCTCGTACAGCTTCACCGACTGGGACGGAGTGAGCCCGGACCGGGAAGTCGTCGGCTTCGACAACTACGTACAGATCTTCACCCGCCCCGAACTCTTCCGCGTCTTCTTCGTCAGCGGCTACTACCTCGCCGCCTCCGTCGTGCAGATCGCCGTCGCGCTCTACTTCGCCACCGTCCTGAGCTTCGACCTCAGGTTCCGGAACTTCTTCAAGGGGATCCTCTTCTTCCCCTACCTCATCAACGGCGTCGCCATCGGATTCGTCTTCCTCTACTTCTTCCAGGACGGCGGCACTCTCGACTCCGTCCTGTCCTGGCTGGGCGTCACCACCGACCACCCCTGGCTCGGAGACCCGACGTCGGCGAACGTCTCCCTCGCCGGGGTCTCCGTCTGGCGCTTCACCGGCCTGACCTTCGTCCTCTTCCTCGGCGCCATCCAGTCCATCCCGGGCGAGCTCTACGAGGCGGCCCAGCTGGACGGTGCCGGCAAGTGGCAGCAGTTCCGCCACATCATCGCCCCGAGCATCAAGCCCGTCCTGAGCCTCAGCATCATCCTGGCGATCTCCGGATCCCTGTCCGTGTTCGAGATCCCCTACATCATGACCGGCGGCGCGACCGGCACCTCGACCTTCGTCATCCAGACGGTCAAGCTCGCGTTCCAGTTCAACAAGACCGGCCTGGCCTCGGCCGCCGCCGTGGTGCTGCTCCTGATCATCCTCCTGGTCACCTGGATCCAGCGCCGCCTCGTGCCCGACGACAAGGTGGACCTCGTATGACCCCCGACCTCACCGCGGCCCCGGCCCGCCACCGGCCCTCCCGCCGTCCGCCCGTCGGCACCGTGCTGACGTACCTGTCGCTGCTCGCGGCGAGCGCCGTGGTCCTGCTGCCGCTGGCCGTCGTCCTCCTCACGTCGCTCAAGACGTCGCAGGAGGTCAACGACGGCGGCGCGCTGTCGCTGCCCGGCGACTGGCTGAACCTCGACAACTACGTCACGGCGTTCACCGACGGCAACATGCTCACGGCCTTCTGGAACACCGCGTTCATCCTCGTCTTCTCCATCGGCGGCACCGTGGTCATCGGCTCGATGACGGCCTACGCCATCGACCGCTTCGACTTCCGGGCCAAGAGGCCGGTCATGGCGCTCTTCCTGGTCGCCACCCTGGTCCCCGCGGTCACCACCCAGGTCGCCACCTTCCAGGTCATCAACAGCTTCGGCCTGGTGGACACCCGATGGGCCCCGATCCTGCTGTACATGGGCACGGACATCGTCTCCGTGTACATCTTCCTGCAGTTCATCCGGGGCATCCCGGTCTCGCTCGACGAGGCGGCCCGGCTCGACGGCGCCCACGCCTTCACGATCTACCGGAAGATCATCTTCCCGCTGCTCAAGCCGGCGATCGCCACCGTCGTCATCATCAAGGGCATCACCACCTACAACGACTTCTACATCCCGTTCCTCTACATGCACTCCGAGGATCTCGGGACGATCTCCACCGCGCTGTTCCGCTTCAAGGGGCCGTTCGGGGCGCACTGGGAGGCCATCTCGGCCGGAGCCATCCTCGTCATCCTGCCGACGCTCGTCATCTTCCTGCTGCTCCAGCGCTGGATCTACAACGGCTTCTCCCAGGGAGCCACCAAATAGGGCGACAGCCGTCCTCCGGGGCGGGCGGGCCGGGTGGGGAAAGGATGCGAAAACCCCTGCCTACGGTTGACGCGCTACGTCGGGGAGGCGCCCTGGAGCGCCTCCGCCTGCCCGCCCGGCGGCGGACACGTGCTGCCTCGGGGGGCGAAGTGCGCATAGCCCTCGCGGATGTGGCCGACCGTCTCGCCGGCGATGAGGGCGAGCAGCGCGTTCGCCGCCCGCGCGCCGTAGGCCGGGATGTCCCGTGTCACGGCCGACAGCACGGGCCGGACCACCTGCGTCAGCGGAGACTCGTCCCACGCGACGAGGGACAGATCGGCGGGGATGGACAGACCCAGCTCCTGCGCCACCGACAGCGCGGCCACGGCCATGATGTCGTTGTCGAAGACGATGGCGGTCGGCCGCTCCGGCGCGATCAGCAGCGCCCGGGTGGCACGGGCCCCGGCCTCACCGGTGTAGTCGGTGTGGACCACGCCCGCCTCGGGAATCCCGGCCTCCCGGCAGGCGGCGCGCAGCGCCGCGTCACGGATCCTCGTGTGGGACAGCTCGGCCGGGCCCGCCACCCGGGCGATGCGCCGGTGGCCGAGCACCGCGAGATAGCGCACGATCTCGTGGACGCTCGCGCCGTCGTCCGACCAGACCGCCGGCAGCGAGCCGGCCGCCTCGGGCGGCCCGACGACCACGGCCGGCAGGCCGAGGGCCTCGATCGCCGGCACACGCGCGTCCTCGCCCAGGAGGTCCATCAGGAAGACGCCGTCGACCCTCCGCTCGCCCCACCAGCGCCGGCACACCTCGATCTCGCCGTCCTGCGAGCCGACCATCTGAAGCATCAGCGCGTAGGACCGTTCCGAGAGGGCGCTCTCCACACCGCTGATGAACTCCATGAAGAACGGCTCCACGCCGAGCGTCCGTGCGGGGCGACGCACCGCGAGACCCACCGCCTGCGCCCGGCCGCCGGTCAGGGCGCGAGCGGCGCTGCTGGGGCGCCACCCCAACTCCGCGGCGATGCTCTTGACCGCCGCGCGCGTCGCGTCGGACACTCCCGGCTGGTCGTTCAGCGCATACGAGACCGCCACCTTGGACACGCCGGCGCGGCGTGCGATGTCCGCCATGGTCGGTCGCTTCACGCGCCACCTCTGTCCTTTTCCGGTTCCTCGGCGGTGTAGACCTTACCGCCCGTCCGCGGCGCCACGAGAAGCCGTGCGGGCGGGCGCCCCGCGGTGTCCGAGGAGCGCCTCGGGCGCGCTTCCGTCTCGGCCGGGCGGGAGGCCGGGGAGGCGGAGCGGACCACAAGTCGGCCTGGCCGATGGTGCGTTGCCGGCCACGGTCCGGCTCGGCTACGGTGCCCGGGCGCCGCGCAGTGAACCGGTTAACGCAGGACACGATGAGGAAGAGTCGATCATGTCCATGCCCGAGAACCCGCTGGACCACCGCTACCGCGGAGAACACCCCCTCCGCACCTTCGCCTATCTCCTCCACCCCGACCGGCTGCGTATCGCCGGCGCCGTCGCGGTCTTCTTCGCGAAGCACGCGCCCGTATGGCTGCTGCCTCCGGTGACGGCGAACGTCATCGACGTCGTCGTCGAACACCGCCCCCTCGTGGAGCTGTGGTGGAACTGCGCCGTCATGTTCTCCGTGCTCCTCCTCAACCCGCCCCTGCACCTCGTGTACGTGCGGTGGATGCACGGAGCGATCCGCCGCACCGGACGCGACCTGCGGACCGCCCTGGTCCACCGCATGCAGCAGCTCTCCATCGGATTCCACAGCCGAACCAACTCCTCGGTGCTCCACACCAAGGTGGTGAGGGACGTGGAGACCGTCGAGAGCGGCCTCCAGCAGACCGCCGACAACGGTCTGACGGCCGTGGCGACACTCGTCGGCGGGCTCGGCGTCATCGCCGTCGTGACCCCGGTGTTCCTGCCGGTCTTCCTCGTCCTCGTCCCGGTCTCCGTGCTCCTCATCGCAGCGCTGAGGTCCCGCCTAGGGGAGGGCAACGCCTCCTACCGGCGGTCCGTCGAACAGATGTCGGCCAGCGTCAGCGACATGACCACCCTCATCCCGATCACCCGCGCCCACGGCCTGGAGCGCACCGCCCTGGGGCGCGTCGGACGGGACCTGGACGCCGTCCTGGCCGAGGGCTCCCGGCTCGACCTGCTCAACGCCCGCTTCGGCTCGCTCTCGTGGGTCGTCTTCAACGGCCTCGGAATGGGCTGCCTCACAGGCGCGGCGCTGGTCGCGTACCACGGGTGGACGTCGGTCACCCCCGGCGAAGTCGTCATGCTCAGCGCCTACTTCTCCACGCTTACGGGCGCGGTGACCAGCCTGCTGACGCTGGCGCCGGTCGTCGGCAAGTCCGTGGAATCGCTGAAGTCCGTCGGAGAGATCCTCCAGGCCCCCGACCTCGAGGAGAACGACGGCAAGGTCGACGTGGACGAGGTGGTGGGCGAGTTCCGGTTCGAGAACGCCAGCCTGTCGTACGAGCGGGAGGACGGCCCCGCGCTGAGCGGCATCGACCTGGTGGTTCCGGCGGGCCGGACCGTGGCGATCGTCGGCGGATCCGGGGCCGGGAAATCGACTCTCCTGAACCTCGTACTCGGATTCCACCGGGCGACGAGCGGACGCGTTCTTCTGGACGGACGCGACATGAGCGAGCTCGACCTGCGGACCTACCGGCGTTTCGTGGCCGTCGTGCCCCAGGAGTCGGTCCTCTTCGAGGGAAGCGTGCGGGAGAACGTCACGTACGGAATGCCGCACGTCGACGAGGACACCGTCCGCCGCGCCCTGCGGAACGCGAACGCCACCGCATTCGTCGACGCGCTCCCGCTCGGCCTCGACACCGTCGTGGGGGAACGGGGAGCGCGGCTTTCCGGAGGGCAGCGTCAGCGGCTCGCCATCGCGAGGGCGTTGATACGCGACCCCCGCGTCCTCGTCCTGGACGAGGCGACCTCCGCGCTCGACGCGCGCTCCGAGGCGTCGGTGCAGGAGGCGTTGGCCCGTCTGGTGGCCGGCCGGACGGTCTTCGTCGTGGCGCACCGGCTCTCGACCGTCAAGAACGCGGACCGGATCGTCGTACTGGACCAGGGCCGCGTCCTGGAAACCGGTACCCACGCCGGACTCTTGGCGAAGGGGGCGGCCTACGCCCGTCTGCAGGCGACCCAACTCGCCTGATTCGGGGAGCGGGAGGCGTCCTGCGGCCGCCTGCGGATGGGGTCCCCTTCACCCGGCTCCGGAGGCCGGGAGGGCGCGGCCCGTGGCCGTCCCGCCAGGACGTCGCCCATCCGCCCGCACGGGCCGGAAGGGCGACGCGGCTCTCCCGCGCGTGCGGGAGGGCCGCGTCGGGATCAGCGATCGGCCGAGCTGCCGCGGACGACGCAGGAGCGGTTGTTCTCCCAGCCCCATCCGTCGCCGTCGGGGTCGGAGGCGCTGCCCTGGACGCAGTACGGGTAGCCGTTGGGCGCCGTGCCGCCTGTGTTTCCTCCACCGGAGCCCGTGTCCGCCGAGCTGCCGCGGACGACGCAGGAGCGGCTGTTCTCCCAGCCCCACCCGTCGCCGTCGGGGTCGGAGGCGCTGCCCTGGACGCAGTACGGGTAGCCGTTGGG
>NZ_JBFASK010000012.1:0-51892 GCF_040677675.1 Streptomyces sp. NPDC053755 | reverse complement strand
GTGCTGTGCCCCCGCCCGTCCCGCCCCCGTTGCCGCCGCCGTAGACGGTGGCGGCCTTGGAGGTCGTGGAGATGCCGTTCGCGCCGTAGATCAGGCGGTTGCCCCAGGCGGTGAGGGAGCCGGCGTCGAAGCCGTTGACCATGTCGAGGTACTCGACCCCGCTGCCGTTGCCGCTCCAGGACCAGCCGAGGTAGCCCACACGGAGGGCCTGGGCGGTCGCCATGATCGCGTTCTCGTCGGGGTTGCCGTCACTGTGGGCGTCTCCGAACTCGCCGACGACGAGGGGAAGGCGGTTGCTCACGAAGTGGTCGAGGTAGTCCTGCACCTCGGCGGCGGTGTCGTAGACCCCGTACATGTGGATCGAGAAGATGGTGTTACGGTCCGGGTCGGAGGCGAAGACCGACGCGGCGTTGTTTCGCATGGTGTGGGACCAGTCCTGGCCCCAATTGGGCGCGTCCACCATCAGCGCGTGGTGGATGCCGGCATTCCGGATCTTGCCGATCGCGCTCTTCGTGGCGTTCGTCCAGGCGCTGTAGTTGCTGTTGCCGAAGGGTTCGTTGCCGATGTTGACGACGACGTAGTTCTCCTGGCCCGTCAGTGCGCCCTTGACGCCGACCCAGTAGTCGGCGGCCTTGTCCAGCGACGCAGCGGCGCCGTCCTCGCCGTAGCCGGTCGTGTCGTGCACCTCGAGCACGCAGATGACCTTGCTCGCCTTGCACTGGCCGATCAGGGACGACACCTCGGCCGCACCGGTCTTGGTCCACCGGTCGCCGCTGCTGAGGACGACGCGGACGGTGTTGGCGCCCTTGGCGGCGATGTCGGCGATCGAGCCGGTCCGGTCCGGGTACCAGGTGTGAGCGTGGTTGACCCCGCGCATCACGAACTCCGCGCCGTTGGCCTCGTAGACGCGCCCGTTGCTGACGTGGATTCCGGTGGCGGTGGCGGCGGCTTCGGCCGGTCCGGCAGGACCGACGACGGGCAGCAGAAGGCCGACGACACCCGCGACGGCAGTACCGAGCGCCGTCCACCAGGTGCTTCTTTGCTTGTTCATGCCTCTCCTCGGGGGATCGGAGCGGGGGGCCGGCCCGGGGGATGCCGGGTGAACACTCGTACGGCACGGCAGCCCGGTGAGGGCGCGCCTGGGTGCCGTTGAGGGGTCGTCATGTGAGACAACGTTGTCAGAGTGCTGTACGAGGCTCCGAACGGTGTGTGTCCGGGGGTCCTGCCGGGGTGGGGCGGGATTCCGCCGGTGCCGATCGGGCGGGCCGGAAGTTCTTCACCATAAGGCGCCGCGTGTTCGCTCCATGTCAATAGAGGTGACCATGATGTTTCGCCCTGACGGTAATTCAGCAAAGTTTAGTGCGGGTAAACTCCGACTAAACCGAACTCGTCCTACCCGGGTGGTTGCCCCGCGTCCGAACTCCCTTTACCTTCGCTTCTCGGCTGTCCGGAAAGGGGACCTACGGTCCGTCCTTTTCCCAGGTTCCCGCGGCGTCGCGAGGCAGGCGTGCCGGCGGGCTCGTGTCGAGGCCGCGGGCCCACCCGGCCCGGGGACGGCGGTCGGGGACCTCCCGGCAGGCGCCCGGACGCTCCCGCCGTGGCGCGGCGTGGCCGGGGCGGGTTCGGCCCGGAGAATGAGGGAAGCAGGACGACACGCAAGCTCCGCCCCACGCGAGGAGTCGCCATGACCACCTTCGTCATCACCGTCCCCGGCACGTTCGTCTCGGGCATCACCGACTCCGCGCGCTCGGTCCTCGAACGGCAGCTGGCCTCGCAGCACACCGACGTCAGCGAGAGCGAGGGTCTGGACCTGCTCACACTGAACGACGACGGCACGTTCTCCATCCGGCTCGAAGTCGACGCCGCAGACAAATACGAGGCCGAACTGGACGCCACCAGGCTTGTCTCGGCCGCGCTGAGGGAGGCGGGCGTCGCGGAAGCCGATGCGCCGCTCGGCCCGCCGGCCGTCACCGGTATCGACAGCGACCTCTGAGGCGCGGGCCCCTCACCGCGGCTCAGGCGCCGATGACGTTCAGGGCGCCCCACAGGCCGACGACGGCCGCCACGAGCGCGGCGGGGGTGGCCAGCACTCCCAGGCGGGTGAACTCGCCGAGGGCGACGCGATCCTCGTGCTCGTGCACGATGCGTCGCCACAGGAGGGTGGCGAGAGAGCCCGCGTACGTCAGATTGGGGCCTACGTTCACGCCGATCAGCACGGCCAGGACCGGGCCGGGGCCGATCGGGGCCACGAGAGGGAGCAGGGCGAGCACCGCGGGCAGGTTGTTGATCAGGTTGGCCAGGACGGCCGCGACGCCCGCGAACGCGAGGAGCGCGGCGAGTGAGTCGCCCTCCGGCAGCACGGCCGCCAGGCCCCGGCCGAGTCCGTGGTCGACGACGGCGCCCACCACGACGCCCAGGGCGAGAACGAAGAGGCAGAACCCGGGCGCGGTCGCCGCGGCCAGCTGCCGGAGCGTGGTCGTACGGCGCCGCAGCGCCCGCACGGAGAGGACGAGCACTCCGGCCAGCGCCGCCCAGGCGGGGCTCGCGCCGGCGAGCGAGGCCACGGCGAAACCGGCCAGGGTCAGGGCCAGCACCGCCAGCGGGAAACGGGGCACGGGTGTGCGGCGTTCCGTGTCGTCGGGCGGGTGCACGGCCTTGGCCAGATCCGCTCGGAAGAAGCGGCGGAACACCCCGTACTCGACGGCGATGGCAGCCGTCCAGGGCAGGGTCATCAGGGCGGCGAAGCGCGTGAAGGACAGTCCGCTCGCCGTGAAGGCCAGAAGATTGCTGAGGTTGGACACCGGCAGGAGCAATGAGGCCGAGTTCGCCAGGTGCGCGGTCGCGTACACATGAGGGCGCGGCGCGGCGCCGATCCGGGCCGCGGTCGCGAAGACGACCGGTGTGAGCAGGACCACGGTCGCGTCCAGGCTCAGCGCGGCCGTGGTGACGGACGCCAGCACGAACACGCCGCCCAGCAGGGTCTGCGGGTTGCGCCCGCAGCGCCGCGCGACGGCGTCGCCGGCCGCGCGGAACAGCCCCTCGTCCGCGCAGAGCCTCGCCAGCACCAGGATCACCGCGAGAAACCCGACCACCGGCGAAAGCTCGCGGACCTGCCGCCACGCATCGGCGGGCGCGACCGCCCCGACCGCGACGAGCAACCCCGCGGCGGGGACGGCGAAGACCGCCTCGGGCAACCCCCGCGGCCTGACGACCGCGAAGGCGAGGACACCTATCAGCAGGCCGAGCGACAGCGACTCGGCCAGGACACCACTCAGCACGAGCTCCCGGCAATGAACATCGACCCCGGCCGGACAGCGGTCACGACCCCGTCACCAGGATGCCATCCACGACGGAGCCCTCGTCCCCACGAGGTCGGCGGTCCGTACATGGTCAGATGGCCGCAGCACACGCAGGGACATGTAACGATCACAGCCTCATCCTGCCGCACCGAACCGGTAGGTTCCGGGCCGCAGGCGTGATCTTCGGTACCCGCTCCGAACCACGCGGGGCACCGGCAGACGGCGATTTCTCTGTTCTGTACGGGGGCGGCCTCGCATCACGGCGTCAGGCAGGGTCGAGGGCCACGATCGCGGGCTGTCAGCCTGGCCTCGTCTTCCATGTACACCGGACGGTCGCGGACCGGGCTGGTCCGTTCACGGAGGAGCGCCTGCCGTGCATGTCCAGCGCCCCCTTCCCACCGCACAGGTGCGGTTTGCCGCAGGGCGGGTACTACGGAAGGCACCTCCGGACCGGAGGCCCCCGAGCGCCGGCCGATGTGCGACCCGGCGAGGAGGGAAGCAGGGGCGCGGCCCCAGGTGACCGACCGACCCGCCAGCTTGGAGACTCATATGCACCTCACGCCCTTGGCGGCCCAGCAGCCTGCGGACGGTCCCGCGCGCTGGGCAGCCGATCTCATCGACACCCTGGGCGGCCCCGGAGCCGGCCTGGCCATCGCGCTGGAGAACCTCTTCCCGCCCCTGCCGAGCGAGGTGATCCTGCCACTGACCGGTTTCGCCGCCGCGCAGGGAGTGCTGTCCCTCGCCTCCGCACTGTTCTGGACCACGCTCGGCTCGGTCGTAGGAGCGGTGACCCTCTACTGGGTCGGCATGCTCTTCGGACGCGAACGCATGCGCGCCATCTGGGCCAAGCTGCCGCTGGTGAAGTCCAGCGACCTGGAGCGGACGGAGAAGTGGTTCGCCGAGCACGGCACCAAAGCGGTCTTTCTCGGCCGCATGGTGCCCGTCTTCCGCAGCCTCATCTCCGTGCCCGCCGGGGTGGAGCGCATGCCCCTGCCCCTGTTCGTCACACTGACCACGCTCGGCAGCCTGATATGGAACGCGGTCCTGATCCTGGCCGGTTACTGGCTGGGGGACCAGTGGGACGTGGTGGGGCGCTACGTCGGGTTCCTTTCCAAGGCCGTCCTGATCCTGATCGCCCTCGCCCTCGCGGTCTACGTGACCGTACGGCTGCGCGACCGGAACCGCACTCGCGACCAGCGCACACCCTGACCGGCCACCAGCGCACACCCTCGGCTGCCACGAACACGGCCCCGGCTCGGCTCGCCGAGCGCTACCGAGAATCCGTTTCCGTCACCTCCGGACGCGGCGATCATGCTGAGCTTCCCCGGGATCGCGCCCCACGTCGGTGCCCGCCTGCCGGGCGACCGCAGGCCCCCTGAGAGCCGCCAAGCCATGGGCCTTCCCTCGCGGGACAGATGGCTGGTGCGAGACCCGGCCACACCACCCCTGGGCGGCACTCCCACATGGGCGCGAAGGGGCGAGATCGTGCACCTCGGGCATGGATCGTGGTGCGGAGGGGGAGCAGTAGCCGGCCGGCAGTTCGAGGGGGAGGGCCGGAACATGGGAACGGGCGTGTTGGTGCTGGTGGCGTCGGCCGTCTTGGCATGTGGGGGTCTGGCCGGGTTCCTGGTGCGTGCCGGGCGCCGTGAAGCCGAGGCCGAGAAGGCCCGACTGGCGGAAGAGGCGCGGGTTCGGGCCGTGCGGTCGATGGAGAAGGTCTGGTCGCTACAGCCCTTGGAGTTCGAGGAGTACGTCGCGGACCTGTGCCGACGGGACGGCTGTACCGGCGTCCGCCGGGTAGGTGCCGCCAACGATCTGGGTGCCGATGTGACGGGTCGGCTCCCGGACGGCCGGAAACTCGTCGTGCAGTGCAAGCGTTACGCCAAGCACCGCACCGTAGGCAGCCCAGACCTGCAGAAGTTCAACGGCACCGCTCGCAGCGAACACGGAGCGGACGTCCCGCTCTTCGTCGCCTCCTGCAAGTTCACCAAGCAGGCACGAGCCTTCGCCGCCCGCCACGGCCTGGTCCTCGTGGATGTCGACCTTCTGGGCTTCTGGAACAGCGGCACGCCCCTGACCGCGCTCCTCGACCTGGACATCGGCAGGTCCGGGACCAACCGGAAGCTGGCCCCGGACGACTGAACGGTTCGAGAGCACGCGGGGCCGGCCCCCCCGCAGGCGCGGGGAGCAGCTCGGCTCGGCCCTTCGCGGCCTGTCGTCCCAGGGGCCGTCCTCGCGGGGGCGGGCGCGTCCCGGCGGTCTGCGGGTGGTCGTTCGCCCGCCCGTCATCGGGCGTACGAGCGGCCGTACGCGCCCAGGATGGCGCGTAGCGCCACCACCCCGTCCACCGGGCCCGGTTGCCGCCCGGGGCCATGAGGCGGCTATCGGGGCGGCTGTGCGGCCGGCGCCGGATCCGCCGGTTCGCCGGGCGCGGCCGGGCGCCGGATCGCGGCCTCCGCCGCGATCCGCGCCGCGAGCCCGTCCAGGAGGGTGTCCACCGCGGCGAGGAACACCGTGGTCCCGTCCAGCCGCGCCATGTGGGCCACACTGCGCGCGATCGCGGGGAAGGCGCCCGGGTCGGCAGCGGGGTAGTCGCGGGTCCACGCCTGCTCGTCGCCCCTGCGGGCCGCCCCGTCGAGGGTCTCGAACGCCGCGTCCATCCCCGCCCAGGCCAGGGAGAAGTCCCCGTAGACCCGGTGCAGTACGGCGGCCAGCCCGGGGGAGCAGCCGGCCCGGCCGAAGGCGACCAGGATGTGCTCCACGATCCGCATCTCGGCAGGGCGCCGGGTGGTGCGGTAGGTGGCCACGACCGCCGCGCCGGGGTGGCGCAGCGCCGTGTCGCGCGTGCGCAGCGCGAGGTCGCGCAGCGTGTCGCGCCAGCTCTCCGAGGGTTCGAACCCGGTCAGCACCTCCTCGAACAGGCGGTCGGCCAAGGCCAGATGGAGTTCGTCCTTGTCCCTGACGTGCCGGTACAGCGCGGAAGGGTCGACGCCCAGTCTGGCGGCGAGCCGCCGCACGCTGAGCGCCGCCGCGCCTTCGTCGTCGGTCAGCGCGAGGGCGGCGTCCACGATGATCCGCAGGTCCAGCTCGACCTTGGGGGGACGGCCTCTGCCTCGTGCTGCCATGGGGTGATCAGATCAGGCCGGGCAGCGCCTCCGCAAGCCCTGACGGGGGGCCGGAAATCTTTTACCCACACCGTTGACAAAATAGTGCGGCGAGCGGTTGTCTGCGGGGCACCCCGAACCGAGGAGTGCTGCTCATGGACCACGGATTCCCCGCCTCCGGCGAGGCGTCGCCGCCCGTCGCCGCGTTCCGCAAGACCCTCAGCACCCGGCACGGCGTGATCATCGCGCTGGCCAACATCAGCCCCACCGTCAGCGTCGGCATCGGCCTCGCCTTCCTCGCCGCGCTCGCCGGCACCGCGATGCCCGCCGCCTTCCTGCTCGCGGCCCTGCCGATCCTGGCCGTCTCCGGGGGCTACGCTCGGCTCGCCGCCCGCGACCCCAACTGCGGGACGGCGTACGTCTGGGTGCGCCGGGCGCTCGGCCCCTGGACCGGCTATCTCACCGGATGGACCTCGGTCGCCACCAACATCCTGTTCCTGTCGTACGCGGGCCAGCTCACCGGGCAGTTCACCGTCGGACTGCTCGCGGAGGCGGGCGTCACGGCGCTCTCCCCGGACAACGCCCTCGCGGTCACCGCCACCGGCCTGGTGTGGAGCGGCCTGATCGTCGTGAGCGCGCTGCGGGGGGTGCGGGGCGCCACCGCGGTACAGAGCGGGCTGCTCGGCGTCTCCGCGGTCGTGGTCACCGTCCTCGTGGCCACCGCCTTCGTCCGGGGTGACGCGGCCCCCGTCTCCGCCTCGTGGTTCTCGCCGTTCGCCTTCCCCGACACGCTCACGCTGCTCGGAGCGGTCGTGATGGCGGCGTACATGTTCTGGGGCTGGGAGAGCGCCTTCTCCGTGGTCGAGGAGTCGACCTCGGTCCGCTCACCAGGCCGGGCCGGAATCATCGCGATCCTCGTCACCACAGGGTTCTTCCTCTTCTCGGCCACCGGCTTCCTGCACGCCCTCACGCCCGAGCAGCTCGCGGACCCGCTGTCCGGCGTCACCGAACTGGCCCGCACCTTCTACGGCACCGCGGGCGCGACCGCCGCCCTCGCCGCCATGCTCTTCGCCACCGTCGCCTGCATGCAGTCGAGCGTCATCGCGGGGGCCCGGCTCACGCTCGCCATGGGCCGCGACGGGGTCCTCGGCCCGAGCTGGACCCGGCTGCATCCGGCCTGGGGCACACCGGCCACCTCCACCGTGCGCATCGCGGCCCTCGCCGTCGGGGTGTCGCTCGCGGGGCTGGCCGCCGGGTCGCTGTCCGAAGTGGTCGTCGCCGTCGTCAACTCCGTCGGCATCCTGGTCTCGCTGATGTACGGGGTCGGCGGCATCGCCTGCGTCGTCACCTTCCGCCGCGAGCTGAGGGGCCGCATACGGGACACGCTCGTGGTGGGCGTGCTGCCGCTGCTCGGCGGCATCGCGCTGCTGCTGCTTGGTGGGCTCGTCGCCCACCAGCAGTGGTACTCCGTGGACCACCTGGCCTTCGACGCCGAGAACGGGCGCTTCCTCACCGTCCTGCCGCTCACCGTCATCGCCCTCGGCATACCCGCCGCCCTGTGGACCCGCTTCCGGCGCAGGGCCGCCTACTTCACCCAACCGCCGGCCCCGCTCGCGCCCGCCCCGTCCGCCGCCGGCGGCTGACCGCGGCCCGGACACGGACGCCGGCACGCCGACCCCCGCCACCCTCCACCCCTCCACCCCTCCATCCCACCGGAGCCCGCACATGCGCCACGCAGACCTCGTCCTCCTCAACGGCACCATCTGGACGGCATCCCCCGTACGCCACCGGATATCGGCACTGGCCGTCAGCGGCGGACGGATCACCGCCCTCGGCACCGACCGGGAGGTCCGCGAGCACATCGGCCCGCGCACCGAGGTGACCGACCTCGGCGGCCGGTTCGTACAGCCCGGGTTCACCGACGCCCACGTCCACCCCGTGATCGCCGGGATCGGCATGCTCGGATGCGACCTGAGCGCGGGCCGCACCGCCCGCGACTACCGAGCCACGATCGCCGCATACGCCGCCGCCCACCCAGAGGCAGCCTGGATCCAGGGCAGCGGCTGGTCCTTCGACGCCTTTCCGGGCGGGCTGCCGCACCGCGCCCGGCTCGACGACCTCCTCCCCGACCGGCCCGCCTACTTCCCCGTCCGCGACGGACACTCGGCGTGGGTGAACTCCCGCGCCCTGGCCCTGGCCGGGGTCGACCGTCACACACCCGATCCCGCGGACGGCCGCATCGAGCGCGACGCCACGGGCGAACCCACCGGCGTACTGCACGAGGGCGCCATGTCCATCGTCGGCGGCCTCGTGCCGCCGACCTCGGCGGCCGAAGCCCGAGCCGGGCTCCTCGCCGCCCAGGGACTGCTGCACTCGCTCGGGATCACCGGCTGGCAGGACGCCCTCGTCGGCACGTACGCGGGCTTCCCCGACCCCCTCGACACCTACCTCGCCTGCGACGCCGACGGCTCGTTGACCGCACGGGTGAGGGGAGCGCTCTGGTGGGAACGCGACCAGGACCTCGGCCAGATCGACTCGCTGCTCGCCCGCCGCGAGAAGGCGGCCGGCGGCCGGCGCTTCACCGCCGGCAGCGTCAAGATCATGCAGGACGGGGTGGTGGAGAACTTCTCCGCCGCCATGCTGGAGCCCTACCTGGACTCCTGCGGCTGCCCGGGCGACAACGCCGGGATCTCCATGGTCGACCCCGCCGTGCTCCGCGACGCGGTGATCGCCCTCGACGGCCTCGGATTCCAGATCCACTTCCATGCCCTGGGCGACCGGGCTGTCCGCGAGGCGCTGAACTCGCTCGAAGCGGCCGTGGCCGCGAACGGCCACACCGGCCTCCGTCACCACCTGGCCCACCTCCAGGTGGTGCACCCCGACGACATCCCGCGATTCCGCACCCTGCGCGCCGCCGCGAACATGCAGCCGCTGTGGGCCGCGCACGAACCGGCGATGGACGAGCTGACGCTGCCCTTCCTCGGCGAGGAACGGGGGCGGCGCCAGTACCCCTTCGGGGCCCTGCACGCGGCCGGCGCCGTCCTCGCGGCGGGCAGCGACTGGTTCGTCTCCAGCCCCGATCCCTGGCACGGCATCCACGTCGCCGTCAACCGCCAGGTGTGGCCGGAGGAGCTGGGCGAACCGGATCTGCGCCCCCCGTTCCTGCCCGAACAGCGCCTGGCCCTCAGCGACGCCCTCGCCGCCTACACGGCCGGTTCGGCATGGGTCAACCACCAGGACGACGCCGGCGTGATCGCGATCGGCCGCCTCGCCGACCTCGCGGTCCTGGACCGCGACCCGTTCGCCATCGCCCCCACCGACCTCCACGCAGTCCGCACGGTCGAGACGTACGTGGGCGGCGTGCGGGTCTACAGCGCGGACCGGCGCGAGGCCCCCGGCGCGCCCTGAGCGGGCCACCGGGCGAGGACGGCGGGCGGATCCCGTGCGGACCCGCCCGCCGGGGCACGATCGGGTCCGGCGTGCGCAGCCGCTCGGCACGATCGGGTCCGGCGTGCGCACCATGACGAGGGCCCGCCCCTCCGGGAAGCACTCCAGAGCCGCGATGTGCCGACGTCATGCGGGTGAGCCGGTGGCAGTGACGGTCGAGCAGGAAGCGACGACGGGCCGAACCCGGCTTCCCTCGCACGTGCGCCGCCTCACCTGGAGGGCTCGCTTCTGCGGCGTCTTCTGAGGACCCGGTGCCCGGCGCGTCGGCGGAGCCGGACCCGTGGCCGCCAAGCGGCGCCGTCCATGACCTCCGGCCGGTATCGGAGCACCCTGAGTGCGGTCCGCACGTCCCTCCGGTGACAGCCCTCTGCCCGCCGGTGGCTCCTCAGCCGGTCGCGGTGGCGTGGAGGTGATGGAGTGCGTCGACGACCGCGGTGTTGCGGTGCCAGGTCAGCCACCGGCCGACCTGTTGCCCCAGCTGGTGCAGCTGGGTGAGCTGGGCGGCGGAGAGGTCCTGCAGGGGCTGTTCGTGGTGCGAGGAGATCATGCCCACGACGGCGCCCCTGGGGCTGAGCAGGGGGACGCTGTGGCAGGCTTGGCTGCCCGCCTGGAGAATGGCGTGCCGCGAGCCCTCGTCGAAGGTCTCGGAGGCGGCGACGTCCTTCACCGTGACCTGCCGGGATTCCTCCGCCGCCTGCGCGCAGGAGGTGGTGGACGTCTCGATGAAGGCGAAGTAGTCGGTGAAGTGACGATTGAGGCCGGTGTGCTTGTCGATGCGCAGCATCCCGTTCTCCACCAGCTGCACATTGCCCATGGCCGTGCCGGTGATCTCCAGGGTGTGGTGCAGAGCGGCCTTGAGGACGGCGCCGTGGGTCGCCGGTGGCGTCCCGTTCGCGGACAACAGGGCGGACAGCTGAGGCGCATTCCCTCGCACCGCGGCTGCCGGCGGGCGCGCAGCGTTCCCCGACGGGGCGGGGAGGCGGACTGCGACGTCGGCGAGCGTCTGCATCTTGATGTTGAACCGCTGGGAGGCCTGGCGCATCAGCCCGAACGCCTCTTGCCGGGAGGTGAGCCCGTAGCGCTTCATGAGGACGTCCTCGGCGCGGGCGACGCCGGCATGGGCCAGTCGCCGGTTGCGGAGCTCGACTGCCTGCTGCAGCGCGTCCTCCGCGGCCGGGGACGATCCGGCTGTCGGTGGATCGGGTGGACCGGAGTGCACAGTCACCGGCGGGCATCCTCTCTTGCCGAGGTCCGCGAACCTCCCGTGGCGTGGACGAGCCGTGGGCGCGGGCATGACGGGGTGCTCGTCGACGAAGCACCTGGCCCTTACTGTACGGAGGCTCGGACCGGCATTCACGGGGTGGTCGGGAGGGCGTCCGGTGTGACCCCGTCGCGTGCGGTGATTCGCCCCATCTGCGAAGACTCCGGGCGGCGCCTGGGGCCCGGTGTCCCGGAGCGGTGGGCGGAGCCGACGAGAGCCGGCGTCCGGTGCGTCACTCGAAGGAGCGACGGCACCTCATCGGCGATCCCCGGGCCCCTGCCCGCCCCGCCCCGGCGCCCTGCCGCGTGTGCGTGATCTGTAGCAGGGTAAGTGAGGCACACAAGCGCCGAGAGCGTCACACACAACGAAAGATTCCCACATGGTCATCCCGCTTAGGAAGCAGGCGGCAGATGAGCAGGGCCCGGCCGAGTGCGCCCCGTGGCGCTACGACGCGACCTGGGACGACGGCGCGGCTCACGCCGCGGACGCACGCCAGGTCCTGCGTGATTTCCTCGCCCAGGCCCCGCGCACCGGCCGCCCGGCAGTGCCACCCGCCGTAGCCCTGGACGCCGAACTCGCCGTCAGCGAACTCGTCACCAACGCCATCCAGCACGCCCCGGGCCCGTGCGGGATGACCTTGCAGCTGTCCGGTGAGGAACTGGCGATCACCGTGTGGGACACCTCCGCCGAGAGGCCGTGGGTGAAACCGGCCGACCCGCACCGCATCGGCGGTCACGGACTGCACCTGGTGCACGCCGTCAGTGCGCGGGTCGTGGTAGCCGTCCACCCCGAGGGCAAGGACATCACCGCCCACCTGCCTCTGGCGCCACACCCCGACACCAGCGCCCTGGAGTGGGAGGTCCTCCCCACATCGCTCTCGGGAAGGAAGCGGAAGGATGCCTGACCGGACCATCCGACCCAAGTGGCTCTACAGTTTCCGCTTTTGACGGTTCGAAAGCCCGTACCGGCTCCCCAGTGGGCATGCGGCGGGCCGGTGGCGGTCTGCCGCCGGACGCGTACAGTCGCGGACGAATGAGGGACTGCTGAAGGCCGCGGGGGTGCCCCGAGCGGCCTCCGTGCGAGCGGCGCGCCGGGCGATCGACGCGGACGGCGTGATCACCCGACCGCGAGCGCGCACGGCCGTATCGCCAGGTCAGGCATCGTGTCGCCGCGCGCTCGGGGCCCTGGCGTCATCCATGCTCCGCCAGGGCCCCGAGCCCCGGGCCGGTGAGGTCGTCGAGCGCCGCCCACCGCCCCGAGACCGCGAGGAGGAGCGAGAGGACGGGACCGCTCACGCGCGGGCCGGTACCGGTCGACACGTCGGCGTCCGTCGCGGTGAGCCGCACGCGGCGGAGCAGCTCCTTCGCCCCGCCGAACGAGGCGGGAGTACGCGCCTGGAGTTTCAGCGCCCGGACGACCGCCTCCTGCGGATAGGCGCGTGTCAGACCAAGGGGCCTGCGGATGTCCTCGCCGTGGACGATCTCCTCGACCAGCCGGCTGTCCAGCGGAGCGGGCGGAGTCGAGGTGCGGGGCGCCACCCGCCGAAGGCGCTCCAGCGTGACGGCAGGCCTGGCCCCGCGTTCCCGTTCCACGCCGCCGGTGTTCTGCCGGTCGAAGTCGAAGCGCGCTCGCGCGAGGCCGGTCACGAACCCGAGGCGCGTCGTCTTGGCCGTGTCCACGAGGTGGGCGACCACGTCGTGCACGTCCCACCCGTCGCAGAGCGACGGCGTACCCCACCGCGCTTCGTCGAGGCGCGAGAGGTCGTCGACGAGTGCCGCGCGTTCCGCGTGCACCAGGGCCCAGACGTGTGTGCTCACGGCGTCTCCTCCATCGACCTCGGGCGTCGTGAAGTGAGACTCCCCGAAGGGGGTGAACTCATCGCCGAGCGTGTGCGGACAGCGCCCTGGGGCGTGGCTCTCCGGTCGAAGGCAGACGGCGAGGTCTCGGCGCGCGGTGTCGGGGAGCTGGCTGTAGGTGTCGAGGACGCCGGTGCGGAAGGTGAGCCGGTAGGTCACGCGGGGGCACCGTGGCCGGCCTGACGCTCGTATGGGGCCCTGAAGCTGGCTCGAACAGGGGTAGCGGCCGTGGTCGGATCCTGCGTTCCATCGCTGCAGGCGGCGTACTCAGCGCGCGCCGCGACGAGTTGGGAGACCGCGATGTTCAGACGGCAACTGCTGGTGGTCATGGCTGTGGTGCTTGCGATGGTGGGCAGCACCGTCAGTACTGCCAGCGCCTCATCCGCCTCGCCCGCTGAGCCGAGGTGGCGGCCTACAGCCGGTCCGGAGCCCCATATCAGTCCGGGCAGGATGCGCTCGGATCGCGAGCGGGTCCCGGGTGGTTTCAGCAAGAGGGAGGCCGACGAGGCCGAGACGATGGAAGCGCGCCTGGCGGCCGCCGGGGACTGCCAGGTGTACTGGCCGGCTCCGTACGAGGTGTGCGGGGCGATTCGCGACAAGTACAACGAGCTGGGTGGCCCCAACAGCTTCCTGTCACTGCCGAAGTCGAACGAGCTGACCAACCCCGACGGGTACGGCAAGCGGACGGAGTTTCTGAACGGGCCGATCTACTGGTCCCCGCAGGGTGGTGCCCACCCGGTCGTGAACCACTTCTTCGCCGCGTGGGCCCGTAACGGCTACGAGGCGGGGAAGGTGGGCTATCCCACCTCGGACGAGATCGTGAACCCCGACGGTGTGGGGCGCCGACAGTACTTCGAGCGGTCCACCATCTACTGGAAGCTGAACGAGGCGTACGCGGTGGGCGGCGCGATCCGGGACAAGTGGGGCGAGGCCGGCTGGGAGGGCGGCTACCTGGGCTACCCGGTCAGCGACGAGTTCGCCACCCCCGACGGTCTGGGACGCGGCTCCCGCTTCGAGCACGGGATGATCTACTGGACCGAGGCGTACGGGGCGCACCCGGTCAGTGGCGGCCTGCTGTCGAAGTGGACGCTGTCGGGGTACGAGAAGGGCCCGTACGGCTACCCGATCGCCGACCAGCGGCCGCGCGGCTCCTCCTTCGACCAGGAGTTCCAGTTCGGCACCATGGGCTTTCCGACCGATCCGGCCTCCGGAGCCTCTCCGGAGGAAGGCGACATCGACCCCACGGTGGACGAGCAGCGGCCGGTGACCCTGGACGACTTCGCCCGGGACGCCAACACCTCCCCGCCCGATCCGAAGGTCTCGGGCAGGCTCGGTGACCTCGACGCCTGTCAGGCCGGGATCTCCTGCATCAGGGAGGGAGTCTCCGTCCGGGCCCCGCTGGACGACCCCGATGAGCCCGAGGACCCGATCATCGACGGGCCCGACACGCACGGGACGACCATCCCCGCCTGGTGCACCACCGCCCCCTGGGACGGCCAGTGGCGGGTGAACCGGAAGAACGCCTGCGGCATCTGGAGGGACCAGGCGCTGGTCGTCCACGACACCACAGGCGCCGAGATCGGCAAGATGCCGTTCGTCGTCAAGGTCGGGATCCTCAGCTCCCACAAGTCCGGCGAGATGAAGCAGGAGTTCCGCATCCACTTCGGGAACTTCATCAACAAGGTCGGCACCCCCACCCTGGTCTACAAGCCGAGCAATGGATCGGGCACCTACAGCATCGACGGGCCCGCCAGCGGATCGATCATCAAGCCGAACAGCACGAAAGCGATCGTGATCACGTGGAAGGAGAAATCGATGGCGGACAACACGTCCGCAGGCGCTACCCTCCACCTCGTCTACAGCTTCGGCAATGCCTCGCCCGACGTGACGCACTCCAACCCCGGCACGATCCGGAACAACCAGTTCCGCTGTGACTCCACCATGAAGACGAGCCGGGGCGGCTACCGGCAGGGCTGCGTCGTCTCCGGCTTCACTCCCACCTTCGAGCTGACCTCCCTCACCCCGGAGCAGACCTGGCACGTGGCTGAGGCCATCAGGTCAGGGCTGCCCGGCGCCCCCGGTCGGCCGCTGCACCGGCAGGCCGACAAGGTCAAGCGGGACATCAACCGGCAGCTGTCCTGCCCGAGGTCCGGGCCCGTGCGCAACGCGCGGGTGCTGCCGGGGCGTTCGTGCGACGAGTACCCCTTCGCGTCCACGAACGAGGGTGCTGCCACCTCGGGCGGCCCAGGCCGCACCGTGCACGACGACTGCAATGTCAGGGACCTGCCCATCGCCACGGGTGCGAAGGGCTACAGCGTCTGCATGATCGATGCGGGGCAGAACTCCCACAGCGGGAGCTTGATGTGGGCCTTCCATGGCGAGAACCGCGTCATTGACCAGGACGCCTTCGCCGTCACCACCGCCGGCGGCATCGCGCCACCCAAGCCCTGACCCACGGGCCCGTGGTGTGGATCACCTGGTAGTCGGCCAGGGTGTCGAGGAGGAGCGGAGTCGGGACGTCCGTTCCTCCTCGGGCGTCCAGCTCTTGCTGCCGGAGTTCCATACAGAACTACGACCACCCGGCGTGGAGCCGGCGCCGGCGGCGCTCGAGGGCGACGGTCTCGCGGCGGGTGACGGCTCGTGTGACCCTCCCTGACCCGGGCCCCGGAGTCCGCCCGGAAGAGCCGGATCTGGAAAGCCCCCCGCCTCGACCCTTCCCCGTGGCGCGGTGCCTGCCGTCACTGGCCGCTCGTGGCTCCTGTTCGGGGGTCTGTGGTCTGTGGGCAGTGGCGGGGTAGGTGGTGAGAATGACCACGACACTCGGCGCCTTTGTCCTCGGCACGCCCGATCCTCCCGCGCTCGCCGACTTCTACCGGGCCCTGCTGGGGTGGGAGGAAGCGGAGCGTGCTCCGGAATGGGTGCGTCTGAAGGAGCAGGGGCGAGACCGCCCCAGCCTCAGCTTCCAGCTGGAGACCGACCATCAGCCTCCGGTATGGCCACCGCGCCCTGGCACGCAACAGATGCAGGCGCACCTGGACGTGCTCGTCGACGACCTGGAGACGGAAACGGCACGAGCCTGCGCGCTGGGCGCGACAGTGGAGGAGCATCAGCCCCAGCAAAGGGTGCGAGTCCTCCGCGACCCCCATGGGCACCTGTTCTGTCTCTTCCTGCCCGGAGCCTGAACGCGCCTGGCGGCACCACGTCCCGGGAGATTCCGCCGCCGTCGCTTTCGACGGCGGCGCTGCCCCTCAGCCCGCGCAGGCGTGCCGCTGATGCCCCGCCGGGCAGCTGGACCACGGGCCGCACAGGGTGATCTTCGCCGACATGGGCGCGCCCGCTTGGCCGTCCGTCACGTTCTGGCAGAAAACAGCGGGGTCAGTTGTCGCTTGGTGAGGTGGGCCCGCCAGTACGCACCCTGTCGGCCAGCCGGCCGAAGCTCGCCGCCACCACGGAAATCAGGCGACCGGGGTCGGCGCATCGTCCAGGATGACCACATGAGTCAAGACATGGTGGCGTTCCTCCACCGACGGCTGGATGAGGAGGCCGACCTCGCCCGACGCTGCGACGGCGACGGCTGCGGAGAGTGGACCGCTCACGGGCACACGGTCGACTTCTGCCAAGGAGAACTCCCCGGCTTCCATCCCACGGTCGCCCTGCACGTGGCGCTGCACGACCCGGCTCGCGTCCTGCGGGAGGTCGAGGCCAAGCGACGCGTACTCGCCCGCCATGTGCTCAGTCCTGCCACGGGCGACCCCGAACTACCGTGGGACAACCGCGACGACTGCCAGTACGACGGTGAGACCTGGCCATGCGACGACCTGCTCGACCTCGCGTCACCCTACGCCGACCACCCTGACTACCCCCGACACGGAGACCGATTACGGCACAGCCCTGAGTCACAGGAGGATGCGGAACATGCACCTCGCTCGATCAGGATGGGCAAGCCGGCCTGGAGGGCTGGCCGTTGCGGTACTGGTCAGGGGTCTTGCGATCGGCCTTCTGATCATCACGCGAGGCATACGGAGGTAGCCCGCGACAAGGCGGCCCGTTGCAGCCCTGGTGACAGGCTTCAGTTGCCCCCCACGCACGCCTTGACGGTCAGAAGGCCGACGAAGGAACCGGCGCCGTGGTTGCCGCCGCTGCCCGCAGTGCACTGGCGCTCCCTCTCTGAGTGGGGCGCACCGAAGCTCCGCTCGGCCCTCGCGCCGGACCCGGCCGAGCTTGACCGGGTCCTGAGCCCGCGCCCCCCGCCGGACTCCCCGCCTCGCGCCCGCCGCGCCCGCAGCCTGCGCCCGGCACCGGGCGCCGCCGTCGGCGGTCCTCCGGTCAGCCGACGCTCTCTCGGGCATGTGTGCGCTCCGGCGTACGCCCGTCCGATCGGGTCGGCCGTGAGGAAGCCACGGCCCGTCGCAGGTCGCCGACGCCTCGCCGTGCGGAGCATGGGCGGGCCGGGGTGCCTGTCGGTCCCGGCCCGCGATCGAAGGGAACGTCCCGTGGCATCGTCCGTTCAAGCCTCCGCCGCACCCGTCCTCACCGACCATTACGTCGAGCACGACTCCACCATCCCGGCGAACAAGGGCGAGAGGATCAAGCTCTTCGTCCGCGAGCGCAACGGCACGCCCACGGGCGGCCAGCGCCGGCCCGTGCTCATGCTGCACGGCCGCAGCGTCTGCGCCCTGGCCGGCTTCGACCTCCAGTACAAGAAGTACAGCTGGGCCGAGGAGCTGGCGAAGGCGGGCTTCGACGTCTACGTGATGGAGCAGCAGGGATCGGGGCTCTCCACGCGTCCGAAGATGGACGACCCGCGCAACGTCAGCCCCGCCCAGCAGAAGCTCCTCGTTCCCAACCCGAACGCCACCGAGTACACCGGCCCGGTGGCCTACGCCGCGCAGCTGAACAACTCGCAGAGCGACTGGGACGAGGTCGACACGGTCGTCGACTTCATCATCGCCCGCAGCGGAGTGAGCAAGGTCGACCTCATCGGCTGGTCCGCGGCCGCCCAACAGCTCGGCCCGTACGCCATCCAGCACCCCGACAAGGTGCGCAGTCTCCTCCTCACGGCGCCGATCTTCCCGCCGAACGGCAGGCAGAGCGCCCCCGGGACCGACTTCGGCGCGCCCGTGCCCCTGCCGGTGTCCACGCCGGAAGCCGCCTTCGGCTTCCCGATGACCGTCGGTACCAAGATCGGTTTCGACACCGCCTGGAAGAGGGATCTCGGGTGCCCGGACCAGCGCGAGGCCGGGATGGTCGACGAGGTGTGGAAGGCCGTGCTGGCCGCCGATCCGGTCGGCGCCAAGTGGGGAGGCCCCGTGCCCGGATCCCCGGAAGGGCTCAACCGCGTCCGGAACGCGTACTGGTGGGGATGGAACAAGACCACCGTACCGTTGCACGGAGTCCTCGGCGACAAGGTGCCCGTGTGCATCGTGTACGGGGAGCACGACACGATCATCAACACCTCGTCGAGCCTCGGCCTGCTGTACTTCTCGACCTCCGAGCTCTACAACGCCATCCCGGGGTCCAAGAAGCTGATGTTCCGGCTCGCCTGCGCCGGCCACCAGATCGTCTGGGAGCGCCAGGCGAAGCTGCTGCACACCATGTCCGAGCACTGGCTGAAGAGTGGCAAGGTCTTCGGCGTGAGCCAGGGAAGCTTCTACCGGGATGAGGACGAGGTCCTCATTCCACTGTAGTGACGGCCCGCCTGCCGGCCTGTCGGGTGCATCGGCCTACCCGGCGAAGGAGCGGCCACCGGTTCGCAGCGCCTCACCGAGGATGCGTACGGCCTTGGAGCCCACTCCGTGCAGGGCGAGCAGTTCCTCCTCGGTCCGTGTGGAGACGTCGGCGAGTGTGAGGATGCCGGCGGCGGCGAGTGCCCGCGTCGCGGGCCTTCCGATGGCCCGGGGCAGGTCGCCGACGTCGCCTGCGGCGGTGGCGTCCGTGGCCGCCACCTGCGCCGCGAGCCGCCGAGGCGCCCGCGTGAGCCAGGCTCGGCGGACCCAGTGGTCGAGCTGCCGACCGTCGATGTCGGAGAGCGGGACTCTCACACCGAACGGTGTCTCGCCCCGGTACAGCAACGCCGCGGTCGGCTGCGCCGCAAGCATCTCGTCGCGCTCCCCGGAAGGGAGATGGAGCCGGACGTGCTGGTCCCGGTCCACGGCCGCGAACCGCTTGTCCCGGACGGTGAAGGCGGCCAAGCCGGGGCCGCTCTCTCGCTCGGCGGTCTCGGGAAGCGAGAGCGCGGTCCTGCGAAGCTGGGCGAGGGTCGTCATCGATCCACCTCGGCGGGTTGCGGAACGTCCGGACTGCCGCGTGCCGCTGGGGCACGCTCAGGTGAGAACGACGTGGCGGCAGGTCGCGTTCCCCTGGCCGGGCGCACGCCCCGCCGCCCTTCCCCCCCCCGTACGGCCCACCCGTACGGCTCCGGCCTGGGCCGGCCCGGCTCTACCGGCCGCCCAGCCAGAGGTCCGGGCCGAAGACCTCGTAGTGGATCCGCTCCGCGGGAACACCGCGCCGGAGCAGGTCGCCACGCACCGCCCGCATGAACGGCAGCGGCCCGCACAGGTAGGCGGTCAGGTCGCGGGGGAGTTCCACACCACTCAGGTCGGCCCGGCCGCCCGTCGCCTGTGCGGACCGGTCGCCCGGGACCTCGTAGAAGAGGTGGAGGCGGGCGTCGGGCAGCGCCCGCACCAAGGCGAGTTGTTCCGCGCGGTGCGCGTGGTCGGCGGGGGAACGGTCGGCGTGGACCGCGATGACGCTGCGCCCGGACCCGGCGGAGGACAGGTGGTCGAGCATGGCCAGCAGGGGCGTGGTGCCGATTCCGGCGGACGCCAGGAGCAGCGGACTCTCGCCCTCGGGCAGGGTCAGGTCGCCGAAGGGCGCCGACACGGTCAGTGTGTCGCCCAGCCGCGCATGCTCGTGGAGCCAGGAGGAGACCTCGCCGTCCGGTCGTGCCGCGCCGTGGACACGCTTGACGCTGATCCGCCAGTCCGGTCGGCCAGGGGCGGAGGAGAGGCTGTACTGGCGTATCTGCCGTGCGCCGTCCGGCAGTTTCACCTGGACGCTGACGTACTGGCCCGGGCGGAAGGACGCGGCCGGGCCGCCGTCGCCGGGCCGCAGGAGGAAGGAGACGACATCAGGCGTCTCCCGGCGCCGTTCGGTGATCTCCATGCGCCGCCACACTCCGCCCTCCGCGGCGCCCGCCTCCTGGTAGAGCCGGGCCTCGACGGCGATCAGGGCGTTGGCCATCAGCCAGTACACCTCCTCCCAGGCCGAAGCGACCTCTTCGGTCACCGCGTCACCCAGCACCTCGGCTATCGCCGCGAAGAGATGCCGGTGGACGATCTTGTACTGGTCGGCCGTGATCCCCAGCGACGCGTGCTTGTGCGCGATTCCGGCCAGCATGGCGTCGGGTCGGGCGTCCGGTCTCTCCAGGAGCAGGCCCGCGAACGCCGCGATCGATCCCGCCAGCGCCTTCTGCTGCTCGCCGGTGGCCTGGTTGCCACGGTTGAACACGTCGCGGAGCAGATCGGGATGGGCGTCGAACAGCTTCCGGTAGAACAGCTCGGTGATGTTTCCGATGGCGGCCCCGACGGCCGGCAGAGTGGCCCGGACGACGGGAGCGGACTGCTCGGAGAGCACAACGCCTCCTAATAGGTAAATGATCTTCGTGTTTTGGTGTGTGGGTCCGGAGCCGCGTGCGGCTCCGTGGAGGGGGCCGAGCTACCGCTGGGGCGGGCCGGAGAGGGACAGCAGGACCGGCCCGGTGGGCGAGGTGACCAGGTCGGCCACGGTCAGCGGATCGAGCGTGGAGTAGAACGCCTCCTGGGCGTCGTGCAGTGCGCGCCGCAGGCGGCACGCCCCGCGCAGGGGGCATGGCGGGTCTTCGCACGAGACGACCTCGCTCTCGCCTTCGAGCTGCCGTACCAGCCAGCCGACGGAGGCGTGCCGGCCGAGACCGGTCAGTGCGAGCCCTCCGCCGCGGCCGCGCCGGGCCTCGACCACGCCCAGGTGCTGCAGGCGGGTGATCGCCTTCGCCGCGTGGGTCTGGCGCACGTCCATGGCCTCGGCCACCTCGCGGGTGGTGAGTACTTCGTCGTCGCCGCAGACCGCCAGGCGCATGACGGATCGCAGGGCCAGGTCGGTGAACTTCGTCAGTCGCACAGCCCGGACGCTAGCAAATACGCATCCGGCATTCATATTTGAAATCCGCTCGGGGTCGTGTGGCGTGCGTCACGGACCGGTGCGTGCCACGGCGTGCCGACGGCCTGCCGGCACGCCCTCGCGGCGAGGGAGCGGGCAGGCGCGGCGAGGTCCGTGCGGCACGGGCCGAGGGGGCGCCCCTTCGCCCCGGCGGGCGCATCGGCGTCGCGCGGACCGGACGGTCCCTGGCGTACCCGACCGGACCGGGCACAGGATGTCGGGTCCGGCCGTGTGGTTCCTTCCTAGCGTGAGGGATCGAAAGGGAAGGAGACCGGGGTGCTGGAGCGGCTGAACCAGGCCATGGAGCACATCGAGCGTCACCTCGACCAGCGGATCGAGGTCGCCGACCTGGCGCGGATCGCGACGACGTCGGAGTACCACTTCCGACGGCTCTTCTCCGCGTTGGCGGGGATCCCGCTCTCGGAGTACGTCCGGCGCCGGCGGCTGACGGTCGCGGGCGCGGAGGTGCTGGGCGGGGAGCGGACGCTGCTGGAGATCGCGGTGCGTTACGGCTACACCTCGGGGGAGGCGTTCGCGCGCGCGTTCCGCGTCATGCACGGCGTCGGCCCCGGCGAGGCGAGGCGGAACGGCGCGCGCCTTCAGTCGCAGCCACGGATGTCCTTCCGACTCGTCGTCGAAGGGAGCACGAGCATGCAGTACAAGGTCGTGGAGAAGGAGGAGTTCCGTGTCGTCGGAAGGAAGGCGCGCGTCCCGCTCGTACACGAGGGGATGAACCACGCCATCGCCGACTTCATCCGGGGGATCGGCCCGGAGACGCTGCGGCGCATCGAGAGCATGTCCGACCAGGAACCGGAGGGGATCGTCTCGGTGAGTGACGATCTGGACGCGAGTCGCGCCGAAGGGACCGAACTCGACTACTACCACGGCGTGGTCACCCGCGCCGCGGTGCCCGAGGACATGGACGCGCTCACCGTCCCGGCCGGGACATGGGCCGTCTTCGAGAGTTCCGGGCCGTTCCCGCAGACGCTTCAGTACATGTGGCGGGACGTGTTCACCCAGTGGTTCCCGTCCAATCCCTACCAGAGCCGGCCAGGGCCCGAGATCCTGCGGACCCGGCTGGCGCAGGACGGGACGCGCGCGGACGCGGAGTTGTGGATCCCCGTGGAGCGGACGGCGCTCTGAACCACGGCGCGCGGCGGCCCCGCGCCGCAGCGCGCCGCGCACGGGGGCCACGCCGCCACGGCCTCGGGACGGTACTCGCCGCGACGGCGCGACCGGGCGGCGCAGCCCCTTTCGCGCGGGTCGTTGCCGCGGGCAGGGGGATGAGAGGGCCGCCGGGAAATGGATTGTCGTCGCCGTGACCTTCCTTCTAGGGTTTCGACCATCGACGGCGTGTAGCTCAGTCAGTCAGAGCGCCGGGCTGCAGACCCGGAGGGCGCAGGGGCGGAACCTGCCACGTCGGCTTATGAACGAGATCGCTGACAAGCAGCTCCCGCCTCCGAACGCCGACCCGGCGTATGCCGCCGCCCAGTTGGACCGGGCCGTGCGCACCTTCCTGACGCACCCCGACGCCGACACGCGCGACCGCGCCCAGAGCCGGATGCGCCAGTGGCGGGACGTGCTCTCCGGAATCGCGGACGGGCGGCTCACCATCGGCTCCCGTGCGCCGGTGGCCGGACTGCCGGGCTGGGTCACGCCCGAGGTCGTACGCGGGGGGTTCGCGACCGGTACGCCCGCGGCCGGCGGACCGCTCGCCCCGTACGAGGAGCAGGCGGCGCGACGAGCGGGCGTTCCCGCCACGCGTTCCGCGCTGTTCGCCCACGCCCTGACGGAAGAGGGCCTGACGGAGCTGTGGGAGCTGCTGGACAGCGGACGCTACGAGGCGGCGCTGCCGGAGGAGACCGCGCTGCTGACGGTCGCCTGGCTCGTCCGGGCGGATGACGTCGAGGCGGCCGCCGGACTGGTGCGCGAGCTCCAGCCCTACGCGGACCGACTGCGCTTCCTGCCCCGGCCGGTGGACCGTCCGGCCGCCGCACCGGGCGCGGTGCACCGCCGCACCGTCGCCGAGGTGACCGCGGAGCTGTCCGGCAGGCAGCCGAAGGCGGCGATCGAGGCGCAGCGGGAGGCGCTGACCGTATGGCGGCCGTTCGAGGACGAACTCCTCGGCTTCTGGCTGCGCTCTCAGGCCGCCGACGCCACGAGGACCGAGGCCTCGGGGGCCGATGCCCCTCGGGCAGGCGCAACGCAGGGCGCCGCGCTGGGCGACGGCGGTGCTTCCGGCGCCGGCGGGGAACGGAGGGAACGGGGTGCGGCGCCGCGCTCGGCGACAGGTCCTGCGGCGCGCGTGCCGGATGACAGCGGCCGCCGCAGGGAAGCCGCCGCACTCCTCCAGCGGTACGAAAAGCTCGCGGCGGCGCACCCGTTGTGCGGCAAGCACCGCAATGCGAAGTCGAACGCCGGCATCCTGCGGCGCGCCCTGGAGGACGTGGCCGCCGGCCGGCCGGTGCCGCCCCGGCTCGCCGGGCTGGTCCGCCACGCCGTGACCTCGATGGTCGCCAAGCGCGGGCTTCCGGGTTCTCCCGAGCACATCCGGTTGCGCAGCGCGCAGGCCCGCCAGGCAGCCCTGCCCTCCCACCACCGGATCGCCGCGCTCGTGGTGCGCCGGCTTGCGGACCGCGACCAGCGCACGGGCATCGCCGACGTCGAGTCCCCGGTCGCCCCGGTGACCGCCGTCGAGGCCGACGCCACCGGGCTGCCGGAAGGCGCGGCCGTCCCCGAGCCGCTGCGGCGGTCGGTGGCATCCGCCCTGAGCGCGCCGCTGGAGACCCTCGTCGAGCGCGGACTCGTGCCGTCGGCGGAGGTCCTGGCGACGCTGGTACCGCAGCTGGTCGCGGCCGCCACGGCCCGGCGGTTCGTCGACCCGGCGCTGCGCACGCTGGCGGCGGCCACCTACCGCGCCTTCCGCAACCGCCGTTCGCTGCTGCTTCTGAACCTCGAACACCAGGTGCGCGTGGACGAACTCCCCTGGGTGCGGGCGGTCGCCGGACACGGTACCGACACCGACGCGACCGAGCGATCGCGGGCTGCGGCCGCGGAGACGCTGCGGCAGCTCGGCGAGCTCGCGGTCGGCGCCTTCCCCGGCACCCTGCTGCCCAACCCGCTGGTGCGTGAACTGTCCCAGCTGGCGCGGCAGGCCGACCTCGCCGCGCCGTTCGTGGAGGAGCTGGCCGCCGACATCTTCATGGGCTCGTTCACCCCGAAGTTCCTCGACTCCGCGCGCGCTGCCGCCGACCTCCTCGACGGCAGCCTCTACGCCCGCTACTACGCCATCGACTGCGTGGCGGTTCGGAGCATGGCAGTCGTCCAGGCCGCGGAAGGCCTCGTGCGCCGCCGCGCGACCTTCGCGGGGGCCGGTTCCGCCCCCGCCCGCGAGTTCGCACGGATGTGCGCCGAGCGGGCAGAGGCGTCCGCCACGGGAGCGGCCCGTTCGGGGCGCGGTGCGGGATCCTGGTCGGGCTCCCCGGCGGCGAACGGCACCGTGATCGAGCAGGCGCAGATCCTCACCACGCACAACCTGGCAGTCCTCGTCCGGCAGGCGGGCATCGCTCCGGCGGCCGGCTGGGAGTCGCTGGCCCGCGCATGCTTCACCACGGTGTGCCGGCTCGTGACACGGGTGCAGGGGCACCCGCGCCCGCTGGCCACGGTCAAGGACGCGGCGTACGCGTGGCGGCAGATGCTGTTCCACCTGTCGCTCTGCGCCCCTGACCGTCAGGCGGCGGTCGTGGAGTGGGTGGCCACGCAGACCGCCGGACAGCCGTGGCACACGGCGGCTCGACTGGGCCCGGCCGTCGCGGGGTTGCGCCTGGTGGCCGCGGGCGGCGCATTCGACACGGACGGCACCGCACAGGGCGGGCTCGCCCGCCGGTTCCTCGGCTGGAGCCGCGGAGGCCACTGGATGATCTGACCATGCGGAGCCTCCGGCCGGCTCGGCTCCCGGTCGTGCGGGCGCCTCGGACCTGCTCGCCGTGACCGGCGCCCGCACCACGTCACACCGCACCCGCGGCTGCGTGTCGCGGTGGGCGCGCCGGGATCCTCACACGGCGCGACCCGCCCGCGCGGGCCGTCCGGATCGGGCGCACACGCCGCGTGAGGCGACGTCGAACGACGCTTCCGTAGCGCTGTGACTCACATCACATGAGGTTCCTGTCAGTAATCGAGAGGCTGTCCCGCTCAAGTCACCGAGAGCGAACGAACCGACAGGAGCAGCACATGAAGCACCGCATCGTCGTCCTCGGCGCCGGCTATGCCGGGGCCCACGTGGCAGGGAACCTGGCCCGCCGGCTGTCCCCGGCGGACATCGAGATCACCGTGGTCAACGCCGAGCCGGACTTTGTCCAGCGGCTGCGGCTGCACCAGCTCGCGGCAGGCCAGGAGATCGAGGCTCCGCCGCTCGCGGAGGTCTTCGCGGGCACGGGGATACGCCTGCGCCTGGGCCGTGTCACCGCCGTCGACCCCGAGCGCCGGGTCGTCGCCGTGGCAGACGCCGGCGGCGTCGGCGAACTCGTCTACGACACGCTTGTCTACGCTCTCGGCAGCCGGGGCGCCGACCACGGCGTCCCCGGTGTGGCCGAGCACGGCTTCGACATCGCCTCCCGCCCCTCCGCCCTGCGCCTGCGCGCCCACCTCGACCGCCTCGACCGACACGGCGATCGCGGCGAACACGGGAGGGTGCTGGTCGTCGGCGACGGGTTGACCGGCATCGAGAGCGCCACCGAGATCGCCGAATCCCGGCCCGGCCTGTCGGTCACGCTGATCGCCCGCGGAGAGCTGGGCGCTCCGCTCTCCGCCGGAGCCCGCGGCCACCTGCGCCGGGCCTGCGACCGGCTCGGGATCACCGTCCTGGAACACACCACCGTCGAAGCCGTCGAGGCGAGGCGAGTGCTGTGCGCCGACGGCGCGACCCTGGCGTCCGACGCGACCGTGTGGGCGGCCGGCTTCGCGGTCGACCCCGTCGCCGCCGCCGGCGGGCTGGAGGTCACCGAGAACGGCCGGATCATCGTCGACGGAGCCATGCGGTCCGTCTCGCACCCGGACGTCTACGCCGTCGGTGACAGCGCCTACGCCATCGGCGACAACGGCAGGCCGCTCCCCATGTCCTGCGCTTCCGCCGGTTTCACCGGCAGGCAGGCCACGGCCGCGATCGTGGGACGGCTGACCGGCCGCGAGATCGCGAAGGCGAAGCTGGAGTACCTCGGCAACCACATCAGCCTCGGGCGGAGGGAC
Source organism: Streptomyces sp. NPDC053755 (assembly GCF_040677675.1). Classification (NCBI taxonomy): domain Bacteria; kingdom Bacillati; phylum Actinomycetota; class Actinomycetes; order Kitasatosporales; family Streptomycetaceae; genus Streptomyces; species Streptomyces sp. NPDC053755. The sequence continues at coordinate 25,485 of NZ_JBFASK010000012.1, read as the reverse complement.
GGGATCCTGCAGACGGTCGACGGCGAAGGGCTGGCCCAGCCGAAGTACGTGGGCGGCTGGAAGGCCGCGCGGATCAAGGCGGGCATCCTCAGGATGTCGCTGTGGGCCAACTCCCACCCGACCTTCGGTCTGCCCCAGCGCAAGCGCCGCACGACCGCCGCGCCGGAGACGTCCGTCGAGAAGGCCGGACCCGTCGCTGCCTAGGGTGGTCCTCGTGAACAACTCGGACGCCGATCGCTTCGACGCCGATCGCTTCGAGGCCGGCCGCAAGCGGCTGGCCTCGCTGGCGTACCGGCTGCTGGGTTCCGCCGCCGACGCCGAAGACGCCGTGCAGGACGCCTTCCTGCACTGGCAGGCCGCCGACCGGTCGCGGATCACGGTGCCGGAAGCCTGGCTGACCAAGGTCGTCACCAACCTGTGCCTCGACCGCCTCCGCTCGGCCCAGTCCCGCCGAGAACGCGCCGTCGGCGCCTGGCTGCCCGAACCGCTCCTGGACGGCGACCCGATGCTCGGGCCGGCCGACACCTTCGAGCAGCGCGAATCGGTCTCCCTGGCCGTGCTGACCCTCATGGAGCGGCTCACGCCCCTGGAACGGGCCGTCTACATCCTGCGCGAGGCGTTCTCCCACAGCCACGCCGAGATCGCCGAGATCCTCGACATCACCGAGTCCGCGAGCCAGCAGCACCTCCACCGGGCCCGGCGCCGCGTCACCGCCGAGCGCCGCCGAGGCGGAGGCGAGACCGACCCGGCGTCGGCCCGCAGGATTGTGGAGGAGTTCCTCGCCGCCGCCTCCTCGGGGCGCACCGACCGGCTGGTGGCGCTGCTCACCGACGACGCGACCGCGATCTCCGACGGCGCCGGTCTGGCCAGGAAGCTGCTGCGGTTCGACACCCCGCAGCGCATCGCCACGCTCGCACGGGCCGGATTCAGACCCACCGCCGCGAAACGGCGACTCGCCGGCGGCACGCCCGCCATCCACTACGCGCGCGTCAACGACGCCCCTGCCCTGCTCTTCGTGCTCGAGGACCGGGTCATCGGCGCCGTGACGTTCGACCTCGCCGACGGCAGGATCACCACCATGCGCGGCATCGCCGCCTCCGCCCGCCTCGTACGCCTCACCGAGGCATGGCGCCGACACGAACCGGTCACGCCGCTCGTCCCGCGATGGTGACCCGGCACCGAACATGAGGAGTCCGCCCGCCGGATGGCGGAGCGCGCCTCGCCCGGGCCGGTGCGGCCGCCGCACACTGGGCCGACCGGGCCGAGCCGGGCGCGTCCGGACGAAGGTCGCCGTCGGGCGGTCGACGGCGCCGTAGGGTCGGATCCCGTGTCTCCGGATCGAACGGTCTCGTGCCGGACAGGTGGACTGTGCGTACTTCCGACATCGACTTCGAGGCGGTCTTCCAGTCCTTGCCGGGCGCCGTCGCGCTGCTGAGCAAGGAGCTGGTGTTCGTCGACGTCAACCAGGCGTACCTCTCCCTGTCGGGCCGTACGCGCGAGCAGGTGGTGGGGCACTTCCTCTTCGACGTCTTCCCCGACAACCCCGGCGACCCGGCCGCGAGCGGGGTGCGCAACCTGCACGCCTCGCTCCAGAGGGTCGCCTCCACGGGGGAGAGCGACACCATGGCACTGCAGCGCTACGACGTGCAGGACCCCGAGCGGCCGGGGGAGTGGGAGGAGCGGTACTGGAGCCCGGTCAACGCCCCGGTGCTCGCTCCGGACGGTGCGGTGGCGCTGCTGCTCCACCGAGTGGAGGAGGTCACCGAGATCATCCGCGCGCACGACCGCCGCAGCGGAGGTGACGGTGCCCGGGTCCTGGAGGCGGAGCTCTACACCCGCGGCCGGGAACTCCAGGAACTCAACCAGCGGTTGCGCGAGGCACACGCCCGCGAACGCGAGGTCGCACTCCACCTCCAGCAGGCGATGCTCCCCGCCCCCGGCCCGATCGGCCACCGCGCAGCGGTGCGCTACCGGCCCGCGACCGGCTCCCTGAACGTGTGCGGTGACTGGTACGACCTGATCGACCTGCCCGACCGCGATGGCACCGTCCTCGCCGTCGGTGACGTCGTCGGCCACGGACTGCGTGCCGCCGGCGTCATGGGCCAGCTGCGCAGCGCGCTGTCCGCCGCCTCCCGGGTCGCCGCCGGGCCGGCTCAGGCCCTTGAGGTGCTGGGTCTGTACGCGCGCCATGTCGACGGCGCGGAGTCGACCACCGCCGTCTCGGTCTTCATCGACTGGACGGCCCACACGCTCGCCTACAGCAGCGCCGGACATCCGCCGCCCGTCCTCTGCCACCCGGACGGCACGGTGACGTTCCTCGACCAGGCGACCGACCCGCCGCTCGGAGCCCGCCCGGAACACGTCTCGCGTCCGCAGGGCCGAACCGGCTTCACCGACGGCTCCACTCTCGTCCTCTACACCGACGGGCTCGTCGAGCGCCGTCACGAGGACATCGACACCGGCCTCCGCCGACTCGCGGACTCCCTGAACCGCCACCGCGCGGCCGACCCCGACCGGCTCGCCGACGCCCTCCTGGCCGATCTGATCCCGCCGGCCGGCATCACCGACGACACCGCCCTGGTCGTCCTCCGCCTCTGACGGTCGACGCGCCCGGAGCGACCGCCCGAAGCCGTCCGCCTCACCGGCGATCCCGGCGTCCGGAACCCGGCGAGCGCGGGCCCGCGACGCCCGGGGCTGCTCTCCCGGCCGCCCTGGACGATGCCGCCCCCCGGGTGGCCGTTCCGGTGGGGTTCTCCGGGGGAACGAGCGAGCGATGAGAACAGGCCAGTGTCATGTGTCAGGTGCGTCAAACACTTCCCGCCCACGCTCCATCAGAACTGGTGAACTCCCCAGCTCAAAGGAGTAATGCACCCCGATCGACCACCATGATGACGTCGTCTCACCCACCCCCCAACGCACAAGGAGCACGACCATGTCCGAGACGACCGAGCCCAACGTCGGTTCGTTCACTCTCGGCGGTCCGCTGACCGCCGAACCCGCCGGGACCATCGAGGTGCCGGAGCACCAGGAGTGGCCCCTGCCCAACGGCTTCGCCTGGGTCTTTCCCGGCGAGGGCAACACCAGCGGTCTCGTCCGGCCCGTCATCATGGCCGACGGTTTCAACCTCGGCCGGAGCAAGCTCGACGCGCTCTACCACGGTCTGGAGAACGGCGAGTTCCCCTTCATCAGCGAGCTGCGCCGACGCGGCAGGGACGTGATCCTGCTCGGCTTCGAGGAGCGCAGCGCCTCGATCCGCGACAACGCGCAGGCGGCCGAAGCCGCCGTCATGCGGGCCATCGCCGAACAGCAGGGCGATGCGCGCCTGGCCGTCGGCGGGTTCAGCATGGGCGGCATCGTCACCCGCTACGCCCTCGCCCGGATGGAGACCCGGCGCATCGACCACCGGACCGCGCTGTACTTCTCCTACGACAGCCCGCACCGCGGCGCGACCATTCCGGTCGGCGTGCAGGCGTTCTCGTACTTCATCCCGTTCCCGAACGATTTCGCCCGGCAGATGAGCAGCCCGGCCGCCTGCCAGATGCTGTGGCAGCACTACGACCCGGAGACCGGCAAGACCGGTGTCTCCCCGTTGCGCACGGACTTCCTCGACGACCTCGACCGGGTCGGCGGGTGGCCGCGGATCCCGCGCACGATCGCCGTGGCGAACGGCCGCGCCGACGGGGTCGGCCTGCCGGAGGTGAAGGCCGGCGAGGTCGCGCTGCGGATCGAGCGGATCTACCCGGGCACCACCTTCTACGCCCAGGCTCAGGGCGACGACGTGACGGCCGCCTATCTCAACCGCAGGCTCCCCAAGGCAGAGGAGACCATCACCACCAGCGACTTCCCGGAGCTGGACGGCGCCCCGGGCGGAACCCTGCACACGTACAAGATCCTCGCCGACACGCTGGAGAAGCTCGGCGGCAAGGCGGAGCTGCGCCACGAGGACGTGTGCTTCGTCCCGTCGGTCAGCGCGGTCGCCATCCGCGACATCGACCAGCAGGGCAACCTCTACGCGAACATCGGCGAACTGAACTCGGAGGAGAGCGAGTTGGACGACTTCCTCTGTTCGTCCACGACCACCGCGCACACGGCCATCACCGAGGAGCTGTGCACCTGGATCATCGATCGGCTCCCCAGCTGACCGTGTCCGTCCCGCACTGACCGGGGCCGCCGTCCGCACGCAGCAGGGCGGGCGGCGGCCCTCGCTCGCCCACGAAGCCGCGGGCGACGAGCAAGAGGCCTGAGCGGAGTCCTGTCGGCGCGTGACCCCGGCGCCGGCGCACGCCGGGCGGATCAGGCCGTACGACTGCCTCGCGCGTCACGGCCTCGTGAGTCGTCAGTCCGGGGCGCGTCGTCCCGACCGCCCTGGGCGCGCCGCGCGTGGGTCACACTGCCCAGCCAGCCCAGAGCGAAGCCGACCGGGATGGAGATGAGGGCGACGGACTGGAAGGGGAGCCAGGCGACGTCCACGCGGGGGAGGAACGACGAGGGCAGACCCGACACCATGGGCGTGAACGCCTGGAGCACGACGACGCAGCCCGCGCCGCCGGTGAGCGTCCACATCAGGCCGCGTTCGGTGAAGCGGCTCCAGTACAGGCTGTAGACGAGGGCGGGCAGCAGGCTGGAGGCGGCGACGGCGAGCGCGACCCAGCTGAACATCTGGATGTTCCAGTCGAGGGCCGCGTACGTGAGGATGATGCCTGCCGCGCTGACGGCGACCGCACCCCAGCGGGCGGTGCTGATCTCGACGCCCTTCTCCGAACTCCCCGTCCGACGCAGCGCCTGCCGGTACAGGTCGTGTCCGACCGCGGCCGAGGCGGTCAGGGTGATGCCCGCGATGACGGCGAGGGAGGTCGCGAAGACGGCGGTGGCCACGAGGACGAAGAGCGCGGCCCCGGTCGTGGATCCCGGCCCGCCGGCGAGCGTCCCGGTGACGAGCATCAGGGCCCCAGTGCCGCCGGGGCTGACCGCGGCCAGCTTCGCGCCACCGACGCTCGCCGCCGTCCCCAGGCCGATCACCACCGTGCACGCGATGACGGCCGAGACGACGAGCAGGGCGCCCCGGACGGAGCGGCGCGCCGCCGTGGCGCCGGGAGTGGCGTGCAGTCGCATCACGACGTGCGGCATGACGGCCGCGCCGAGGACGATGCTGAGCTGGAGCCCGACGAAGTCGAAGGTCCAGCTGGCGCTGGGGTTGGAGCGTTGCAGCAGCCCGGGCTGGAAGTACGCCGATCCCGCACCGTTGTTGGCCCGCGCGGCGTCCAGCAGAGCGACCGGATTCCAGCCGAAGCGGGCGAGGAGCGCGCCGACGACGAGGACCAGGGCGACGATGACGATGACGGTCTTCGCCGCCTGCAGCGCGGTTGCCCCGCGCATCCCCCCGACGGCGGTGGCGCAGGCGATCAGGACACCGATCATCACCGCGATCGTGCGCTGCGCTCCCACGGTCTCCAGGCTCAGGAGCTGCGCGGTCACCAGGGCCACGGCCGACAGCTGTACGACGAAGTAGAGCAGGCACACCAGCAGGGTCACGACCGCCGCGGCGACCCGGACGGGGGTTCCCGGCGCACGGTCCGCGAAGACGTCGGCGATCGTGAACCGTCCGCGCGCACGCAGCGGCCCGGCGAGGAAGGACAGGACGACGAGAGCGGCCACGGTGCTGCCCGCGACGAACAGGCCGTCGAATCCCATCAGTGCGACGGTCCCCGCGGTTCCCACCACCGTGGCCGACGAGATGTAGTCCCCCGCCAACGCGAGTCCGTTGCGCACGGGCTTGTTCCGCCGACGGCCGATGTAGAAGTGCTCGGCCTCCTCGCGCTGAGGCCCGAGGAGCAGGCAGGCGAACAGCGCGGCGACCACGATCAGAAGGAAGCTGATCAGGACCGCGCCCTGCGTGACACCCCCGGACATGGACAGCTCGGTGACGGGGGAGGGATGCGCGGTCATGACTCTCCGGGACGCTCGCGACGGTAAGGAGCCCACGAGAGCACGGTGCGGGCCCGCCGGTGAAGGAGCGGCAGCGGGGACGTGTCACGAGCACATCGGCGCGGCCCCGGCCTGTGCACGGGACCAATGCCGTACGGGCGGGGAGCGCCCGACGGGGAAGGGCCTCTCGGCGGAACCGCTGCGTCCGCCCGGGCGACGCCCGCCGAGCCGGGTCCCTCGACCCGCGCGTGAGCACCACCTGAGCACGGGCGGGGGGCCGTCGGGCGGGTCGGTCACCGCCGCTTGCGCGACTGCAGATACCAGGCGGCGGCGAGTGCGATGACCACGATGACGATCAGAAACTTCATGACGGCCTCGTGCCCCGGATCACACGCTTCACGCTCCTGCGCGAAACGGGCCCACGGGGCTCTTCAGCTCCCGCGCGACCGGTCGCGCCGTGCGGTGTCCACGACCGTCCGAGACAGCTGCCCGGGGGTCGCCCGCCTCGGCGCCTGTCACTTGAGGCGCGCGAGCCTGTCGAGGAACGTCGGCTCCGCCAGCTTCTCCCGCAGGGCCACAGGGATCGACGGGGCCTGCGGACCGCTGCCCACGGTCAGCGTGGCGACCTCGGTGCCTGCCGGGGCCGACAGGGGGAGCGCCCGGCCTTTGACGCTGAGTACGGCGTCCAGCTTCTGACCGGGGACGCCGATGACCGTCAGGTCGCTCGCGGCCACCACGGGTACGCGGCGGCCCAGCCGATCGCGTACGTGCCCGACGACCTGTCCCCTGGGGACGACGGTCACGGACGTGAGGCCGGCGCGGACCGCTGCGACGACCTTCTCGCTGCGGGACTTCACCAGCGCCAGGCTCCGGAGGGCGTCCGGGTCGGGCCCGTCGGCGCGCTGGCCCATCATCGAGCCGAGGATCAGCGGCGTCCGCGAGCCGACCGTCTTGTAGGCCGCCCACACCAGCGTGCCGCCCGCCGGCGTACTGGAGCCGGTCTTGATGCCCTTGATGCTCAGCCCGGCGAGCAGCAGATTGTCGTTGTTGTTGTACAGCGGCTTGGGCAGCCCCTTGATCGTGGCGTTCGGCATGGCGACGATCGCCCGGAACACGTCGGACTTCATCACCGCCTCCGCCAGTTTCAGCTGGTCGACGGGTGTGCTGACGGTCCTGGAGTCCAGCCCGCTGGGATCGGTGTAGGTGGTGTCGCGCATCCCGAGGTCCTCGGCCGCCGCGTTCATCTTCGCCACGAAGGGTGCCGTGGAGTCGCTGTGGCCGTCCCACCGGGCCAGCAGCCGGGCCACGTTGTTGCCCGACGGGATCATCAGCATCTTCAGCATGTCCTGCTGGCTGAAGGTGGTCCCCGCCGTCAGGCCCTCGATCCTGGACTCGTTCGTGGCCGTCCCGTCGGCGACGGCCTTGTCGTCCACGGTGATCCGCGGCCCCTCCTCGCCCTTCCTCAGCGGATGGTCCCTCAGGATGACGTACGCCGTCATGATCTTCGCGACGCTGGCCGTCGGCACCGGCCTCTGCGGACCGAACACCGCGACCTGGCCGGACCCGGGAATGTGGACCGCTCCCTGCCCGTGGTCCGGCCAGGGAACCTCGAACCGGCCCGGCAGCGTGTACGAGACCTCGGCGCCGTGGAGGCCGGCCTCAGGCAAGGGCCGCAGCGCCTGCACGACCACGAACACCACGGCCGCCAACAGGACCAGCGGCGTCCAGATCGTGCTCCGCCGGGCGAGCGTCCGTGTCGGTGCCATGGGCGGCGGGGGAGTGCCGGCGGGCTCCGCCGGGAGATCGTGCGCGGGCAGGGCGGCCTCGCGCGCCGGCTCCGGGTCCGGATCGCGATGACCGGCGTCCGGCGAGAGGGCGAGGACGGCCGGCGGCCCAGGCGCCGGTGCCTTCCCGTTTCCGGGCTCGGTCGCGGAGCCTTCGTCGTGTACGGGCTCGGTCGCGGGTGCTTCGTCGTGTACGGGCTCGGTCGCCGAAGCCTTCTCCTGCACGGGCTCGGTCGCCGGGGCTGCTTCAGCCTGGTCAGCGGTGTCGTCGGAGTTCCCGTCGGCATCGTCGGCGATCTCCGGCCCGGTCTCGGCCCGCCGTTCCGTCCCGGGCTCCGGCGCCGTGCCCGTCCCGGGGGGCGCGTCCGCGGTGGGCGCCGCTTCCCGCGGGGTCTTCGCACTCCCACGCCCGCCCGCCTCGACGGCATCCGCGTCCTCGGCCCGCCCCGCGTCCCCGCCGTTCGGCGGCCGCTCGTGCTCCGACTCTCTGGAGGACGCCCCGTCCACCGGCACCGCGTTCATCGTTCAGTCCTCTTATGTGTGTTCCGTCATGTCGAGGACCCAGATGACCGAGATGATCGGAACGTTGCTCCTCGGGTCGTCCTGTTGCGAACCGGTCACATTCGCACGGCGGCGGCCTCGCCGCCCCGGCCCCGGAGGTCGTGGCTGTGGGCGTGGGCGAACGAGTCACTGCCCCCCAGGGTCCTGGGTGACATCAAGCGGGTCCGGCAGTTCGGCGAGGAGAACGACCACCCCGTCCTGCCATGGCCCGGCTTCGACTACCAGCCCGACCTCGTCGCCGAGGCCCGGATGGTCGCGGCGTCCGTGCTCGACGCCGACGGACTGTGGGCGGAGTCCACCGATGACCTGCAACTCCTCCTCCTGATCCACGACTTGTCGTTCACCGCCGAACGCCTGTGAATCGCTGTCCGATCAGCTCCTTTCGCGACGGGATGCAGCCATGCGCCTCACGGACCGGCGGGCCGGAGCCACTGTCCGATGGAGCCGTCAGTCCAGTCCGCTGTATGCGGCCATGACGATCTCCATGCCACGGTTGTCCTCCTGCCGGACCGGGTCGATCATCTGGTTCATCACATAGGCCACCGTCATGCGTGCCTCGGGATCGCTCGCGACCAGCGAGCCGCCCCAACCGCCCCAGCCGAAGGTGTTGCCGAACCTTCCGAAGCCCATGGTCCAGGACATCGGCGTCCGCAGGACGCGGTCGTCGCCCCTGAACACCTCCTGCCACGCGGGTTCGCAGCCCTGGGCGGAGAGGAGCCGTACGCCGCCGACGGAGCCCCGGTTCGCCAGTACCGACTGGGCGCGGGCGACGGACCGGGCGTTGCCGAAGCCGTTGACGGCAGGGATCTGTGCGCGACGCCAGGCGATGGAGTTGGCGTCACCGACCCGGATGGCGGCACCGGTGTGCTCCCGGCGAGCACCGTCCGGTCCGGGTGGTGGGGCGGCGGCGTACGCGTCGGTGAGGGAGGGCGGAGGGATGAGGCGTGCGACGCGGTGGTCGTGCTCCGCGGAGAGGCCGATGTGGAAGTCAGCGCCCAGGGGCTCGGCCACCTCCTCGGCGAAGAACTCGCCGACACTTCGTCCCGTGACGCGGTGGACGAGCTCACCGACGAGGAACCCGAAGGTGAGCGCGTGGTACCCGGCCGCCGTTCCGGGTACCCATTCCGGCGCCTGCGCGGCCAGTCCCGCCGTCACGCTCTCCCAGGCGTGGAGTTCCTCGACCTTTCCCAGCCCGGACAGGTCCGGAAGCCCCGCGGTGTGTGACAGGACGTGCCGAACCAGCACGTTCTCCTTGCCTGCCGCGGCGAACTCGGGCCAGTAGGCGGCGACCGGCGCGGACAGATCGAGCCGGCCCCTGTCCGCCAGGATCAGCGCACACAAGGCGGTCATGGTCTTGGTCGTCGAGTTCACGCAGGTGAGTGTGGAGTGCTCCCAGTCGATGGAACGGTCCGCGTCGGCGTATCCACCCCAGATGTCGACCACCGGCTCGCCGCCCACGTAGACGGCGACCGACGCCCCCACGTCGTCCTCGGCGAGCAACGTCGCGAGCGCCTCACGGACTGCGGTGAACCGAGGCTCGTAGAATCCCTTGATATCGGTCATGGAACAAGCCTCAGGGCCAGGCCGGGGCTTCTGCCCGATACTTCCCGTACGGGATGTGTCGGGTGGGGCGCGATCCACCTCCAGGGCGCCCCGGGTGTCGAAAGGGCACCGGAGGCGGCTGTTCTGGCTTCTGCGGCCGCGGCCGGTCGGCGGAGTGGGTGTCCCCGTGGGGAGACACGAGACGTGAGGACGGCTACCGGTGCTGGAGCGGATGAATCAGGCGCTGGACCACCTGGAGTCGGGTCTCGACGGTGAGGTGGACATGGCGGAGGTGGCCCGGATCGCCGCGGTGTCGGAGTACCACTTCCGGCGGCTGTTCTCCGCGCTCGCCGGGATGCCGCTCCCGGTCTACGTACGGCGTCGACGGATGACGCTCGCGGGAGCCGAGGTGCTGGCCGGTGAGGCGACGCTGCTCGATGTCGCGGTGCGGTACGGCTACGGCTCCGGCGAGGCGTTCGCCCGGGCCTTCCGTTCGGTGCACGGGATCGGCCCGGGCGAGGCCCGGCGGACGGGCGCGGTGCTCACGGCGCAGCCGCGCATGTCCTTCCGTGTCGTCGTCGAGGGGAGGACGGCCATGCGGTACCGGATCGTGGGAAAGGAGCCGTTCCGGGTCGTCGGCAGGAAGGCCCGGGTCCCGCTCGTGCACGAAGGGGTCAACGAGGCCGCCGCGGCGCACGTGGAAAGCCTGGACGCGCAGGCGATCGCACGGATGAAGGGGCTGGCCGGCCGGGACCCTGAGGGGATCCTGTCGGCGGTGGTGCACCTGACCGACAGCCGCGAGGAGGGTGCCGTGGTGGACTACTGGGTCGGCGTGGCGACCGGTCCCGAGGCGGTCGTCGAGGAGCTCGACGTCCTCGACGTGCCGGCCGGCACGTGGGCGGTCTTCGACACCCGCGGGCCCTATCCGAGCGCTCTGCAGGAGCTGTGGCGGGACGTGTTCACGCAGTGGTTCCCCTCGAACCCGTACGCAAGCCGCCCGGGCCCGGAGCTCCTGCTGACCCGGCCGGTGGAGGTCGGCGCGGACACCGACGCGCAGCTGTGGATCCCGGTCGAGCGGGGCGGCGACGGCGCCGGGGCGTGAACGCCCGTACCCGAACCAGCGGCTCGGGACCGCTGACGGCCGTCCCGCCGCCCACCGTGCGCGGCGCTGTGCGGGCTGACGCCTCGGCCATCGAGAGGGCTGATCGATCGCGCCTCGCTTCGCAGCAGTCGCTCGCGTTCGTCTGCGGGGAGAGGCGCGGCGGGTGGGGCGCGTCAGGAGGTGGAACCGCTGGTGCCCGTCCCAGGGACCGGGTGCTCTCCGTGTGCCCCTCGGCCGGCTGATCAGATCACCGGCGGTCCGGCCTCGATCCGGCGCAATACCGGGGTCAGGCGATCGAGACCGGGGCCCGTCTGGACCTGCCGCTCGTCCCACCAGGTGGCACCGGCGTCACGCAGCGGACCGATCACGTCCCTGGCCTTCGCGGCATCCGAGGGCGTGGCACCACCGAGCACGAACTCGAAAGGCCGCTCGGCCCCGCCCATGCGGTGCCGGCGCACATAGCCGACAAGGTCCCGAACCTCTGCCACATCGGGCACATGCCCGTGCCTGGCCGTCTCGAAAAGAGGCACCGCGCCGTCCCATCGCGCCGCCCGCCGCATCGGCGGGCGACGTGGCCAGAACCCGCCGATCCACACCGGCGGACCAGGCCGCTGCACGGTCGCGGGCAGCAGTGTCACGTCCCGGACCTCGTAGTGCCGGCCGTGATGGTCCACGGGTTCGCCGGACCACCAGCGCCTCAACAGCTCCAGTCCCTCGTCCAGCCGCTCGGCGAGGAGCCGTGGCTCAGCGGTGTCACCGAAGCTGCGGTACTCGTCCTCGACCGGCCCGCCCAGGCCGGCTGCGAAGATCACGCGGCCACCGCTGAGATTGTCCAGGGTGGCCACCTGGCGGGCGAGTTGCTGCGGACGATAACGGGGGACCGGCGTCACCAGGGTGCCCAGCCGGATCCGAGAGGTGGCCAGTGCGGCCGCGGTCAGCAGCATCCAAGGGTCTCCGAAGGGCCGCCCCTGGTGTCGCCGGTGCAGTACGTGGTCCCAGACGAAGAGTCCGTCCCAGCCGGTCTGTTCGGCGGCAGCCGCCACAGCCGCGACGTTACGGGGGTCCGCGAAGTCTCCGAAGTTGGGGATGTTGATGGAGAAGCGCATCCCAGCAGGATGCGCACGTGGCCGCGAAGGAGCAACAGAATTCGGACGCATACGGCTCTACGAGAGGATCCGGTCCGGTGTCGACCGGACCCCGAGGGCTCGCGGACTGGAGCCTCGCACGGCCCCAGCCCGGGCCCGCCGCACGCGTCGTCCGGTGACGGTCGCGCGAAGGTGGGCCTGGCTCAGGCGAGGACGGCCGAGTAGCTGTCCAGGGTGACCCAGGTGATGTCATTGGCGGCCGTGCCGCCGAACACGGTGATCCGGCCGGTCGTGTGCACCTCCACGCGGCAGGAGTTGATGCCCGCGGAGTTGTTGCGGGGACAGACCGCGCGGACCACCTTCGGCACGGTGATCGTCGTCGGCATGGTGCCGATCACGGCATCGGCCGTGAACGCACACGTGAATCCGCCGCGCATCTGCAGAAACTCCGTACCCGCGATGTTCACGACGCGGACCGCCGGGACGTCCACGGCGGGGGTGACATGCGAGGCGAGGACGAGCGGTTGCCAGTCGTGGACCACGCTGATGCCACTGGGGAGGTCGGCCGCGGAGGCGGAGGTGGCGAGCATCGGTGCGCCGACCGCCGCAGCGGGGACGGCGACGGCGGCGGTGAGCAGTGCGCGGCGGCTGGTGTGGTTCTGGGGCATGACTGATCCTCCGGGATCGTCGAGAGGGAGCGACAGAGTGAGACGAGCGGACGGACCGTCAGCGCCAGGCCGCCGAGAAGTCGTCGAGGTCGATCCAGGAGATCCTGTTGTCGGCGGTCGGACCGAACACCGAGAGTCTGCCCTCGGGGGTGGCCTCGACCCGGCAGACGCAGCGGCCGCCGTTGTTGTTCCGGGTCACGTCGGCCCCGACCGTACGGCTGGGGATCAGAGTAGGCGGGAGCTGCGCGAACGGCCCCTCGGCGGACCGGCCAGGTCGATGAGATCCGAATGCGCCATGGAACAGGCCCCTCCCCTGCGGCCCAGCGTGGACCGCACGGCAAGATCATAGGCTGTCGGTCGGTCAGGCTGCCGTGATCCTCGGGCGGCGAGAAGCCCACGGAGGGCATGAGTGGTGGCATCGGCCTGATGAGCACCTCGACGGCATCACTCGTTCCGCGTGCATCCGGAGAGGGCCGGACGGCGGAAGGACGCAACAGAGCCCCCACCTTCTGACATTCGGCGGAGGTGGGGGCTCGTCGGCGCTCGGCCAGAAGCGCCGGAAGCGGATACCGAGGGCGGCGCCGAGACCCCGAGGAACATCCCGCACCACACCGCAAGACCCGCACCACCCCGTAAGAAGGGATGATGAGTCCCATGAACCTGAAGAAGCGCATCGTGGAGCTACGCCCGGACGCCGTCGAGTGGGCGAGAGCGAACGGCCTCGAGCCGGACGAGATCGCCGATGACGTGGAGATCGTCAACGGAAGGTTCATCCGCTACCGGGAGCGCGTGGTCGGCCCGGACGGAGCGCAGACCTTCGGTGCGCCGCGCCTCGTCCCCTTGAAGGTGCCGCCGGCCTTCTGACGTCCCACCCGAGACGGCCCCGCCCCGCCCCGTGCGGCGGGGCTCTTTCGTATCTCGATCCGGTGGATCGCCCTCCGCCCGCACCGTGTGCACGGTACGTTCACGCCACCTCCACACCAGGAGCGTCAGCGAGGGGACACCATGAGCCAGTCATACCCCGGGCCGCAGCAGCAGCCGTATCCGCCCCAGCAGCCGTATTCGCCGCACGAGTCGTACGCGCCGCAGCAGCCCGGCCGGACACCCGCATGGGGACAGCCTCAGCACCCCGGACCGTACGGCGGCCCGCCCCCGCTCCCGCCCAGGAAAGGCCTGTCCACAGGCGCGACCGTCGGCCTGAGCGTCGGCGGCGTCCTCGTCCTCCTCGTCGTCCTCGGCGCGCTCGTCAAAGGGGGAGACGGCACCAGCGACGGCAAGGCCGGCGCGGCGGCTCCGACCAAGAGCAGCGCTCTCGGTGGCGCGCTCCCGGAGGAGAAGGCCCCCGTCACGGTGACCGCGGTGAAGACGGCTTTCAAGCCGAGTGTGCTGCACGGAGGCGGGAAGTACACCAGCGTGAAAGTGACGGTCGCCAACAACGGCGAGAAGAAGATCGACGTCAACCCGCTCTACTTCACGATCACCGATACCGACGGCGTCAAGCACGTGGCCGAACTCGGCATGGACGAAGGCCAGATCGCCACCGTGGAGCTGGAGCCGGGCGAGAAGGTCACCGGCACCGTCACCAGTGGAGGGGAGTTCACCGCGCAGTACGTGACGTACGTCGACGGCCTCTTCGGCAAGGGCGTGCGCGGCGACGTGTCGTGACCGCGAAGGCCCGTCCGGCCGTGACACCGCTGCCGGCCCCGTCGGGATCTCTTAGGCTCCGGGGATGCAGCGAGCCGAGGTACTGAAGCGAGTGATTGGCATCCTGACGGAGGCGGAGGAGATCCGTCGTGCCGCGGAAGCGGGTGAGGACGAGGACGACTCGGAGCTCGGGTCGAGTGTGGTCACGCAGATGCTGAACGAGATGCTGCCCGCCATCCGCGTTCCGGCCGACGCCGCCCCGCAGGAGGTGGCCCGGCTCGTCGCCCGCGCTCTCGGTCCCGCCCTGCAGACGATGATCTCCGGCTTCACACTCGCCTTCAGCAGCCTTGCCATGACGCACGACAGCGGCCGGTCCGACGTCTCCTCGGCAGAGGTGTTGCAGACGCTCGCCTTCCAGGTGGAGGCCGGGCTGTTCGACGAAGGCGCCTGATTCGGCCCGCCGGCGCGGGTGGGGCCCGCGGGAGCCGACCGCCGGCGAGGAGCGGTGCGTGCTCTCCGCCGGTGGCCGCACCGCCGTGGTCACGTCAGAGAGGTGCGTCGCCTCACGCCGGTACTGCCCAGCCGGCCCAGGAGGAAGGCGACCGGTACCGACACGAGGACGACCGTCTGGAGCGGGAACCAGTCGACGTGCCAGTCGGGAAACAGGGCCAGGGGATTGCCCGAGAAGACCGGGCCGGACAGCTGCAGCCCGACCGCGCAGCCCAGACCCCCGTACAACGTCCAGAGCAGGCCGGCGCGGGTGTAACCCTTCCAGAGGAGGGTGTACACGAGTGCCGGAAGCAGGGAGGAGGCGGCCACCGCCAGGGAGAGCGCCGTGAGGAACTGGACGTTCCACCCCTGGACCCAGACGGCCAGGGCGATGCTCAGGACGCCCACACCGGCGGACGCCAGGCGGGCGGCGGCCACTTCCCGGCCCTCGGTGGTGCGCCCGCGACGCAGCACGTGGGTGTACAGGTCGTGGGCGATCGTCCCCGCTGCCGCCAGGGTCACGCCGGCGACGACGGCCAGCGTGGTGAGGAAGACGCCGGAGGCGACCAGGACGACGAGCATGGCCCCGCCGGCGCCGGCGTCCGAACCCCCCGCCAGCTCGCCCGCGAGCAACACCAGCGCACTGCTTCCGCCCGGATCGGCGGCGAGGATCGTCGGCGTGCCGATCAACGCCGAGGCAGCGAAGCCCATGAGGGCCGTCGTCAGGCAGAACGCGGCGACGATCGTCAGGGTGTGGCGTACGGTACGGCGGGCCGTGGCGGCATCGGGAGCCGTTCCGACTTGCAGGGCGACGTGGGGCAGGCAGGCCACGCCGAGGACGATGGTGATCATGAGACCGATGAAGTCAAGGGTGCCCGCCGGTTCACCGCTGCTGTCGAAGCGGAGGCCAGGGCGCAGGTAGTCGGCGGGGCGGCCGCTTCCACGCTCGGCCGCGGAGATCAGCGAGTCGACGCTCCACTGGAAACGGTGCAGCAGCACGGCGGACAGGGCAAGGGCCACGCAGAGCAGCACCACCGTCTTGATCACCTGGATCACGACCGTACCGCGCATGCCGCCGAACGCCGTGGTGCAGACGACGAGAGCACCGATCATGATCACGGCCGTCTTCTCGATGCCCGGACCGGACAGCCCCAGCAGCGCCGCGGTGGTCACCCCCGCACCGGAGAGCTGCACGACCAGGTAGGGGACGCAGATGCACAGCGTGACGACGGCGACCGCGATCCTCACGGCGCGCCCGGGGGCGCGCAGGCCGAACGTGTCGCCCAGAGTGTAGCCGGCGCGCTCGCGCAGCGGCACGGCCAGCAGGAGCAGTACGCCGAGGGACAGCAGGGTGCACAGCGCGATGAACAGGCCGTCGTACCCGAAGACGGCGACGCTTCCCGTGGTGCCGAGCACGGTGGCCGACGAGAGGTAGACACCGGAGAGGACGAGCGCGCCCCGCAGTGGCCGCAGGGTGCGGCCCGCCGTGTAGAAGTCGTTGACGCGGTCCCTCGGAGGGCCGCTGAGGACGCACAGGAACAGGATGGGGACGACGAACGCCACGAAGCAGCCGAGGACCAGTGTGTGGGTGTCCGCGTCCAGGGAGCCGGGCGCGGCGAGTGGGGGCGCGGGTGTCATCAGTACCCCCCGTGCTCGCGCGTGGTCTGGTGGCCGTCCGGTCGGGACGTGCACGCGCGGCGGTCGTAGCGCGCCGCCGTCCACACCAGCAGCACGGCCTGGAGCAGGAGTGCCGGGATGCCGATACCGGTTCCACCCTGGGCGGGGGCGGCCATGAGGTCGGCGAAGGAGCACACCAGCAGCACGTGCACGGCGAAGGCCGTTCCGTTGACCACGGCGAAGGACCGGCCGGGGCGATGAGGCCGGGAGCGATGCGAGGTGCGGGGGACGTGCGGGTGGGACATGGCGGTCACCTCTGGGGGGCCTGGGGGCGGATGGATCGCCCATGAACGAGGCACACCAGAACACCTGGCGTCCGGCTCGTCCACGCGCTGCGCCGCCACGGGTGTGCGTTCCCAACGTCCGGGAGGCGTGACTGTGCCGACGCCCAGGGGGGCGGGCCGACGCCCAGGCGGGGGTCAGGCCGAGGAGGCGAGGAGGCCGAAGAGGGTCAGGCCGGCCGACGGCGCCGCTGTTCCTCGTCGGCGACGGAGCCGGCGGAGCCCGCCGGCGCGGCCGGCCCCAGCAGGCGATGGGCGTCGAGCGCGAGGGTGAGTCGGACCAGGTCGCGGGGACGGGACAGTGCGAGACCGGTGATCTGCTCGACGCGGCGCAGGCGGTTCAGCACGGTGTTGCGATGGCAGAACATGTACCGCGACGCCTGGACGGTGGAGCCGCCGCATTCCATCCAGACCCCGATGGTGTCGAGGAGAAGGTCGCGGTCGGTGGGTTCCAGTTCGTACAGGGGCTGGAGCACCTGGCGGACGAGTTCTCCGGACAGGTCGGGCCGCGAGACCAGGAGACCGTCGGGCAGTCGGGAGTCGAGACGTACGACCTCCCCGTCCGCTCGGCAGGTGCGTACGGCGACTCCGGCCAGGTCCCGCGCGCGGGCCAGGCTTCCCAGGCCCGTGACCTCCAGGCTGACCCCGATGCGCAGCCCCGGGCCGGCGGCGAGGCCGGACACGAACGCCTCCAGCGGCCTGTTCCCCAAATGGGCCACGAAGACGACGCGTTGGCCCCAGGCGTGTCGCAGGACGCGGATGCCCCTCACCTCGGGAGCGGTCCTGGGCACGCGGCCGTACGGCGGCGTCGCCTCCGCGACCGCCACCGCGTACCGGCCGCCGAGCGGCAGATCGAGGACGTCGGCCGCGTTCCGGGCGAAGTCGGGGTCGTGGGGCGTCTCCAGCAGGGCGGCCAGGACCAGGCGGACACGCTCGGCGTGCCGGCCGGCCACCCCCTCGATCACCTGCCGGTAGGCGTCGGCGACCAGGACGGCGTCGCGGTCGTTGCTCTTCCACACCAGCTCGGCGACGTGGACCAGCAGGCGCATGTCGCCCAGGCCCTCCCGCTCCACCACGCCGATCATCCCGCTCCAGACCTCGGATCCGGCGACCCGGAAGGCGTGCAGGACCTCGTCCAGGGGGCGGCGCTGTTCGGCGCGCCGCATGCCCAGCTCTCTCGTGAAACGCTCGACGTCCACGATCCTGCCCGGATCCACCCCGGTCTCCAACCCGTGGCGGATGCCCGTTCCCACGGTCTCGCGGACGTCGGGCGGTGCGAGCACGGGGTCGGCGTAGTACGGCACCTCGGCGCGGATCGTCTCCAGGACGGCGTCCGTGAAGACCGTGCCGTACCCGAGAAGCCGTCGGCACGCGCGGTCGAAGAGTTCGACGGAGGACGGGTCCGTGGCGGTGGCGGTGGCGGAACTACGGTGCATGGACGCTCCTGGTGGACGGGGTGCGAGCGCCACGCGGGGTACCGACGCGAGGCGCCCACCTGCGGTGCCGACGTGAGCTGCGCGTGTTGTGGGGAGGCATTCCGGCCGGTCGCCGTGGGCGACGGCCGACAGCGTCCTTCCCGGAACGGGCATCATGCTAAGCGGTCGGTCAGGAAGGGAAGGGGTCTCAGCCGGATCGTAATGTTCCTTATGCACGGACCCGCGGAGCCGGGGACGCGCGGGACCGCGACACAGCGCCCCCGGGCCCCGCGCACCCTCGCCACCTCCTCCCACGGGCCGGCCCGCTCCCTCCGTGGTGTCGTGACACGTCGACAGACATCTGTCGGTGGGCCAACTTGTCGAGATGTCAGCGGGGTTGTCCAAAACCTGGCAACCTGACGGGACGCTGACCCACCTGGGAGGACCCGCCGTGACCGAAGCTCTGATCGACGCTGTCGACGCCAGTGGCGACGACGACTCCGACCGCGAGGCGGTCGAGCGTGAGCGGGACGAGTTGCGGGACTTCGTCAAGGGGTTGAGCCCGGACGACATCAAGTCGGGCGGCTGGTTCACCAAGCTCAGCGCTCAGGCGATGAGCTCCTACACCGAGAAGGTCGACTGGCGGTACTTCCAGGAGCGGTACGAGGGCGTCCCCGCCGATGCCATCGTCGATCAGCGCATCAAGATGGCGGCTCGGTACGCGGCACTCGAAGGCGGACTCTCCGCCGGGGCCTACACGGCGGCCGTCGTCGCCACCCTCGGCAGCCTTGGTGGTGCCTCGCCGGCGACCGTCCCGGCCGCCGTCGCGACCGTCATGGTCGATGTCGCCTACATCACCCGGCTCCAGATGCGCCTGGCCTACGACATCTCCGTCCTGTACCGGGTCCCGCTCGACCTGTCCGATCCCGACGACATGTGGAAGCTCATTCGGGTGGCCTTCACGATCAAGAGCGGGGAAGTGGTCCGGGGAGGCGTCACCAAGGCGGTCCCGGCCATGATGCGGCCGTTGATCAAGCGGTTCTACTCCGGAGCGGTACTGAGCGCTGCGAGAGGGCTCCCCGTCGTGGGGAAGTTCCTTCTGCAGCGCAACGTCATCAAGATCGGTATCCCCGTGGTCGGCGTGCCCCTCGCGGTGGTGCTGAACCGCTACACGACGCTGCTCGCGGGGCGGCACGCGCAAGCGGTCTTCCGGAACGAGGCGCGGGTGATCGAGATCGCCGAGGGCCTCAGCGAGCGCAGCCGGCACCCGCGGTTGATGTTGTGGGTCGCTTGGCTCGTCATCACGGCGGACGAGAAGATCGACGACGACGAGGCCCTGCTGATGCGGCACCTGGTCAGACTGGTCCGGGACCGGCACCAGGTCGTCGATGAACGGCTCGCTCGCCTGGTCGATGTCGATCCCGCCGAGGTGTGGCGACACCTGGACGCGGAGCCCGGGGACGTGAGCGACCTCCTCGACGTCGCCGACCGGGTGGCAGCCGTGTCCGGCCACGTCGGCGCGCACGAGAAGGCCGTGATCTCCGAGCTTCGGGATCGCTGCCGCCGGGCCTGACGCCGTCATGCTCTCCTCGGCGCGGTGGGGAGACCGCTGCCCTCCCGGGGTGGCGCGGACGCGAGTCCGGGCAGCGTGAGTACGATCGCTTACGCCGGTCCGAGTACGTGAGGGGCTGTCCGCCGCGCGCGGCGCGGGAAGGGTGGGGCGCATGCGCCGACTGCTGCTGCTCGCCCCGCTGTTGCTGTTCACCGCCGGCTGCGGGTTGGTGCCGACCTCCGAGAACGCGGCGTCCGACGCCGCACGGGACGCTGCCCGGAAGGCGGGCGAGCGGCTCCACGGCCAGCGGCCGCGCACCGCGGAGGAGGTCGGGCGCTCCGCTTCCGGTATCGACGGGGTGGAGGTACTGCGGGTGACGGGCGTCTCCACCCACGACGGGCACGGCGTGGACGTGGTCGTCCGGACCTCCGGCTCGGCGTACGACGGATGGGTCGACGCGGAGGAGGTCGTCGTCCGGCGCTGTTTCGCGGTGCGGGTCTCGCCGAGGTCGGAGTGGCGGGAGGAGCCCCGTGACGTGGACTGCCCGGATGGCCCCCCGCTGACCTTCGCCCCGCCACCCGCACCGCCCCGGCTGCCGTACGACGCGCTTCGCGCGACGCTTCCCCGGGTGCCGGAGGGCGGCCGGGTGGACGAGGCCGAGGTGCGCCGCCGGATCGCCGCCCTGGACCCGCATCCGGAGATCCGTACCGAGGTGAAGGCGGACGGCGGCCGGGTCGGCGTCCTGTTGTCGGTGCGGGGCCACGGCTTCGACGCGCAGGACTGCCTTCTCGCCCGCGTCAGCCCCGGTGGCACGGAGGTGTGGGTGCCGTCCCGGATCCAGCGGATGCCCGGAGAGGGCGGCTGCACCGTCGCCAACGCCCTGGACCCGGCACCTCCGCCCCACTGAACGAGGAGGGGGCCGGCTCCTTGGGCCCCACCCGCGTCGGGGTCCTCGCCCGGAGCCGCGCACCCGGCAGGCTAGAAGATCATGCAGGTGGTGGTGGCGTGGGCGATGAGCCGGCCCTGCTCGTCGAGGACCTTGCCCTCGGCGGTGGCGGTGCGGCGGCCGGCATGGATGACCGTGCCTTCGGCGGTGAGGGTCTGGCCGTCGGTGCGGGCGGCGCGGATGTAGTTGACCTTGAGTTCGAGGGTGGTGTAGCCGGTGCCGGCGGGCAGGGTGGTGTGAACGGCGCAGCCCATGGCGGAGTCGAGGAGGGTGGCGGCGATGCCGCCGTGGACCGTGCCGAGAGGGTTGGCGAAGTCGGGGCGGGTGTCGAGGGAGATGACGATGCGCCCGTGGTCGACCTCGTCGAAGCGCATGCCGAGCAGGCGGCCGATGGAGGGGATGTCGGTGGGGCGTTCGGTCTGAACCCAGCGCATCAGTTCCAGGCCGGTCATGGTGGTGAAGTCGGTGGTGGTCACGGGTCGGTCTCCTTGCGTGGTGCGGGTCGTGCCGCCGCCGGGAGGGCGGGGTTGTTCGTCAGCGCTGAAACGGCCGGGTACGGGCGGGGATGCGTGGGCGCTGAAGCGGCCGGGTGCGGGCGGGGATGCGTGGGCGGTGGGGCGTCGGTCAGCCGAGCGGGTCGGCGGTGTCGCGCAGGGTGGCCAGGGCCGGGGCGTACATGCGCGACTTGATGGTGCCGAGGGTGTCGCCGGCCTTGTTCACCTGCGCTCGGGCGATCTCGATCGCGGTGGCGCGCACGGCGTCCTCGCCGACCGCCCGGTCGACGATGCCGGCGGCGGCGGCGTCGACGCCGCCGTAGCGACGGGCGGTGACCATGGCCTCGTGGGCGGTCCGCGGGGTCAGCCGGGACTGGATGAGGGCGGCCATGCCGGGGGTGAAGGGGATGTCGATGTCCGCTTCGGGCAGGCACCAGTAGCCGCGATCGGCACGCATGACGCGGAAGTCGTGCGCGAGGGAGAACATCGCGCCGGCGGCGAAGGTATGCCCTTGCAGCGCGGCCACCGTGACGACCGGCAGTGACAGCATCCGCGCGAACAGCTCATGGACGGAGACGACGTAGTCCCGGTGCTGGTCGGCGTGGGCGAACAGCCAGTCCAGGTCCAGTCCGTTGGAGTAGAACTTGCCGGTGGCGGCGGTGACCAGCGCGCGAGGGCCTTCCGCCTTCCCCACCTCGTCCAGCGCGGCACCGACGGCGGTGAGCCAGTCGGGGTGGAAGCGGTTCTCCCCGTCTCCGAGGTCGAGAACGAAGACGTTGTCCTGACGGTCGAGCGAGGGCATGGCGACTCCTTCGGCTGAGCCGGGTGAGGTCAGGCGGCTGCGTACGGCTAGGGCGTGTGCCAGGCGTCGCGGGGCAGGCGGGACTTTCGAACCACGCCCTAGGCGCCGGGACGGTCGCGCAGGGTGTGGAGGAGCAGGTTGTGGATCTCGGCGGCGGCCGCCTCGATCGGGGCGGTGCTCTGCTCGGCGCGACACATGATCACCGCTCCCTCGACGGCGGCGATGACGAAGGCGCCCAGCCGGCGGCTGCGTTCCTCGGTCAGGCCGTGCCGCAGGAAAAGGGCCGCGAGGGCGTCCTGCCAGCGGGCGAACACGGCGGCGGCGGAGCGGGCGAGCTGCGGAGCGTCGTCGTTGGTCTCGACGGCTACCGCCACGATCGGGCAACCGGCCCGGAAGTCGCTGTCCACGAGCCGCTCGCGCCACAACACGAAGAACGCGTCGATCGCATCCACCGGGTCATCCGCCTGCACGGCGGCATCGATCAGGCCCGCGATGAAGTCCCCGGCCAGCGCCACCGCTTCGTCGATGAGCTGCGCCCGCCCGCCGGGGAAGTGGTGATACACCGATCCCCGAGGCGCTCCGCTGTGCGCGAGCACCCGGTCCACGCTGGTCGCGCTCGCCCCGTACTCACGCAGCAGCGCGGCGGCACTGAGGATCATCCGCTCGCGGCTGTCACTCCTGCGCGGACTCACCCGCCCACCACCTTCCAGTAGATGCGGTGGCCCACCGGGCGGGCTACCTGGCGGTAACTTATGGTGTAGGTCATAGAACATGCAAGGGGTGGGGAGCCTGGGGATCTGCGGCCACCTGCCCGGGCCCCGGGTCCGCGTACGCGAGATTCCCCCCGTCCTCGCGCATGCCCCTCACGTGCCGAAGCTTCGGCCGCAGGGGCGCTTCAGACTCCGACCGTATGATCATCGGCATGATTCGCCCCACCTCAGGACCCCCTACGCGGAGACACCTGGCCTCGGCACTGGTGCTCGTGTCGCTGATCGCGACCTGCTGGTACGCCACGCAGCCGGTGTACCCGGACTGCGTGTACTTCGGAAACCACTCCATCGAGGAAGCTGTCGCATACGGTCAATGCGACCCTCCCCGGATGCGGTGGAGGACGTGGACGGAATGACGCGGTGAGCGCTCAGCGCTGGGGAGATGGAGAGGGAGACGGCACCGCGCTCCCGGCCCGGGGCGCTGCGGCCGGCTGATCAGGAGCACTTCGTTGAGGCGGACCGGGGGCCACTGTGAGCGTCGGTGAGAGGTACGGAACGCACCCGGAGCAGATCGCGGCGCTGCTCGACGCCGCGGGCGAAGCGGCGATGGTGTTGTCGTTCCGGGAGGACCGCGCTTTCGCTGCCATGAGTGTGGGGCGTTTCAGAGCCGTGAGGTCGACACGCTTGGACTGGTCCGGTGCCGAGGAGATCGCGCGCAGCGAGTCGTTCGACGCCGACGGACTGCGCACCCTGCTGGCCTCATGCGCGGGAGCGAACGAACTCGCGGTCGTGTTCTGGAGCAATCTCGCAACGCCGTCCGTCGCCCTGGAGGCCGCATTGGTAGCGGAGCACGCAGAGGCGGTGCTGGAGTGCTCTCCTGAGAGTTGGATCTACCTCGCCGACGGTGAAGTGCTGATCGAGTTCCAGGACGGCGAGGGATTCACAGCGGGAAGGGTTCCGCACTGACCCGGCCGCCGCACCACCGTACCGGTCCCACCACGTCGCCCACGTCCCTGCCGCGCACCTCCTGGCCACCCTTGCCTTGCCCGGGCCGTCGCGCAGCGTCTCCCGCCTCCGTCTCGGCATGCCACCCGGGCGGGGCTCGCAGACCATCGCGGGCCGGTGGGGTCATGTCCTGCTGGTGGCTGTGAGGAGGGTGCCGCCACGGAAGCGTCCGTAGACGGGAGTGCCTCCGGGCCACTGCGGGTGACGGCCGAACGGGACGCTCGTACGCCTGGTCGCCCCGCGCAGGTCGGCCAGGAGAGCGCCCTCGGGCAGCCGGGAACCGAGGCCCGCGAGCGCCGGGTCACCCGAGGCACGCGCCTCCGCGACGGTGATGGGCGCCGCGCTCGCGGGCGCGGCCGCGCATGCCAAGGCTTCCGGCGAGTCCTCGGGGAAGTCGTCGCCGGCATCGGCGAAGTCTCCGGAGAACCAGTTGAGGAATGCGGTGGAGAAGCCGTCGAAGTGCTCCGCGTCCCTTGCGGCGCACGTCACCAGCCCGGCCACGGTCACCAGCCAGTGCTGGAGGGACGGCGCGACCAGCTCGGCACCGTGGGTCTCCCAGAAGGTGAACACCGGGCCCCACGCACCCGTCACGGGATCCACATCCACGTAGAAGGTCTCCGCACCCGCGTTGGTGTGGATGACGCGGAACGAGCCGGGCTCGCCGCACCGCCACGCGGCCCCGCCGCCGACGGCCGCGGAAGGGTACGGGGCCCCGAACTCACCGTGGCCGCCGACGTGCAGTACCCCGACCCGGCGACAGATCTCCCGGACCGGCTCGGGCACCGGCACGCCCCAGCCGTCCATCTCCGCGTCGCTCACCCCGCCACCCAGGCGCACGCTCTCCTCGGCAGCCGAGGCCCTACGCAATGCCTGTACGACGTCCCGCCATGAGGGGACTTCACTGTTCCACGACATGCGCGCAGCCTCACATACCTCACCGACACTCCCGGCACCGAGGCCACCTTGATTCCGGCAGCCGCCCCTCAGTCCTCCGACGCCAGGCGCCGTACCCGCGTCAGTGCCTCGCCCACCGCTGCCGGGATGTCCGTCACCGGGAAGCGCGCGTGCCGCACGACGCGGTCGCGGTCCACCACCAGCACGGCCCGCTTCAGCCGCAGCAGCTGCCCCGCGCGGAAGGTGGGCAGCCGCAGAGCGGCGGCGAGGCGCAGGTCGACGTCCGAGAGGAGAGTGAAGGGAAGGCCCTCCTCGACCGCGAACATCCGCTGCTCGTCCGTGCGTTGGGTGCTGACGCCGCGCACCTCCGCGCCCGCCGCGCGGAAGTCCTCGTGCGCGTCCCGGAACAGCCGGTTCTCCAGCGTGCAGCCGATGGCGCCGGGGATGCCCGACCAGCCGTCCGGCAGGGGGGTCGGACTCCCGGTCGCCGGATAGCAGAACAGGACGGTGGCCACGCCGCCGGCCACCGGATCCACCGGTGCGCCGTCCCGGTGGCCCGGCAGCTCCAGGCGCGGCAGTCGCTCACCCGTCAGGCCCGCGACACGCCGCGTCTCCGCGCTCGCCTCGTCGGCGGTGCCGCTGAGGGAGCCGTCGCCGAAGACCCAGCGGTCCGCCCAGTCCTGCATCGACAGCAGCACCGGCAACAGCCCCCGGCCGCTCTCCGTCAGCCGGTACTCGTGCCGCACCGGCCTGTCCTGGTACGGGACCTTCTCCAGGACCCCCGCCTCCACGAGGTGCGCCAGGCGCTCGGTGAGTACCTTCCGGGAGATGCCCAGCTCCTCCTGGAGCGCATCGAAGACCAGGACATGCGGCACGGATGCCTCCTATAACGCCGGCGGCGCGTGGCTC
>NZ_JBFASK010000011.1:139668-178279 GCF_040677675.1 Streptomyces sp. NPDC053755 | reverse complement strand
GGTGGATCCGACGTGGCCCCTGCGTCCGGAGATGCGGACGGCGGCGTGAGCCCGGAACGTGACCGAGGTCAGTCGCCCGGTCGCGTACGGACGGTCTCACCGCCCACCACCACCGTCTCCGCCACCGTGCCCGGGATCTCCTCCGGGTCCACGCGGAGGATGTCGCGGGACAGGACCACGAAGTCGGCGAGCTTGCCCACGGTCAGCGAACCGCGCTCGTCCTCCAGGAAGTTGGCGTAGGCCGAGCCCATCGTGTAGCCCTCGACGGCGGTGGCGACGTCGATCGTCTCCTCCGGCGTCCAGGGCTCCCCGCCGCCCGTCAGCGGGCGGCGGGTGACGGCGGTGTAGATGCCGACCATGGGATCCATCTCGGCGACGTTCCAGTCACTGGACAGCGCCAGCACCGCTCCCGCCGCGTGCAGGCTGCGCAGGGGCCACGCCTTGTGCCAGCGGTCGGGACCGATGTTCTCGGCCCAGTCCTGTCCGGGGCCGGCGATGTCGGGCGCGGCGTGGCGGGGCTGCATGCAGGCGACGACGCCGAGCGCGGCGAAGCGCGGGGTGTCGGCCGGGTCGAGGCATTCCACGTGCACGACCTGGTGCCGGGCGTCTCGCGGCCCGTTCACCTCACGGGCGCGGGCGACGGCGTCGAGGACCGTGCGGATGCCGCGGTCGCCGGTGGCGTGGACGAAGCACTGGAATCCGCGCGCGTCGAGGCGGGTGAGCAGTTCGGCGAACTCCTCCGCCGGATAGAAGGTGTCGCCGCGGTGCCGGCCACAGCCGGCGTACGGCTCCAGGAGCGCGGCCGTACGCGGTTCGACGACGTCGTCGATGTACAGCTTGAGCGGGCCCACGCGCAGCCGGTCGTCGGCGTGGGAGCGGGCCGCGGCGGCGAACGCGTCGAGGTCCGCCTCGGTGGTGCCGCGCGGGTGGAAGAGCGCGGCGACGATCCGGGAGCGGAGCCTGCCCTCGGCGCGGGCCCGCTCGAAGAGGGCGAGGTCGTCGAGGGAGTTCTGGGGTTCGACGACGGTCGTGATGCCGTACCCGATGGCGTCGTCGAGGCTCTTCACGAGCCGGCCGTACTGACGGTCGGGCGCCGCCCACGGCACGCCGAGCTCGCGCAGGGCTCGGTGGCCGTCCCGCGAGAGCCCCTTCACGGCGAAGTCCGTGACGAATCCCGTGGGTTCGCCGGTGACCGGGTCGGTGGCGGCCTCGCCGAACGGAAGGCTCGTGCGGTCCCGGCCGACCCCGAGCCGGCGCAGGGCCGCGGTGTTGAGCCAGGCGGTGTGCACGTCGTAGCTGAGGACGAGGGCCGGGGTGTCTCCGGTGACCGGGTCGAGGTCGGCGGCGGTGGGCATCCGGCCGCCGGGGATCGCGGAGTAGTCGAAGGCCTCGGCCTCGATCCACTCGGCGTCCGGATGGGCCGCCCGCCAGGCGGTGATCCGCTCGTGGATCGCGTCGAGGCTACGGGCCCCGGCGAGCTGGACGCAGGCGTCGTCGGAACCGAGCCGCACGTGGTTGTGGGCGTCGATGAAGCCGGGCAGGACGAGACGGCCGCCGGCGTCCAGGATCCGGGTGTCGGGCCCGGCCCAGGCGGCGGCCTCGGCGTCGCCGCCGATCCAGACGATCCGCCCGTCGCGTACGGCCATGGCCTCGGCCTCGGGCAGGGCGGGGTCGACGGTGTGGATCCGGGCGCGGGTGAGGACGAGATCGGCGGGGGCGGGGGTGTGCATGCGGTGAACTCCGGGTGCGGTGCTGACGAGGGTAGGGGTGTGCGTGTGGGTGATGTGCGGGGGAAGGACCGGGCCTACGGCCGGGCGGGTGCGACGGCGCGGCGCGCCAGGAGGACATAGACCGACGCGGAGACCGCCGCGCCGAGCAGCGTGAGGTCGGCCCCGCCCAGCGGTGCGACGAGCGGGCCGGTCCACAGCTCGGAGTCGCAGGTGAGTGCGGCGAAGAGCATGCCGGAGAGCAGGGCCGCCATCCCCGCGGGATGCCAGCCGGCGCGGTACCAGTAGGCCCCCCGCTCGCCGGCGTGCAGCGACGTGGAGTCGTAGTGGCAGCGGCGCAGCACCATGTCGGCGAGGAAGACGCCGCCCCAGGGGGCGAAGACGATGATCAAGAGGGAGAGGAAGGCGAGGAGCGAGGTGGTGAAGTCGGTGAGGAAGAGGGCGCCGAGCGAGCCGAGGGCGGTGACGGCCGCGCTGATCACGATGGCGCGGGCACGGCTCCACGGGATGCCGAGGACCTGGAGGTTCAGGCTGGAGGAGTAGAGCGTGATGATCGAGTTGGTGACCGAGCCGCCGAGGACGAGGGCGAGGAAGAGCGGCTGGAACCAGCCGGGGAGCAGCCCTTCGGCGCCCGCGACCGCGTCCGTCATGTCGGTCTGGGTGGCGGCGGCGACCCCGGCCACGCCGAGGGCCACCGAGGAGAGGAAGCCGCCGAGCGCGCCGCTCCAGGTGAGGGCCGTGAGCGAGGTGGTGCGGGGCAGGTAGCGGGTGTAGTCGGCGGGCATCGGGAGGTACGAGAACGGCCCCGCGAGCATGACGACGAAGGCGAGGCTCCAGCCGGCGGCGCCGGGCCCGGCGGCCGGGGCGGCAGTGTCGGCGCCGGGGAGGACGAAGACGAGCAGCCCGGCGAAACCGGCGGCGAGGGCGTAGGCCATCCAGCGTTCGGCGAACTGGACGGTGGCGTGGCCCCACAGGGCGACGGCGAACGTCATGGTCAGCGTGATCGCGAGCGCGAGGGCGCGGGGAAGGCCGCCGCCCCAGCCGAGGTCGGCGAGGAACGCCTCGAGCGCGAGGGTGCCGACGACCGTGTTGACGATGGTGTAGCCGATGCTGACGACCCAGTTGAGCAGGCCCGCCGGCCAGTTGCCGCGCACACCGAAGGCGGCGCGGGAGATGACGAGGGTCGCGGTGCCGGTGCGGACCCCGCCGAGGCCGGCCGCGCTGATCGCGAAGAAGGCGAGGCCGCCCACGACGACGACGGCGGTGGCCTGCCAGAAGGAGAGGCCGAACGCGACGGCGAGGGCGCCGTTGATCACGTAGGTGAAGGTGAGGTTCGACCCGAACCAGAGCCAGAAGAGGTCCTTGGCACCTCCGTGCCGCTCGGCGTCGGGGATGGGGTCGATGCCGTGGCCCTCGACCTGGAAGACCTCGTCGCGGCCGACGACGGCCGTTCTGTCCTGTAGTGCCCTGTCCACTCTCGGCTCCCACCACTCCACAGACCTTGAATGCCGTTCTAGAAGTTAGAACGCCATTCAAGATGTGCGAGAGGGGACGGTCGCGTCAAGACCCCGAAGACCTGCGGTTAGAGTCGTGACCGTCAGGAAGCGGCGCGGCGGAGGCGGAGCGGGTGGCAGGAGCGGCACGACGGCGCGACGGGCACATCACCCAGGAGCGGATGCTCGAGGAGGCCATGGCGGCCATCGCCGAGGACGGCCTGGCGGCGCTCACCATGTCGGCGCTCGCCGAGCGGCTGGGGACGAGCGGCGGCCACATCCTGTACTACTTCGGCAGCAAGGACCTGCTGCTGCTGGCGGCGCTGCGCTGGAGCGAGGCGGCGCTCGCGGAGGAGCGCCGGTCGCTGCTGACCCGCAGGATGACGGCCGAGCGCAAGCTTGACCTCTTCCTCCGGCTCTACCTTCCGCGCGGGCCCCGTGATCCCCGCTGGACGCTGTGGATCGAGCTCTGGGCCCGGGCGTCGGCCAACACGGCCCTGGGCCAGGCCCAGCGGGAGCTGGACCTGGGCTGGCAGGAGGACCTGGAGGCACTCCTCGCCAAGGGCGTGACGCAGGGGCGCTTCGCCCCGATGGACGCCTCCGAGGTGACCGAGCGGGCGTCCGAACTCCTCGCCCTTCTGGACGGGTTGAGCACCCGGGTCGTCCTCGGTCAGGAGGGGGGCCGCGACAGCCGCCCCGCCCTGGAAGCGGCGCGGGCGGCGACCGCCCTGCTGATCCCGAAGTCCTGACGCTCCGCCGGGTCCGGTGAGCCCCGATGGTCAGGCACACCGGCTCCCGTGAACTCCGGCGGCCCGGACACCCGGATCGACGTCTCGGACCCGGCCGCAAGCCGGCCCGGCCGGAAGGGAGTTCACCCCGGCGGCGGTTCCTCCCACGGCAGGGGTTCCACCGGTGTCATGGGCCAGTCCGGGGCGGCCTGACGGTGGCGCGACGACTCGGCGTTCCAGAGGGTCTGTTCGGCGTGGAGCACCGGCCGGGACAGCCGGGCGACGGCGGGGTAACAGGCGCCGACGGCCTGGGCGAGGGCGAGGGTCGCCTCGGCGTCGGAGGCGGCGTCGCCCGGGTGCGCGTGCGGGATGCCGTACCAGCGGGTGACCGCCTCCAGGGAGCGCCGGCCGGGGCGGTAGCGGTCGGCGTGGCGGTCCAGGACGAGGGGGTCGCAGACCGGAGCCACCCCACCGGGCAGCCGCTCCGTGAGCGGCCGCACGCCGTGGCGCAGGAGTTCGGCGTGGAGCAGGGACAGGACGTGGGGTGCGAACCAGACGACCAGCAGCTCGCCCGACGCCAGGTGCGCGGCGACCAGGTCCGCCACCTCGGCGAGGGCCCGCGCGGCCGGGACGCCCTCGGCGCGGGCCCGTTCGACGGTCACGCCGTGTCCCTTGCCGCGCGCCACGGAGAGGGGATCGGATCCAGGATCCAGTATCCAGTCATGGGCAGTCCCCTCACTGGTCCTCAGGGAGGCCGTGAGGACGCGGTCGACGGCCGCCCGGTTGCCGGTGGTCGCGATGTCCAGGGCCATGAGGCGTCGGCGGTGCCAGCCGGGGTGCGGGAGACGGGGCGGTGGTCCCGGTTCCGGCACGTGTGCGCCGTGGTAGACCTTCCAGCCGCCCCTCCGGCCGTGCCGGAGCACGCCCGAACCGGCCGCGACCACCGCCCCGCAGACCGCGCACGGGGCGTCGTAGTCGTTGACGGGCCCGGCCGCGCCGGCCCCGGCGCTGGTGGACGCCAGGTTCCCGGGCGCGGCGTCCCCGGCGTCGGTACGCGCGGGGCCGGCGTCCCCGGGGGCGGTGCTCCGCGCGCCGGCACTACCCCGCCCGGCATCCGCGGGCCCTCCGCTCCCGGGCCCCTCGCTCCCGAGCCCCGCGCTCCCGGGCCTCCCGGGTCCGGCGCTCCCCGACCCAGGCCCGTCGTTCGCGGACCCCGGCCCCTCGCTCACGGTCCTTCCCCGCTCATGACGTGCCGGCGCCGTCCCGGTACGCCTCCAGGAGCCGCAGCCACGCCTCGCTGAGCGTCGGGTAGGCGGGGACGGCGTGCCAGAGGCGCGCGATCGGGACCTCCGCCGCCACGGCGATCGTCGCCGAGTGCAGGAGTTCGCCGATGCCCGGTCCGACGAGGGTGACGCCGAGGACGGTCTCGCGTTCGACGTCGACGACCATACGGGCGTGGCCCCGGTAGCCGTCCGCGTAGAGGCCGGCCCCGGCGACGCCCGAGAGGTCCAGGTCGACGGCGCGGACGCGGTGTCCGGCCCGCCGGGCCTCGTCGAGCGAGAGGCCGACCGCCGCGGCCTCCGGGTCGGTGAAGACGACCTGCGGTACGGCGGCGTGGTCGGCGGTGGCCGCGTGCGCGCCCCACGGGTCGCTCTCCGGCAGGGAGTCGCCCGCGGCGCGCGCGGCGATCGCCGCGCCGGCGATCCGGGCCTGGTACTTGCCCTGGTGGGTCATGAGGGCACGGCGGTTGACGTCGCCGACGGCGTAGAGCCAGTCGTGGCCGGTGACCCGGAGGCTGTCGTCGACGTCGAGCCAGGAGCCGGGCTCCAGGCCGAGGGACTCCAGGCCGATGTCGTCGGTGCGCGGGGCGCGGCCCGTCGCGAAGAGGACCTCGTCGCCCTCGACGTGGTCGCCGCCTTCCAGGACGACGGTGACCGGCCCCGTGCCCCCGTCGCGCACCACGGCGGACACGGAGACGCCGGTCCGGATGTCGGCCCCGCGTTCGGTGAGGGCGTCGGCGACGTGCTCGCCGACGAACGGCTCCATGCGTCCCAGCAGGCCCCCGCCGCGTACCAGCACCGTGACGCGCGAACCGAGCGCCTGCCACGCGGTGGCCATCTCCGTGGCCACCACTCCCCCGCCCACGACGACGAGACGGTCCGGGACGCGGTGCGCGCTGGTGGCCTCGCGGCTGGTCCAGGGCCGGGCGCCCGCCAGGCCCGGCAGGTCGGGCAGCGCGGCGCGGCTGCCGGTGCACACGGCGACGGCGTGCCGGGCGGTGAGGAGGTGGCGTTCGCCCTCGGGCCCGTCGACGGCGACCTTGCGGACACCGGTCAGCCGGCCGTGACCGCGCACCAGGCGCGCGCCGGTCGAGTCGAGCCAGCCGACGGCCCCGTCGTCCTTCCAGTCCGAGACGTAGTAGTCGCGGTGGGCCAGCACGGCCGCGGCGTCCAGGGGCCCTTGGACCATCTGGCGGAGCCCCGGCACCTTACGGGCGTCGGAACGGGCGATCGCCGGGCGGAGCAGCGCCTTGCTGGGCATGCACGCCCAGTACGAGCACTCGCCGCCGACCAGCTCGCTCTCCACCACCGCCACGCTCAGTCCGGCCGCCCTGGCCCGGTCCACCACGTTCTCGCCGACCGGTCCCGCTCCCAGGACCACCACGTCGTACTCGTGCTCCACCGCTCGTGTCATGGCCCCAGTCTGGTGGCAGGGGTGCGGCGAGGCCACACAGGTGTGCGCCGTGGCCACACGGGAAGGTGCCGCCGTGCGGTCCCGGAATAGCGGGGCTCGGTACGCCGTTGTGCGGGTCGAGTCCCCAGGGGACCGCGAGGACACCGCCAGGAGACCGGAGAGGCAGGAAGTATGAGCACTGTTGAGCTCACCAAGGAAAACTTCGACCAGATCGTGAGTGACAACGACTTCGTTCTGATCGACTTCTGGGCTTCCTGGTGCGGTCCGTGCCGCCAGTTCGCGCCGGTCTTCGAGGCCGCGTCCGAGCGCCACGAGGACCTGGTTTTCGCCAAGGTGGACACCGAGGCGCAGCAGGAGCTGGCCGCCGCCTTCGAGATCCGGTCGATCCCCACGCTGATGATCGTGCGCGACAACGTGGCCGTGTTCGCCCAGCCCGGCGCGCTGCCCGAGGCCGCGCTGGAGGACGTGATCGGCCAGGCGCGCAAGCTCGACATGGACGAGGTGCGCAAGTCCATCGAGGACGCCAAGCAGTAGGCGCGGACGCACCCGAAGGGGCGGTACGGGAACGGTCCCGTACCGCCCCTTCCCGTACCGCCCTTCGCGCCGGTGCCGCCGCTCCGTCACCGCCCGCGTGGTGGCGCCGGGTCAGCGTTCCAGGACCAGCGCCAGGCCCTGTCCGACGCCGATGCAGAGGGCGGCGAGGCCCGTGCCCGAGCCGGCCGCCGCGAGCTGGTGGGCCACCGAGCCGGCGAGCCGGGCTCCGGAGGCTCCCAGGGGGTGGCCGATCGCGATGGCGCCACCGCGCGGATTGACGATCGCGGGGTCCAGCTCCGGCCACTCGGCGAGGCAGCCGAGGGACTGGGCTGCGAAGGCCTCGTTCAGCTCGAAGGTGGTCAGGTCGGCGAAGGAGCGGCCGGCCTTGCCGAGCGCCCGGCCCACCGCCTCGACCGGCCCGAGGCCGAAGAGCTGCGGTTCGATGCCGGTGACGGCCGAGGCGCGGATCCTGGCGAGCGGCTCGCGGCCGGTCTCCCGCAGCCCCTCCTCGTCGACGAGGAGCAGGGCCGCGGCGCCGTCGTTGAGCGGCGAGGCGTTGCCCGCGGTGACCGTGCCGCCGTCGGGACGGAAGGAGGGCTTCAGCCGGCCCAGGGCCTCCAGCGAGGTGGCGTCGCGGATGCACTCGTCACGGGTCAGGTCCACGCCCGCGTAGGGGACGACCTCGCCGTCGTGGAGTCCCTTCGCCCACGCCTCGGCCGCCTTCCGGTGGCTGGCGAGCGCGAAGGCGTCCTGCGCCTCGCGGGTGATGCCGTGCTTGTCGGCGATCAGCTCGGCACCCTCGCCGAGCGAGACGGTCCACTCCGCGGGCATCCGGGGGTTGGTCATGCGCCAGCCCAGCGTCGTGGAGTGGAGCTGCTGGTGCCCGGCCGGGAAGGCGCGCTCGGGCTTCTGGAGGACCCAGGGCGCGCGGGACATGGACTCGACACCGCCCGCGACGACCACGGAGGCGTCGCCGAGGGCGATGGCGCGGGCGGCCTGGATCACGGCCTCCAGGCCGGAACCGCAGAGGCGGTTGACGGTGACGCCGGGCACGGAGGTGGGCAGGCCCGCGAGCAGGACGGCCATGCGGGCCACGTCGCGGTTGTCCTCGCCGGCGCCGTTCGCGTCGCCGAAGTAGACGTCGTCGACGCGGGCGGGATCGAGGTCGGGAGCGCGGCCGATCAGCTCCCTGACGACATGGGCGGCCAGGTCGTCGGGGCGCACGGAGGAGAGGGCGCCTCCGAACTTGCCGATCGGGGTGCGGACGGCGTCGACGATGTAGACGTCGCGGATGCTCATCGGTTCTCTCCCACGGGGACCTTCGACCGGAACGGTTCGCCTGGTGAACTTTCCTTCATGATGGTGCGGCCCGAGTGTGTGCCGGACGGCGCGTCCTGTCAACGTCCCGAGCGGTGGTGGGTGGCGTATACAACCGTCGTACGGGGCGGGGCGCCCGGCCCGCCGTGCCCCCGCCTCAGGATCCGGGCGCGTGCCGGATGAGGGCCGTCAGGCCGTAGTCCAGCTCGCGTCCGTCGACCAGCAGGGCCTCGACCGTGCGGGTCTCCGGGTCGATCTCGGCGGTCAGGCCGTGGCCCTCGTAGCGCGGATAGCCCGACGAGCCCTGCCGGCCGGTGGCCTCGACCACCGCCGAGCGGACCGCGCTGTCCTCCACGGAGGCGCCTCCGCGGTCCTCCACGTGCTCGGGGACGAGCAGGATCTCGAAACGCTGCGGAACTTTGCTCATGTGTCCGACGCTAGACGCTCGACGCGGCTCACGCCGGATGGCTCGGGCGCGGGGCGCCGTGACGGACGACCGCCCGCGCCGGACGGCGGGGGTGCCGGGGCGGACACCCGCCCGCGCCGGTGCCGGGGCGGACTTGCGCCGGGCCGCCGGGCCCCGGCATGGACCGCGGTCCTCTCGGGCCCAGCCGGACTCGCGCAGGACTCCCTGGCGTCGGCAGGGTCCTCAGGGGCCCCGGCCGGGCGCGGACGCCGTCCAGGACGTGCGCGCCCTCCGGCCTCAGCTGGACTCCCGCCGGACGACCCGTGACGTCATCAGGTCGTGCGCCCGTGGCATCGACTCCGGGTCGCGCACCGCGCGGTCGACGAGCTCGGCCAGGTGCCTGCCGATCACCATGTCGATCTGGACCGTGCTCAGCCGGGGGCGCAGCAACCGCCCGAGGAGGAGGTCGTCCGAGCCGATCACCGCCGTCTCGCCCGGGATGTCGATCCCCGCGTCCTGAAGGGCCCGCATCAGCAGCATCGCGTACTCGTCGTTGTACGCGAACACACCGTCCAGGCCCTTCTCGCGCCAGGCCGCCGCCAGCTCGTTCGCGGACTCCTCGTCGTAGCCCAGGGGCACGGGCTCGACGGTCACGCCGGCGCCCTCCGCCGCCTGGCGGACGCCTTCGAGCCGCGGACCGGAGAACATCTCCAGGCCGGGCTCCCGGGGGACCACCACGCCGATCCGGCGGCTGCCCCGGGCGACGAGGTGCTCACCCGCCACCCTGCCCACCCGCGCCTGGTCCATCACCAGCGCGTGCGTGCCCTCGAGCCGCTGCGAGCCGACGGTGATCACCGCCTTCGCGCCGGAGCGCTTGAGGATCTCCACGCCGTGCGGGGTCAGCCGGACCTCGCCGAGGGAGACGACGGCGACCGGCCGCAGCTCGGCCCAGGCGCGGGCGGCCTCGTCGCCGTCGAGGCCGAGGCTGCCGTACTGCACCACCGTGTAGTCGAGCCTGCGCAGCGCCCACTGGAGCTCGTTGAAGAACCGGTTGTACAGCGGTCCGACGGGCGCCTGCGCGGTGGGCAGCAGGACCATCCGGCTGTGGCCGGCGCGCAGGCTGCGGGCCGCCGCGTGCGGTACGTACCCCAGTTCCTCGGCGGCCTCCCGGACCCGGCGACGGGTCGGTTCGCTGATCCGCACGGCGGCGGTGTTGTTCAGCACGTAGGACACGGTGGCTCTGGACACGCCCGCCAGCCGCGCGACATCGGCGCTGGTCGGTACGGGACGTTCGGCGGACTGTCTCGGTGACTGGCTCATCGCTCCGGCATCCTTCCAGACCGGTCAGGACGAAGGTCCGGCGGATGGCCGGATGCGGGTGCCGCCCGGCACTGACACGCGCCGCTGACCGAGTCGCCTCCCGCGTTTCCGGCCCGCGCCGCGGATCCCCGCCCCCGTCGCCCCGCTGTCCGTCCCGGCGAGTGACGGACACCCCGGCCCGCGCCCCGTCCGGTGCGGCCGCACCCCTCACCGATCACCCTCGCCGATCGGGCATGCCGGTGTCCCCCGGCATGCCCGGACGCTCACGGTGCGCGGCGTCGGACTCCGTACCGTCCTCGGTGCGGGCCACACGATCCGCCGGCACGATGCCGAGGGGTTCAACACCCCTCTGGCAGGGGCTGATCTGACGTACCGTTCGGTCATGGACGACGTCTCGATGGTGGGAATGCTCGGCCGGGTCACCGGCACCGTCGGGCCCGGTCTCGTCGGCGAGGTGATCGTCCGCATCCGGGGCGGGGCCGAGCACTTCCTCGCCTATCCGGCCGTGGGTGAGGCCCGGATCGAGACCGGGACGGTCGTGACTGTCGTGGAACATCTCCCTCCACGCACCGTCTATGTCACAGCCGCGTACGGCGGTTGACCGATCCATTGAGCACCGGGCGCCCTGGGCGCACACTCCCTTCACCGGATCCGCTCGGCTCCGGTGAAGGGGGAGCTGACCATGGGCATCGGCATCCTGGCGGGCGTCGCGATCGGCGCCGTCATCGTTCTCATCACCCTGTTCAAACTCATGTGGCGCGTCGCGGAACCCAACGAGGCACTGATCATCTCCGGCTCCAACCACCGGACGGAGGGGCTCGGGGAGGGCATGGGGTTCCGGATCGTCACCGGCCGCGGCACCCTCGTACTGCCGGGCGTCCAGGCGGTACGCAAGCTGTCGCTCGACCTCAACGAGACCCAGCTGTCGGTCGAATGCGTGACACACCAGGGCATTCCGCTCAAGGTCCGCGGCGTGGTGATCTTCAAGGTCGGTGACGACTTCGTGTCGATCGCCAACGCGGCCCGCCGCTTCCTCGATCAGCAGAAGCTGATGTCGGAGCGGGTGCACATCGTGTTCGCCGGTCATCTCCGCGCCATCGTGGGCGGGTTGACGGTCGAGGACATGATCCGCGACCGCGAGAAGCTGACCGGGCAGGCGCGTTCGGCCTGTGGCACCGAGATGGAGAAGCTCGGTCTGATCGTGGACTCGCTGCAGATCCACGAGATCGAGGACCCGACCGGATACATCAAGAACCTGGCCGCACCGCACGCGGCCGCGGTGCAGCGCGACGCGCGGATCGCGCAGGCGGAGGCCAACCGGCGGGCGACCGAGGCCGAACAGCAGGCCGCCGCCCGGATGTCGGAGGCCACCCGGGACAGCGAGATCCTGCAGGCCGGCTACCAGGCCGAACGGGACCAGGCGTCGGCCAAGGCGCGGCAGGCCGGTCCGCTGGCCGAGGCCGCGGCACGCCAGGAGGTCGTCGTCCAGGAGACCCGGGTGGCCGAGCTGGAGGGCCACCGCAAGGAGCAGCAGCTGCAGGCGGAGGTCCGCAAGCCGGCCGACGCCATGGCATACGAGACCAGGACGCTGGCCGAGGCCGAACGCGACGCCCGGATCTCGGCGGCCCAGGCGGAGGCGAAGGAGACCGAGCTGGCGAGCGCGGCGCGGGCGACGGCGACGCGGCTGACGGGTGAGGCCGAGGCGGCGGCGCAGCACGCACGGGGCCTGGCGGTCGCGGAGGCGGCACGCGCGAAGGGTCTGGCCGAGGCCGAGTCGATCAAGGCGAGGGCCGCGGCGCTCGCGGAGAACCAGGAGGCGGTGGTCGCCCAGCAGCTGGCCGAGAGGTGGCCCGAGATCGTCGAGGCGGGTGCGTCGGCCTTCGGCAACGTGGACCAGATGGTCCTGCTGAACGGCGCCGACGGGATGGCGGAGATGTTCGCCAAGGCGCTGACCATGGGCGGGACGGGACTGGGTCTGGCCCGTCAGCTGCTGTCGACGATGAATCCCGGCGCGACGCCGACGGCGGAGGGCCGGGGCGGCGCGGCACCGTCCCCGGTCGCCGCCGGGCCCGCGCCCGCGCCGCGGAGCGAGGCGATCGAGGTCGTCGACGACGGCGGGCGGTAGGCGAGGGGGGCAGGCAGCGGGGCCCGGCGCCCTGACGGCGCCGGGCCCCGGTCGCGTCC
This sequence comes from Streptomyces sp. NPDC053755, assembly GCF_040677675.1. Lineage (NCBI taxonomy): Bacteria > Bacillati > Actinomycetota > Actinomycetes > Kitasatosporales > Streptomycetaceae > Streptomyces > Streptomyces sp. NPDC053755. Next base: position 165,876 of record NZ_JBFASK010000011.1, on the reverse strand, counting down.
CCGTCCTGTGCTCAGGGCGGGGACCGTCGTCGTCCGGAAGGTCAGTTGTGACCGAACTTCCGTTCCTTGCGGTGCGAGACCCGCTCCACGAGCGGGCGTGAGGACTCGCGAGCGGCGGAGGCGCCGGGCTGCTCCTTCGCCGCCACGGTCGTCTTCTGTTCGTGTCCGCCGGTACGGGCTCCGTGGTTCACCCGGGTCTGCTTCTTGCCCACGATCGTGCCTCCTGTGACTTCTGGAGCGGGACGCTGGGGCCGTTCTCAGACTCGCACGCGGGTACGGGGGGCGCATGTCAGGGTGCGGCCGCGCCCTCGGCCAGGACGCCCCAGAGGTCGGGGTCCTCGAAGTTGAGCGCCCACAGGGCGGTGTTCACGACGCCGTGGCGGCGCAGGACGGGCAGGTGGGCGGCGACGCCCCGCGCGTCCTGGTACCAGACCTCACGGCGCAGACCGCCCCACTCGTAGGTGAAGTACGGGGTGCCCGAGACGGGATCGAGCCGGTAGGGGGCGTCGTGGGCGCGGCGCAGCGCTTCGGCCTCCTTCCAGGTCACGTGCGCGGTCCTTCCCTCTCCGGCGGTGACCCAGTCCCAGCCGTAGGCGGGCAGGGCGAGCGCGATGCGCTCGGGAGGCACGAGGGAGGTGGCGGTACGCAGCAGCTCGTCGTACCACGCGGTGCTCGCGAGCGGCCCGGGGGCTCCGCCCGCGTAGTGGAGGTTGTAGGCCATGACGCGCATCCGGTCGGCCGCCTTCCCCAGGACGGCGTAGTCCCAGATGCGGCCCGTCGTGGCGGTCTGGGGGCTCACCGTGACGACACACTGCTTGGCGAGGGCGTGCAGCCGGGCGCACACCTCCGTGACCAGCGACGCGTACGCCTTCCGTACGGCGGGGTAGGCGGCGTCGCCGGTGGTGGCGATGGTCTCGTAGTCCAGGTCCAGGCCGTCGTAGTCGCCGCTCTCGGCGACGGCGACGAGCGCGTCGACGTGCGCGGCGCGCCGGTCGGGGTCGGTGAGGATCCCGGCGAGCACGCCGGAGGGCAGGGTCTCCATGACCGTGGGGACGACCTTGATGCCGGCGCGGTGCAGGCCGTCCACGACGAGGCGCTCACCCGCCCCGGGGTGGGGGTCGATCCGGTCGGCGGCCTTCGTCTCGTACCAGAAGGGGCTGACCGTGTGCAGCTGGTCTGCGTGGCGGAGGGCGGCGAGGTAGGCGGCCTCCTGGTCCCAGTAGGGCAGCCAGGCGGAGACCGTGCGCGGCGGGGGCCCCTCGGCCGCGGGCCCGCCGGGGGTGGCGGACGGCAGCGGTTCCCGTCCGGGGGCCGGCGCCGGGGTCGCCCACGCCGGGCGGGGCGGGCCGGCCGGGATGACCGCCAGAAGGCACGCCAGCAGCCCGGTCACCAGGACGGCTGAACGGAGGCGCTTCGCGCGGGCGGGGGTCGCCGGGTCGTGTCCGAGAAGTCTCGCCTGGGCCATGGCCCGAGCCTCGCGCCGCCGCCCGCGGACCGCCCGGCGGGTGACCCATACGGGGCTGGTGGTGTCCTGCCGGTCATGCCGGGTCCGCGGCGCGGAGGCCACGACACCGGACCGCCCGGCCCGGGCTGCGCTGGTCCCGTCCGGTCAGGCGCCCGCGAAGGTCCGCTGGAAGGCGCCCAGCGTCGTCCGGCCGGCCGTGCGGTCGAGGATCGCGAAGACCGCCTCGTCGAAGTGACGGGCGAACCGCCCCTCGCCGGTGAGCAGCGCCCGGAAGGCGCCCGCCACCTCGGCGGGGTCGTTCTGGAAGACGCCGCAGCCCCAGGCGCCCAGCACCAGCCTGCGGTAGCCGCCCGCGACGGCCGTCTCCAGGACCCGTTCGGCGCGGGCGGCGAGGGCCGCCGGGACGCGGTCGGCGAGCTGCGGGGCCTGGCGGCGGATGACGCCCGCGTTCGGCGCGGGAGAGGTGAGGAAGCCGACGGTGAACGGCTCGTTCAGCAGCGCGCCGCGGTCGTCGCGGAAGACGGGGACGCCGGGCGAGAGGATGACCCGGTCGGTGTAGAACGCGTCCCGCTCGGCGCGGTGGTGGGCGTAGTACTCGGGGACGCGCAGGAGCGTGGTGTAGAGGGCGGAGGCCCGGCAGACGGCCTCCTCCTGGGCCTGGGCGCCGTTGAGGTAGCCGCCGCCGGGGTTGCGGGCGGAGGCGAAGTTCAGGACGGCGACCGGTTCGGCGCGGGCGGCGGTCATGCGGCGGGCGGCGACGAGGCTGCTCTCGTCGGTGACCTCGACGGCGGTGGCGCGGTCGGCGTCGACGGCGGCGGGGACGGGGCCGGGACCGTACAGCCGGGTGCCTTCCACCGCCGCCGTCAGCTCCGCCTCGATGGACACGCGGCGGCCGTCGGGGGCCCGGTAGTGACCCGCCTCGACGATGTGTTCGGTCTCCTTGGCGATCCCCCGCAGTCGTGCGCTCATGCCCGCCAGCTTGATCGGCTTCGCGCCGCGCGAGCAAGGGGTTTTACCGCCCGGGGCCGGAGGGGCGGTCTTGCACGCCCGCCGGTGGTGCCTTTAGGTGGAATCAGCGGCTCCCCATCACAGGAGGAATCGACATGTCGTCGAGCGGTATACCGCCGGACGGTCCGCTTCTGACCGAGGACGAGGCAGAGGATCTGCTGCGATGTATCTGCTTCAAGACGGGCCCGCCCCGCACGGTCGGGGTGGAGGTGGAATGGCTCGTCCACGAGCTGCGTGACCCGCGGCTCCCCGTCCCGCCCCGGCGGCTGGCCTCGGCCGTCGACACCGTCCGGACCGTGCCGCTGGCATCGTCCCTGACCTTCGAACCCGGCGGCCAGCTGGAACTCAGCTCGCCGCCCGCCGCCTCCCTCATGGAGTGCGTCGACACCCTCTCGGCCGATCTGGACGCGGTACGCGACGCGCTCAGCCCTCTCGGCCTCTCCCTCAGCGGCTTCGGCGTCGATCCCTGGCAGGCTCCGCGCGAGCGGGTCCTGCGCGAGCCGCGCTACGACGCGATGGAGGCCGCCCTCGACCGTACGGGTCCGGCCGGCCGGGCCATGATGTGCGAGTCGGCGTCGGTCCAGGTCTGCCTGGACGCCGGACACCCGGAGCCGGGCCCCCTCGGCTACCACCGGCGCTGGCAGCTGGCCCACCTCCTCGGCGCGGTGCTGGTGGCCGCGTTCGCCAACTCCGCCGTCCACGGGGGGCGTCCCACCGGATGGCGTTCGACCCGGCAGGCCCTGTGGACCGATCTGGACCCGGCGCGCGCGCTCGCCCCGGTCCCGGTGGAGGGGGAGCCGCGCGCGGCCTGGGCCAGGCACGTGCTCGACACCCCGGTGATGTGCGTACGGGGCGACGAGGCTCCGTGGCACGTGCCGCGCGGGCTGACGTTCCGGCAGTGGCTGCGCACCGGGCGGCCCCGGCCGGTGAGCGAGGAGGACCTGCGCTACCACCTGACGACGCTCTTCCCTCCGGTACGGCCGCGCGGCCACCTGGAGCTGCGGATGATCGACGCGCAGCCGGGACGCGACGGCTGGATCGTGCCGGTGGCGGTGACCACCGCGCTGTTCGACGACCCCGAGGCCGCCGAGACCGTCTACCGGGCCGTCAAGCCGCTCGCGGAGTACGCGGGATCCGCCGCGGCCCCGCGCAATCCGCTGTGGCGGGCGGCGGCCCGCGACGGGCTGGCGGACCCCTGGCTGCACGCCGCCGCCCTGGTGGCGTTCCCGGCCGCCTTGGAGGCGCTCCCCCGGATGGGGGCGAGCGAGTCCGTCCAGCGGGCGGTGTCCGCGTTCCACGAGCGTTACGTGATCCCCGGTGGCTGCCCGGCCGACGACCTGCGGAAGGTGGCGTCATGACCGTGACCGACGACCCTACGGCCCTGCGACGGCGGGCGCTCGACGCGCTCACCACGGCGCGCGAGCGCACCGCGCTGCTCACCTCCTGTGTCGAGGACGACGAGCTCACCGCCCAGCACTCCCCCTTGATGTCGCCCCTGGTGTGGGACCTGGCGCACATCGGCAACCAGGAGGAGCAGTGGTTGTGGCGGGCGGTCGCGGGCCGTGACGCGCTGCGGCCGGAGATCGACTCGATCTACGACGCGTTCGAGCACCCCCGATCCAGCCGGCCGGCCCTGCCCCTGCTGCCGCCGCGCGAGGCGCGCGCCTACGCCTCCGACGTACGGGGTCGGGTCCTGGACGTCCTGGCGCGCACCCCGCTGGAGGGCCGTCCGCTGGTGGAGGCCGCCTTCGCCTTCGGGATGATCGCCCAGCACGAGCAGCAGCACGACGAGACGATGCTGATCACCCATCAGCTCCGCACGGGGCCGCCCGCGCTGTCCGCCCCTCCCCCGCCGGCGTCGCCTCACGGACCGCTGCCCGCCGAGGTGCTCGTGCCGGGCGGTCCGTTCACGATGGGCACCTCCGACGAGCCCTGGGCGCTGGACAACGAGCGTCCGGCCCACACGAGGGTCGTCCCGGCGTACTACATCGACACCGTGCCGGTCACCAACGGCGCCTACATGACGTTCGTCGCGGACGGCGGCTACACCGACGCGCGGTGGTGGCAGGCGGAGGGCTGGGACCAGATCCGGCAGCACGACATCCGGGCACCGCTGTTCTGGCGGCGCTCCGGTGGCCAGTGGCTGCGCCGGCGTTTCGGCGTGACGGAGCCCGTCCCGGAGGACGAGCCGGTGGTCCACGTCAGCTGGTACGAGGCGGACGCCTACGCCCGCTGGGCGGGGCGCAGGCTCCCGACCGAGGCCGAGTGGGAGAAGGCGGCGCGCCACGACCCGGCGACCGGGCGTTCGCGGCGCTTCCCCTGGGGCGACGCCGACCCGGCCCCGGCCCACGCCAACCTGGGCCAGCGGCATCTGCGTCCCGCGCCGGCGGGCAGCTATCCGCAGGGTGCCTCACCGCTCGGCGTACGCCAGCTGATCGGGGACGTATGGGAGTGGACGGCCAGCGACTTCCTGCCGTATCCCGGCTTCACGGCCTTCCCGTACAAGGAGTACTCCGAGGTCTTCTTCGGTCCGGCGCACAAGGTGCTGCGGGGCGGTTCGTTCGGTGTCGACGCGGTGGCCTGCCGCGGGACGTTCCGCAACTGGGACCTGCCGGTGCGCCGGCAGATCTTCTCCGGCTTCCGTACCGCACGGGACGCGGAGGTGCGCTGATGTGCCGTCATGTCGCCTATCTCGGTGACCCCGTGGCGTTCGGCGAGCTGGTGCTCGCGCCGGAGCACTCGCTGAGCCGGCAGGCGTGGGAGCCGCGCACCCAGAGCAGCGGGGTGGTGAACGCGGACGGGTTCGGCGTGGGCTGGTACGCCGAGGGGGACCCGGTCCCCGCGCGCTACCGCCGGGCGGTGCCGGTCTGGGCCGACACCTCCTTCACCGATCTGGCGCGCGTGGTGCGCACCGGCGCCTTCCTGGCCGCCGTCCGGGGCGCCACCCGGCCCGGCGCCGACGGCGAGGCTGCGGCGGCTCCTTTCGGCGCCGGGCCGTGGCTGTTCAGCCACAACGGGGCGGTGGAGGGCTGGCCGGACGCGACGGCCCCGCTCGCCGCGGCGCTGTCGCCCGGGGAGTGGCTCCGCCTCGAGGCGCGGACCGACTCGGCGTTCCTGTGGGCCCTGGTGCTGCACCGGCTGCGGGCCGGGGACCCGCCCGAGCAGGCGCTCGGCGACACCGTCCGGGAGGCCGCCGGCGCGGCGCCCGCCTCGCGGCTGAACCTGCTGCTCACCGACGGGACGCGGATCGCCGCGACGACCTGGGGCAACACGCTCTACTCCCTGACCGGCCCGGACCGGAACGGCTCGCCGCGCACGGTCGTGGCCTCGGAGCCGTACGACGACGACCCGCTCTGGCGCGAGGTGCCCGACCGCACGCTGCTGACCGCCACCCGTACCGAAGTCACCCTCACCCCGCTCAAGGAGCCCTCTCTGTGAGCCCGTTCCAGCTGACCCGCACCCTTCCCGAGGACGCCACCGAGGCCGATCTGCGCGCCGACGTGCTGCACGGACTGACCCGCACCCCGAAGGAGCTGCCGCCGAAGTGGTTCTACGACGCCCGCGGCAGTGAGCTGTTCGAGGAGATCACCCGGCTGCCCGAGTACTACCCCACCCGGGCGGAGCGGGAGATCCTGGCCACCCGCGCGTCCGAGATCGCGGCGGCCACCGGGGCGCGGACCCTGGTGGAGCTGGGTTCGGGCTCCTCGGAGAAGACCCGGTTCCTGATCGACGCGCTGCTGCCCGGCCTGGAGAGCTACGTGCCGGTGGACGTGAGCGAGTCGGCGCTGACGGGCGCCGCCGAGGCGCTGCTCGCCGAGCGGCCCGGACTCCACATCCACGCCCTGGTCGCCGACTTCACCCGCGGTCTGGCGCTTCCGGGGACGCCCGGGCCCCGTCTGGTGGCGTTCCTGGGGGGCACGATCGGCAATCTCCTGCCGGCCGAGCGCACGGTGTTCCTGCGGTCGGTGCGGGCGATGATGTCCCCCGGCGACGCCCTGCTGCTCGGCACCGACCTGGTGAAGGACGAGGCGACGCTGGTCGCCGCGTACGACGACGCGGCCGGGGTGACGGCGGCGTTCAACAAGAACGTGCTGTCCGTGATCGCCCGCGAGCTGGACGCGGACGTACGGCCGGAGGACTTCGACCACGTGGCGCTCTGGAACAGGGAGCGGGAGTGGATCGAGATGCGCCTGCGGGCGCGGCAGGCGGTGACGGTGAAGATCCCGGAGCTGGATCTGGTGGTGCCGTTCGGGGCGGGCGAGGAGGTACGGACCGAGGTGTCGGCGAAGTTCCGTCAGACGGGCGTACGCGAGGAGCTGACGGCGGCCGGCCTGGAGCCGACCCACTGGTGGACGGACGGGGAGGGGCGGTTCGCGCTGTCGCTGGCGACGGCGCGCTGAGCGGCGCGGGCGAGGTCCCGCCGGTTCGGATACTGGACGTCGGATATCGGATCCGATATCCGTATCTCCGCGGTGAGACCGCGGGCCGTCGCGATCCGCCACAGCGAGGCGGTCAGCGGGTCCTCGCCCACGAAGGCGGCCGGTCCGGCGGGGCGGTAGTCCAGCCGGACCGGCCGTACGGGGGCGCCCGCGTCCAGGGCGGCCTGGAAGGCGGCCGGACGGAACGCGCCTTCGGCCAGGCCGCACCAGGTCGACCCTTCGGGGAAGACGACCACCCGCCCGCCGCCGGCGAGGATTCCGGCCATCTCGCGCACGGTACCGGGCAGGGCCCGCAGCCGGTCGCGGTCGATGAAGAGGGTGCCGCCCCGGGCCGCCAGCCGGCCGAGCACGGGCCAGGCCCGGACCTCGCGCTTGGCGAGCATGCGCCCGGGAAGGACGGTGGCGACGAGCGGGATGTCCAGCCAGGAGATGTGGTTGGCGACCACCAGCATCGGGCCGGTGGCGGGCACCGGGCCTCCGGTGACCCGGACCCGGACGCCGAAGGCCCGCACCACCGTCCGGCACCACCCGCGGGTGAACCGGCGGCGGACGCCGGGGGGCAGGGGTCCGGCGAGGGGGGCGAGCAGGATGCCGGCGAGGACCACGGCCAGGGCCGAGACCAGCCTCAGGACGGCCCTGACGGCCCCCACCGTGACGCAGCCGGGGCCCCGGTGCGCGGCGCACCGGCCCGGAGTGCAGGGTGCGGAGGGGAGCCAGGGGGACGGGGCCGTGTTCACCGCGCCGGTGCGAGGGAGAGGAAGTGGCGGAGGTAGCGGGGGTTGGTGTCGCGCAGTGAGAGCAGGACGTAGAGGTCGGCGACGTCGAAGTCCGGGTCGTGGGCGGGGGCCCCGCACACCCGGGCGCCGAGCCGGAGGTAGCCGCGCAGCAGCGGCGGGAGTTCCGTGCGCCCCGGGGTGCGGGTGACTCCGTCGGGGGTCCAGAGCCGGTGGGGCGTGACCCAGTACTCCTCGGGTGCCAGGTGCTTGGTCCTGACGGTGTCCCAGGTGGCGGCGGCCAGCGTGCCGCCGTCGGCGAGCGGTATCGAGCAGCAGCCCGCCAGCCAGTTGTGGCCGGTGTCCGTCATGTAGCGGGCCAGCCCGGCCCAGACGAGCGCGATGACGGCGCCGTTGCGGTGGGCGGGGTGCACGCAGGAGCGGCCGACCTCCACGAGGTCGTCGCGCAGGGGGGCGAGCCGGCCGAGGTCGAACTCGCCTTCCGAGTAGAGGCGTCCGGCGATCCGGGCGCGCTCGGGGGGCAGGATGCGGTAGGTGCCGACGACCTCGCCGCTCGCCTCCTCGCGTACCAGCAGGTGGTCGCAGTAGGCGTCGAAGGCGTCGGTGTCCAGACCGGGTTCGGGGCCGTCGAGGCGGGCGCCCAGCTCGCCGGCGAAGACCTGGTGGCGCAGCCGCTGGGCGGCGCGGACCTCCTCCTGGTCGCGGGCGAGGCCGACCACGTAGCGGGGCGGGCCGGCGGGCGCCGGGCTCTGGGCGGAGCCGGTGCCGGGAACCCGGAGACCGGCGGGGACGGGCACGGCGGGGGCGCCGACCGCCGGGGCGACGGCGACGGCTGCTGCGGGCGACGGTGCGGGCATGTCGGGCTCCTGCGGTGGACGGAAGGGGGACGGTGGGGGCCGGGCCGCGCGGGGGCGGTGGTCCGGCTCCTTACTTCTTCCGTGACCGGCTGGATTCGACGTGACCGTTCGGGGGCTCGCGGGTGTGGAGGCGCTGAATGCTATTCGGCGAGCGCCTGGGTGATCTGCTCCGAGGCGTGCTCGGCCGCCGCCTTCGGATCGTCGCCGAGGAGGACCGCCGACATGTAGGGCTTGATCGGATTGGCGGCCTCGACGTCGGCCCACTGCGGGGAGTTGGGGGTGGCCCGGCCGCGGGCCGCCCCGACGGCCATGACGGCGGTGGCCTCCTGGCCTTCGACGACGGAGGAGAGCGTGGTCTTGTTGGGGACGTAGTTCATGGCCCGGGCGAGTTCGGTCTGCCACTTCTCGCCGGCCAGCGCCTTCACCACGTCGAGGGCGGCCGTCCGCTCGGGGGCGTTCTCGGGGATGATGAGGTCCGATCCGCCGGTGAAGACCGCGCAGGGCTGCCCGGCCTTCTTGCCGGGTATGGGGAAGAAGCCGAGCTTGTCCTTCAGCCCCGGGTTCGCCTTGGTGATGGCCGCGACGGCGCTGGGGGTGGCGATGATCTGGGCGACGTCGCCCTTGGCGAAGACCTCGGCCTGGGGCGGGGTCTGCTCGTCCGCGTTCTTCGGGCCCGAGCCGAGGGACTGCAGGTCCTTGTAGAAGTCCATGCCGCGCAGCGCCGCCGGGCTGTCCAGGGCGCCGGCCCACTCGCCGCCCTTGTCGACGGCGAGTTCGCCGCCCTCGTCCCAGATGAAGCCGGCCAGCGTGTACCAGTCCTGGCCGGCGAGGTAGATGCCCTGGGAGCCGTTCCGGTTGAGCCTGCCGGTGTCGTCGAGCCACTCCTCACGGGTGGCGGGCGGCTCGGTGATGCCGGCCGCCGCGAAGAGGTCCTTGTGGTAGATCACGACCCGGTTGGCCGCGTACCAGGGGATGCCGTACTGGGATCCTCCGATCCGGCCGGGCTCGGCGAGGCCGGGGAGCCACTTCTCGCCGCCGAGGTCGCGCACGGACTCCAGGGTCAGGTCGTAGAGCTTGTCGGTGTCCGCGTACTGGGCGACCTGGGTGTTGCCGACCTCGATGACGTCCGGTCCGCCGCCGCCCTGGAGCGCCTCGGTGACCTTCTTGCCGATGCCGGTCCACTCCTGGATGGTGAATCTCAGTCTCACGCCAGGGTGCTCGGACTCGTAGGCGGCGGTGAAGCGCTTGAGGAAGTCCTCGCTGACGCTGTCCCGCATCAGCCAGACGCTGACCGTGCGGTCCTGGTCGCCGCCGGGCATGAGCCCGCAGCCCGCGAGCGTGAGGGCGGTCGCGGCGGCCAGCGGGCAGGCGAGAGAGCGGTTCTTCACGTAGGTCACCTTCTGCGTTCCATGACATGGAGTGCGGCATGGGGAGCTGACCCGACGTGGGGGGACGAACGCGTTGTTCGCGCGGGTATGGCCTGGATTCTGGTCTGGACCAACCAGGCGGTCAAGTCCTGGACGATCCCTCTGTGGGCGGGCGCGCCGGGTGCGCCCGCCCGTCCGCCCCGGAGGGACGGGCGGGTTCCGGCCACCGGGAACGCCCGGCCCGGGCCGTTCCGCGTCCGCCGACGCGGAGCGGCCCGGGCCGGTGACGGCCTACGGAACGGCCGGCACGGAGTCCTCGAAGGTGGTGCCCGCCGAGCGGTAGGCGGCGACCTTGGCGGCGACCTGTGCCGGGGTCAGCACCTGGTCCTTGACGTGCAGGACGTAGTCGACCTTCTGGTCGTAGGCGCGCGGGGTGGTCGAGGTCTGTCCCGCGAGGTCGATCAGCCACTGGTTGAAGTTGATCGACATGGGGCGCTCGGGGAGGTAGCGCGCGTCGTGCCGGCCGAACTCCCGGCCGTCCACGTAGTAGACGATCGCCTGGTCGTCGATGGTCACCACGAGGTCGTGCCAGCCGGCGTAGCTCGTGCGGTCCTCGGAGTGCTGGTTGACCGCCTCCCACGGGTCGGGCCGGTAGGTCTCCCACGAGGTCGTGTAGAGGATGTTGGCGGGCTCGCCCCAGCCGCCGTTGGGCAGGTATTCGAAGTCGTACTCGGCGTAGTCGTCCGCCATCGGCGCCTTGAGGTCGTTGATGGTGAAGAAGGTCTGGACGATGCGGTCGCCGTCCGGGCCGGAGAGCGGCGCGTCGGAGAAGCGGACCCGCGCCGCGTAGGTGCCGTTCTTGAACTTCGAGGAGCGGGTGAGGATCTCGGTGTGGCGGGTGGACTCGCCGGTGCCCGCCGTCGACGTCCTCAGGTTCATGAGGGAGTTGGCGCCCTCCTTGGCGAAGGTGACGTTCTCCGGGGCCCAGGTGGCCCCGGGCACCCCGGGGCCACCGGAGTTGGAGCGCACGCTCCAGCCGTGGGCGGCGATCGCCGGGTCGGTGTGGGCGGTGTAGTCGAAGTCGTCGAACAGCGCGGCGCCGGTCGGCGGCGGCGTGGTCGGGTCCGTCGGGTCCGGCGTCGGTTGGTTGCCGGCGGGCGCCGTGCCCCAGACGTTCACCCCGCCGACGGCGGCGGTGACCTTCGGCCAGTTCGCGTACGTCGTCTGGGCGGGGCCGAAGGAGTAGTCGTCGCTCTGGTTCAGCGGCTGCCAGTTGGAGCGGTGGAAGCGCAGCTGCATGTCGCCGGTGTCCGCGCCGGGCGCCAGGGTGCCGGCCCCGGCGGTGAAGCCGACCTCGAGGTAGCGGTCGGCGGTGGCGGTCGGGTTCGCCAGGGTGCCGAAGGTGCCGGTGATGTGGGCGCAGCCCTTGACGGCCCAGGAGCAGGCGTAGGTGTACGAGGCTCCCGCCTCGGCCTTGAAGTAGTAGCGCACCTTCACCTGGCTCAGGGACACGGTGGACGAGCCGGTGTTGACCACCTTGAACCAGGGTTCGGCCTGGTCGCTTCCGGTGGCGCTCTGGCGGTACTGCACGGTGACGGGTTCGCCGGCCGCGGCGGCCGGGAGGGCGGTCAGGACGGTGGCGCCGAGGACGGTGGCGGCGGCGAGCGCGGCGCGGATCCGCAGGCTCCTGCCGTTCGTCGGGTGGCTCATGGGAGTTCCCTTCCTTGGACGGTGGGGGTGGGGGAAAGGCGGCGCGGCACCCCGAGGGTGTCGAGCCGGGTCAGGTGGTGGCGCAGGCGATCCCGGAAGCCCGGCCAGTCGTGCCGGCCGCTCCAGGCCGTCTCCGCCAGGGCGCAGAGCCGGGGGAAGGTGAGGTACTCGGCGTGCGCGGCGGTGGGGACGTACTCCGTCCACAGCTGCGCCTGGGTGCCGAGCACCCGGGCCGTCTCCTCGGGGCTCCAGTCCCGGGGCGCCGGGTCGGTGCCGTGGACGGCGCGCAGGTCGACCACGGCACCGGGCTGGCCGGGGGGCTCGTCGAGGCGGGCCGACTGGGGGTAGTCGAGGTAGGTGGTGCGGTGGGGGGCCATGACCACCCGGTGGCCGCGGCGGGCGGCGGTGCGTCCGTGCGCGGTGTCGCGCCAGGGCATCACGGTGAAGTACGCGGGGAGGTCGGCGCCGGTCTCCGTCCAGCCCACGGGGTGGCGACCGGCGTCGACGAGGTGGCGGCCGATGCGGCCCATGAACCAGCCGTGCAGGGCGTCCGGTCCCGCGAGCCCTTCGTCGGCGGCGCGGCGGCGGGCCGCCGGGGAGGCGTGCCATTCGGCGGTGGGGCACTCCTCGCCGCCGACGTGGACGTGGGGCGAGGGGAAGACGTCCATGACCTCGTCCAGGACGGTGCGGCAGAAGTCGAGGACCTCGTCGTGGACACCGAGCACCGTGTCGCACACCCCCCACCGGTCCCAGACGCCGAGGGGGCGGTCCGGCCGGTTGCCGAGGTGGGGATAGGCGGCGAGGGCGGCCCGCACGTGGCCCGGCATCTCGATCTCGGGGACGACGGTGACGCCCCGCCCGGCCGCGTGGCGCACCAGGTCGGCGAGTTCGCCGCGGGTGTAGGCGCCGCCGTGGGGCAGGCCGCCGATCTCGGTGAGCCGTGGGTAGGCCGCGACCGGCATGCGCCAGCCCTGGTCGTCGGTGAGGTGGAGGTGGAGGACGTTGAGCTTGTGGAGGGCGAGGAGGTCGACGTAGCGCCGCAGGAAGGCCACGGGGCGGAAGTGCCGGGAGACGTCGAGCATGGCCCCCCGCCAGGGGAAGCGGGGGCGGTCGGTGATCTGCACGCAGGGGACGGACCACTCGACGCCGGGGACGGGACCGTCAGAGAGCGCTTCCGCCGGAAGGAGCTGACGGAGTGTCTGGACGCCGGCGAACAGCCCCTCCGGGCGGGCGGCGCGCAGCAGGACGCCTCCGGTGCCGACGGTGAGGCCGTAGCCTTCGTCGCCCAGGCCGGTGAGCGCGGGGTCGAGGGCGAGGACGACCGTTCCGTCCGGCCGTGCGGGCAGCGGCAGTCCGGTGGCGGGGCGGAGCAGGGTGCGCAGCAGCGTGGCGGCCGCTTCGGCGCCGGGGGCGGGTTTGACCGCCGTGGCCGGTCCGAACACGAAGCGGCCCGGTAGCGGGGTGAGCTGGGAGGGCTGGGGGATCAGTCGGGGCATGGGCATGGGGCTCGCTATCCCTTCACGGCTCCGCCGGTCATGCCGGCGGCGACCCGACCCTGCAGGACCAGGAAGAGGACGAGGACGGGCAGGGCGAAGAGGGTGGAGGCGGCCATGGTGGCGCCCCAGTCGGTGCCGAAGACGTTGGAGAAGGAGGAGAGCCAGACGGGCAGGGTGCGGTCGTCCTGGTTCTTGATGATGAGCATGTTGGCGAAGGCGAACTCGTTCCATGCGGTGATGAAGCCGAAGAGCGAGGTGGCGAGCAGTCCGGGGGCGAGGAGGGGGAAGGTGACCCGCCGGAAGGCGGCGGCGCGGGTGCAGCCGTCGACCTGCGCGGCCTCTTCGAGTTCGGCGGGGATGCCCGCCAGGAAGGAGCGCAGGGTGACCACCGTGAAGGGCAGGGTGATCATGAAGTAGATCAGGGTCAGGGTCGCGAGCCGGTCGAGCAGGTCCGCGTCCCGTGCGATGACGTACATCGGGATCAGCAGCGCTTCCCAGGGCGCCACCTGGGCGATGAAGACCATGAGGACGAAGGCGCGCCGGCCCCGCCAGCGCATCCGTGCCACGGCGAACGCGGCGCCGAGGGCCACCACCAGGGCGAGCAGGACGCAGCCGGCGGTGACGAGGAGGCTGTTGCGCCAGAAGACCCAGAAGCCGTCGGCCTGTACGGCGTGGGAGAAGTGTTCGAGGGTGAGGGAGGTGGGCAGCAGGACGGGGGTCTCGGCCTGGATGTCGGCGGTGGGCTTGAAGGCCGTGAGGACCATCCAGTAGACGGGGAAGACGGCCAGGGCGAAGACGATCGACGCGGCGGTGTTCAGGGGCAGGCGGCGCAGCGCTCGCGGGGTCACCGGTCGGCCTCCTGTCGGAGCATCTGTCGGAAGTAGGCGAGGAGGACCACGACCAGGAGGAGCACGGTGAGCGTGGAGACGGCGGAGCCGAGGTCGTAGCGGTGCAGGGACTGGGCGACCCGGTAGGCGTAGACGGGCAGGGTGGTCGTCGCCTCCCCCGGCCCTCCCTTGGTGACGGCCCAGATCTGGGCGAAGCACCGGAAGACCCAGATCACTTCGAGGCAGAGCACGAGGGCGAAGATCGGCCGCAGGAGGGGCAGCGTGACCGAGCGGAAGGTGCGCCAGGCGCCGGCCCCGTCGAGGCGGGCCGACTCGTACAGCTCCTCGGGGACGGTCAGCAGGGCCGCGTGCAGGGTGATGGCGACGAAGGGCACCGACTGCCAGACGACGAGCAGCACGAGGACGGTGAACGCGGCGGTGCCGTCGGCGAGCCAGGAGTAGCCCTCGAAGGACGTGAAACCCAGGCGGACGAGAGCCCAGTTGACCACGCCGAGCCGTGAGGCGAAGAGCCACTGGAAGACGGTGGTGGTGGCGATGACCGGGCTGGCCCAGGCGAGGACGAGCCCGCTGGTCACCAGGATGCGCATGCGCCGGCCGAGCCGCTGTGTCATCAGGGCGACCAGCGTGCCGATCACCATGATGAGCACGACGTTGATCAGGGTCCACCAGACGGTGCGCCGGACGACGTCCCGGAACTCGGGGTCGGTGAGCACCGTCCGGTAGTTGTCGAGGCCCACGAACGGGGCGTCGCCGCGGATGAGCTCGCCCATGCCGTAGTGCTGGAAGGAGATCAGCAGGTTGCGGGCGAGGGGGTAGCCCAGGAGCAGGACGCCGCCGACGACGGTGGGCGCGACGAGGAGGTAGGGCCAGAAGGTCCGCCCTCGCGGCCGCCTCACGAGCCGAGGGTCTTGGTGATGCTCTCCGACGCGGCCCTGGCGGCCCGTGCCGGATCGGCGCCGGTGAGGACGGCGGTCATGTACTGCTTGACGGGGTTGGTGGCCTCGACGGCGGCCCAGTTCGGGGAGTTGGGCGTCGCGCGGCCCTGGGCGGCTCCGGCGGCCATCGCCGCCGTGCCCTCGTCGTCCTGGATGACCCGGGCGAGCGAGGTGCGGTTGGGGACGTAGCTCATGGTCCTGGCCATGTCCGTCTGCCACGTCTCGCCGGCCAGCGCCTTGACGACCTGGTAGGCGGCGTCGGGATGGGTGGACGCCTCGGGGACGATGAGGTCGGAGCCGCCGGTGAAGACGGCGCCGGGCTTGCCGGCCGTCTTGCCGGGGATGGGGAAGAATCCGAGCTTGCCCTTGAGTGCCGGATTGGCCTCTTCGACGATCTTCGCGCCGCCGGGTACGGCGATGATCTGGGCGACGTCGCCCTTGGCGAACACGTCGGCCTGCGGGGGCTTCGCCTCGTCCGAGTCCTTGGGGCCCTTGCCGAGGGCCTGGAGCCGGCGGTAGAAGTCCATGCCGGCGCGGGCCTCGGGGGTGTCGAGCGCCCCCTTCCAGCCGGCCCCGTCGCGGACGGCGAGGTCGCCGCCCTCCTCCCAGACGAAGCCGGAGAGGGCGTACCAGTTCTGGCCGGGGAGATAGATGCCCTGTGTGGTGCCCGTGTCGAGTTTCTCGGTGACGGCGAGCCACTCGGCCTGGGATCCGGGTGGGGTGACGCCGGCCTTCGCGAAGTGGTCCTTGTGGTAGATCACGACCCGGTTGGCGGCGTACCAGGGTATGCCGTACTGCCTGCCGTCGACCTTGCCGGGCTCGGCGAGGCCGGGCAGCCAGTCGGCGCCGTTCAGCTCGGCGACCTTGTCGCTGAGGTCGCGGACGCCGCCGCTCGCCGCGTACTGCGCGACCTGGGTGTTGCCGACCTCGATGACGTCGGGGGCGTCCTTGCTGGCGAGGGCGGCGGTGACCTTCTCGCCGATGCCGTCCCACTCCTGGATCTGAATGTCCAGGTCGATGTTCTTGTTCCGTGCTTCGAAGTCGGTGCGGAACCGGTCGAGGAAGGCGTCGGTGACGCTGTCCTTCATGATCCACACGGTGACCTTCTCCGGCCCGCCGGAGGCCGCCGGGCCGTCCGCCGAGCCACAGGCCGCGGCGGTGGCCGTGACGGTGAGAGCAAGGGTCGTCGCGAGGGCGACGCGACCGGCGAGGGAACGAGTCTTCACGAGCACCTCGATGGATGGTTGACCAATTGGTCAAGTGGTCAGCTGCGTGACCCGAAGGTGGCATGGACCAATGAAGCCGTCAACCCCTGGGAAAACGTGTGGTGTTCACCAAGACGCGGCCCAACAGAGCGGACTAGTATGCGCTTTACCAGTTGACCAGTCAGGGAGAGTGGCATGAAGGACGGCTCCTCCAGCGGGGTGCTGAAGAGGGAGCGGGTACGGGAGCACCTGCTGGGCCTGATCGAGGCGGGCGGCCCCGGCGACCCGATCCCCTCCGAACGCACGCTGTGCGCCTCGCTCGGCGTCTCGCGCCCCACCCTGCGCGGGGCGGTCGACGAACTCGTCGCCACGGGCCTGCTCGTCCGCGAGCACGGCCGCGGCATGTTCGTCGCCCCGGCGAAGATCACCCAGCAGCTCGCCCCGGACGAGACGGCCTTCGCCGTCCCGCGCGCCTCGGGCAGCTGGTCCAGCACCGTCCTGGAATCCGCGACCATCCAGGCCGGCGCCCGCATCGGGCGCAGGCTGCGCCTCTCGCCGGCCGCCGCGCTGCTCTACGTCGCCCGCCTCCGCCTGGTCGACGGCTCCCCCATGGCCATCGAGCACCTGCACATCCCCGCCGACCTGGTCTCGGCCGCGCTCACTCCGGAGGAGCTGGAGTCGGGTGACCTCTACGACCACCTGCGGGAGCATCACCGGATCCACGTGCAGGAGGCGACCCAGTCCATCGAGCCCACCGTCGTCAGCGAGGCGGAGGCGGCCGTCCTCGACGTCCCCGTCCTCTCCCCCGCCCTGCTCATCGAACGCCTCACCCTCGACACCTCGGGCCGCCCCGTGGAGTACGTCCACTCCGTCTACCGGGGCGACCGCTACCGCTTCGTCTCCCGGCTCGACTTCACCCGCGACGGCCTCGTGACCTCCTCCACCCAGGGGGACGCCTACGGACCGGCATACTGACCCGCGTCGGGCACGGCGGGGCCGGGGAGGCGGGCGATGGAGCTCAAGCGGGAACGGGTACGGGAGCATCTGCTGACCGTGATCGACGGCCGTCGTCCGGGCGACGCCATCCCCTCCGAACGCACGCTGTGCGCCTCGCTCGGCGTCTCCCGCCCCACCCTGCGCGCGGCCGTCGACGAACTCGTCGCCACGGGCCTGCTCGTCCGCGAGCACGGCCGCGGCATGTTCGTGGCCCCGGCGAAGATCACCCAGGAGCTGGTGGCGGGGAACCACACGGTGGGCGCTCCCCCCAGCCGGGGCAGCTGGACGAGCACGGTCCTCTCCCTGCGTACGGTACGGGCGGGCGCGCGCATCGGCCGCAAACTGAAGGTCTCCCCGGCGGCGGAGCTGGCGTACGTGACGCGGCTGCGCCACGCCGACGGCGCTCCGATCGCGCTGGAGCACCTGCACGTGCCGGCCGAACTGGTCCCCGGACTGACCGCGGCCGACATGGAGGACGGCTTCTACACCCATTTGCGGGAGAAGCGGGGCATCCGGCCGGCGCACGCGGTGCAGTCGATCGAGCCGACCGTGCTGAGCGAGGAGGAGGCCGCGGTCCTCGACGTTCCCGTCCTCTCCCCCGCGCTGCTCTTCGACCGGATCACCTCGGGGACGGACGGCCGGCCGGTGGAGTACGTCCGCTCGCTCTACCGGGGCGACCGCTACCGCATCGTCACGCGCCTCGCCCTGGGGGACGGCACGTCCGATCACCCGGGGCCCGGCGACGTGTCGCGGAGCGGGGCGTGGTGGGGCACGGTGGAGTGACCCCACGGAGAGGAGTTCGGCCCCCATGTCGAACCACACCTATCGCGTCACCGAGATCGTCGGCACCTCCACGGAGGGGGTCGACCAGGCCATCCGCAACGGCATCGAGCGCGCCGGGCAGACGCTGCGGTCTCTCGACTGGTTCGAGGTGACACAGGTCCGCGGTCACCTCGTCGACGGGGCGGTCGAGCACTACCAGGTGGGCCTGAAGGTCGGCTTCCGCCTGGAGGACGGCGCCGAGGCCTGAAGGGCGATGCCGGGGGCCGCGGCCGGGGCGACGGCGAGGTGCCTGCGGATGCGGATGCGGGCACCGACCGCCCGGTCCCGGCGGCGGGTGCTGCCGGGATCCGCGCGGGGCGGCCGCCTCCCGGCGACCTCAGACGCCCGGGCGGCCCCGTCAGGTGCGGCCCTCCCGCTCCTGGGCGTCCTTCAGCTCCGTCGACGGGTCCGCCCAGCGGGCGCGGACGACGCGGAAGCCCGCGCGTTCGGCCGCCTCGCAGACCAGCTCGTCGTCGTCGACGAGCATCCGCACCTCGCGGTCTCGGCCGAGCCGCCGCAGGATCTCCAGCTTGGTCAGACGCGCCGGGCGCCGGTCGGTGTCACGCCGCATGTGGATCCGCCCCTCCGGCAGCTCCTGGGCCGCCAGCCACGCGACCGTGTCCTTCCGGCAGCGCTCGGGCCGCCCGGTGAGGTAGACGATCTCGCACTCCTCGGCGGCCTCCCGGCACAGCGCCACGCCCTGCTCCAGCGGCGGGTCCTCGGGCGCCGCGGCGAAGAAGCCTGCCCAGTCGCGGGGCCGGCGCTCCAGGAAGTGCTGGCGGTGAGCGGTGCCGGAGAGCGTGTTGTCGAGGTCGAAGACGGCCAGGGGCCTGGAGTTGCCTGTCACACCGCCACCCTAAAGCGTGTGACGAAAGGAGCGCCGTCCGCCCGAAGGGCGGGCCCCGCGGCGGCTGGTGCGTGCGATCGCGCGGCGGAGGATCGCCCTCGTGCGGAGCGGACTCGGGCGATCCCGGCAACGCGGCGAGCGGACGGGCCAGGCGGCGCGGGGCAGGCGGGATCTGACAGGCATGGTCGCCGCGCGCGAGGGCCTCGTCTTCGGCCTCACGCTCGCGGTGGTCTTCACGCTCTGGTTCGGCCTGCTGGTCGACCGGCTCTCCGCCGCTCGACAACAGGCCGTGCGGACGTCCCGGAAGCCCCCGCGGGAATCCTCGCGGCGAGGAGGCGTTGAAGCGGGCGTGACCTCTTCACTCGACGGCGTGCGCCTCTCCGTCCTCGACCGCTCACGGACCCGGGAGGGCGAGGACGGCGCCGAGGCGCTGCGCGCCACCGTCCGCCTGGCGCGGGAGGCGGAAGCCCTCGGCTACCACCGCTTCTGGGTGTCGGAGCACCACGGCGTGCCGGGAGTGGCGGGCTCGGCGCCCACCGTCCTGGCCGCCGCCGTGGCCGGCGCGACCTCGCGGATCCGGGTCGGGACGGGCGGGGTGATGCTCCCCAACCACCGGCCGATGGTCGTCGCCGAACAGTTCGGCGTCCTGGAGTCCCTCTTCCCCGGCCGGATCGACATGGGTCTCGGGCGCTCGGTCGGCTTCACGGACGGGATCCGGCGGGCGCTGGGACGGCAGAAGGACGACGCCGAGAGGTTCGCCGAGCAGCTCGACGAACTGCTCGGCTGGTTCACGGGGGCCCAGACCTCCCATCCCCAGGTGCACGCACATCCCGCCGAAGGCCTGAAGGTCCCGCCGTTCGTCCTGGCGACCGGCGAGGGCGCCTCGATCGCGGCGGAGGCGGGCCTGCCCCTGGTCGTCGGCGATCTGCGCGGCCGGGAACGGCTGCTGGCGGCCGTCGACACCTACCGGTCCGCCTTCCGCCCCTCCGCGTGGGCGGAAGAGCCGTACGTCGTCGTCGCGGGCACGGTGGCGGTGGCGGCGACCGAGGAGGAGGCCCGGCGGCTGCTGGTCCCGGAGGCCTGGTCGGTCGCGTACTCCCGTACGCGGGGCGTCTTCCCGCCGCTGTCCCCCGTGGAGCGGATCGAGGAGACGGCGATGACCGACAGGCAGCGCGACTTCTTCGAGTCCGGGCGGAGGGGCCACGTCCACGGCACGGAGGAGCAGGTCCGGGAGGAGCTCGCCCGGGTGGTGAAGGAGACGGGGGCGCGGGAGGTGCTGGTGACGACCAGTACGTACGACCGCGGGGCGCTGCACGACTCGTACCGCCGGCTCGCCCGCCTGGCGGGCCTGACCGGGGCACCGCAGACCAGGCGGGACTTTCCGGAGACGACCTGAGGCGTGGGGCGACAGTCCCGCCTGCCCCGCGGCGCCTGGCACACCCGCTCTTCGGGCGGACGGCGCTCCTTTCGCCACACGCCCTAGGATCGGGGAATGCCCGACTCGTCCCAGGCCGCTCCGGATCGGTACGTCCGCGTGCGGGGCGCACGTGAACACAACCTCGCCGGCGTCGACGTCGACATTCCGCGCGACGCGATCACCGTCTTCACGGGCGTGTCCGGCTCCGGCAAGTCCTCGCTCGCCTTCGGGACGATCTACGCCGAGGCGCAGCGGCGCTACTTCGAGTCGGTCGCGCCCTACGCCCGGCGACTGATCCACCAGGTGGGCGCGCCGAAGGTGGGCGAGATCACCGGTCTTCCGCCCGCGGTCTCCCTGGAGCAGCGCCGGTCCTCGCCGAACGCCCGCTCCTCCGTCGGCACGGTGACCACCCTGTCGAACTCCTTGCGGATGCTGTTCTCCCGCGCGGGCAGCTACCCTCCGGGGGCCGCGCGTCTGGACTCCGACGCGTTCTCGCCGAACACGGCCGCCGGAGCGTGCCCCGAGTGCCACGGTCTCGGCCTGGTCCACCGCACCAGCGAGGAGCTGCTGGTGCCCGACCCGGGGCTGTCGATCCGCGAGGGGGCGATCGCCGCCTGGCCGGGGGCCTGGCAGGGCAAGAACCTGCGCGACGTGCTGGACACCCTCGGTCACGACATCGACCGGCCGTGGCGCGAGCTGGCCGCCGAGGACCGGGAGTGGATCCTCTTCACCGACGAGCAGCCGGTCGTCACGGTTCATCCGGTACGGGAGGCGGGGCGCATCCAACGCCCTTACCAAGGGACGTACATGAGCGCCCGGCGCTATGTCATGCATACGTTCGCCGACTCGAAGAGCGCGACACTGCGCGCCAGGGCGGAGCGGTTCCTGAGCGCCGCGCCCTGCCAGGCGTGCGGGGGAAGCAGGCTACGGCCGGAAGCGCTCGCGGTGACCTTCGCGGGCCGGACGATCGCCGAACTCGCCGCCCTTCCGCTCACCGCCCTGGCCGCGCTCCTGGCCGAGGCGGCCGACACCGGGACCGGCGCGGGGACCGAGGGGGGCGGCGCCGGTTCCGGGGCCGAGCCAGGGCACGTCCTCGTCGCGGACCTCCTCGCGCGGATCCGGACGGTGACCGAGCTGGGCCTGGGCTATCTGAGCCTGGACCGCACGGCCCCGTCCCTGTCCAGCGGCGAGCTGCAACGGCTCCGGCTCGCGACCCAGCTGCGGTCGGGCCTGTTCGGAGTGGTGTACGTCCTCGACGAGCCGTCGGCGGGTCTGCACCCGGCCGACACCGAGGCGCTCCTGGGGGTCCTCGACCGGCTCAAGGCGGCCGGGAACTCGGTCTTCGTGGTCGAGCACCACCTCGACGTCGTGCGGCACGCCGACTGGCTCGTCGACGTCGGCCCCCGTGCCGGGGTGCACGGCGGCCGGGTCCTGCACTGTGGCCCGCCGCAGGATCTGGCGCGGGTCGAGGAGTCGGCGACCCGCCGGTTCCTGTTCGACCGGGTTCCGCCGGCCGAGCGGGCTGTGCGAATCCCGCGCGGACAGCTGAGGACCGGGCCGGTGACCCGCCACAACCTGACCGGTCTGGACGTCTCGTTCCCGGTCGGGGCGCTGACGGCGGTGACCGGCGTCTCGGGGTCGGGAAAGTCGACACTGGTGGGCGCCCTGTCGGAGGAGATCGCCGGGGTCGGACGCCTGGTGACGGTCGACCAGAAGCCGATCGGACGGACGCCACGCTCCAACCTCGCCACCTACACGGGCCTGTTCGACGTCGTGCGCAAGCTCTTCACGGCCACCGAGGAGGCCGGGCGGCGGGGGTACAAGGCGGGAAGGTTCTCCTTCAACGTCCCCGGGGGCCGCTGCGAGACCTGCCAGGGCGAGGGCTTCGTCTCGGTGGAGCTGCTCTTCCTGCCGAGCACGTACGCCCCTTGCCCGGACTGCCACCGGGCGCGCTACAACCCGGAGACCCTGGAGGTGCGGCTGCGCGGGCACACCATCGCCGAGGTCCTCGACCTGACGGTCGAGGACGCCGCCGGGTTCTTCGCCGGCACGCCTGCCGCGGAGCGGAGCCTGCGGACCCTTCTCGACGTCGGCCTGGGCTATCTGCGGCTCGGCCGGCCCGCGACCGAGCTGTCCGGGGGCGAGGCACAGCGGATCAAGCTCGCGGCGGAACTGCAAAGACCCCGGCGCGGTCACACCCTCTACGTCCTGGACGAGCCGACGACCGGCCTCCACCCGGCCGACGTCGAGGTCCTGATGCGCCGGCTGCACGGTCTGGTCGACGCCGGTCACACGGTCGTCGTGGTGGAGCACGACATGGATGTGGTGGCCACGGCGGACTGGGTGATCGACCTGGGGCCCGGCGGGGGCGGCGAGGGCGGCCGGATCGTGGCTGAGGGCCCGCCCGCCGAGGTGGCGCGGGCGCCGGCCGGCCGGACCGCCCCGTATCTGGCGGCCCGGCTCTACTCCTGATCCTCCGCTCCCCCGCCGCCGGCCGGTGCGCCCGCTCGGGCCCGGCGCGCGGGGGTCGGCGGTCACCGGGGTTCGACGAACTGGACCTCCAGGTCGACCTTGACGACGTCGCCGAGGAAACCGGGCGCGAAGTCGAGGCCGAAGTCGCTGCGGCGGAACTCGCCCGTGGCGTCGAACCCGGCGTGCCTGCTGCCGTCCACCGGAACGTCCACGACGCCGCCGAACTCGACGTCGAAGGTGATCGGCCGGGTGACCTCGCCGATGGTCAGCTCGCCCGCCAGGGTCCACTCCTCGCCCGCCCCGCTGATGCGGGTCGAACGGAACGTCATCGTCGGCCGCTTCTCCACGTCGAGGAGGTCGGAGGCGCGGACGTGGGCGTCTCGGTCCGCGTTGCCGGTGTCGATCGAGGCGAGCGCGACGGTCGCGGTGATCGAGGAGTCCTCCGGCGAGTCGCCGACGACCAGCTCCGCCTGGAGGTCGTTGAAGCGGCCGCGGACCTTGGAGATGCCGAGGTGGCGGATGGTGAAGCCGACGGAGGAATGCAGCGGGTCGAAGGCCCAGCGGCCGGAGACGAGCGGGAGCGCGGTGGCGGTGTTCTGCGATTCGGTGGTCATGGCTCCACGCTGCCGCCCGGCGGCGACGCGAGGAAGGCCCGGCCGAGGCTGGTAGTGACAGGGCCACCCTCCGCGCCCGCCCCGCTCGTACGATCGGGGGGTGAGCGACAACGAACTGGGGGCGTTCCTGCGCGCCCGCCGCGAGGTGCTGACCCCGGCCGAGGCCGGACTGCCGACCGGGCCGCGGCGGCGCACGCCGGGTCTGCGGCGGGCGGAGCTGGCGATGCTCGCCGGGATCAGTGTCGAGTACCTGGCCCGGCTCGAACAGGGGCGGGACCGCAACCCCTCGCCGCAGGTCCTGGGCGCGCTCAGCGACGCCCTGCGCCTCCCGCTGGACGCCCGCCTCCACCTGCGGCGCCTCGTGAAGTCGGGGGGCGGACAGCACATGTGCTCGGTGGTGCCGAGCCCGGCGCATGAGGTGCGGCCGCCGGTGCGGGCCCTGCTCGACCGGCTCGGGCCGACGCCGGCGGCGGTGGTGAACGTCCTGGGCGAGATCGTCGCGCACACGGAGGGGTACGCGCGGCTCACGGGGCCGCTGGGGCTGCTCGACGGCGATCCGCCGAGCCTGCTCCGGTACCTCTTCACCGACCCCCGGGCCCGTGCGGCCTATCCGGACTGGGACCGGGTCGCCGACCAGCAGGTGGCGGCGCTGTACTACGGGCTCACGGGATCGGATCCGCATGTGGCCGAGCTGGCGCGGGAGTTGACGATCACCGCCGGGGCGCCGTTCTCGGACCGGCTGAAGGCCGCGGGACTGCTGCGGGCCCGGTCGGGGAGGGAACGTCTGGCCCATCCCGAGGTCGGCGAGCTGTGCCTGGAGTACGAAGTGCTGGAGCTGTCGGAGGCCGACGGGCAGCACATGGTGGTGCACCTCCCCGCCGACGAGCGGACCTCCGCGGCACTCGACCGTCTGGTGGGGCGCAGTCCCGGCACCCTTCGCGCGGTCGGCGGCTGATCCGGCACTCGGCACCTTATGCCCGTTTCGAGTGAAAGGTATGCTTATCGACACCTGGGGGTAGGGGTGCGGTAGACACGACGGGGCGACGGTGCGGAGGTGAGGGACATGGGCGCAGGCAAGAAGACCAAGAACGCCGCCAAGACCACCAAGGGCAAGATGAAGGAGCAGACCGGCAAGGCCGTCGGGAACGAGACCCTGGAGATGAAGGGCCGGCGCGAGCAGATGGCCGGCGACGCCAAGCAGGCCGCCGCCAAGGCGAAGGACGCGCTGAAGCACTGACGGTCGCGGATCGCACCCCCTGCGGCGACGCGATCCGAACGAAGGGTCGGCAGGTCATCCCTGCCGACCCTTCCGCGCGCCGGCGCGGAGCTACCCGCGCCTGCGGCGCCGCGGGGCGGTGTCCTCCTCGTCCTCATCCGCTTCCTCGTCCTCTTCCTCTTCCTCGTCCTCTTCCTCTTCCTCGCCTTCGCCCTCGTCCTCCGGGTACTCGTCCTCGTATCCGTCTTCTTCCTCGCCCTCCGCGCCCTCTTCCTCGGGCTCCTCGTCGTACTCGGGGCTCTCCTGATCCTCGTCCTCGTACTCGTCCGTCTCTTCCTCCGGGTACTCGCCCTCCTCGCCCTCGCCCTCGCCCTCGTCCTCGCCCTGCTCCTGCTCTTGTTCCTGCTCCTCCTCCTCGATGGCGTCCTCATGGCTCCGGACCACTTCGCCGTCCCTGATCTCACCGCGCCAGCCGTCGGGTTCGTCGGTGGTGAGGGAGACGTACCGCTGGAAGTTCTTGAAGTCCAGGCGGAGGCGACGGCCCTGCGCACGCCACAGATTGCCGGTCTTCTCGAAGAAGCCGGAGGGGAGGTACTCGACGACGAGGACGACCCGGGTCAGCGACGGCGCCAGCTCATGGAACGAGACGCACCCGCGCGTGGTCCCCTTGGCCCCCTCGGAGGTCCACACGATGCGGTCGTCGGGCACCTGCTCCTGGGTGGTCGCCTTCCAGCCACGGGTGGAAGGACCGACCTTGACTTTCCAGTCGCTCTTGTTGTCGTCATCGCGCGACGCGTCGCGCACACCCTTGGCGAAGCTGCTGAACTTCTCGTACTGCGTCCAGTGGTCGTACACGGTCCGCAGCGGCAGTCCGATGTCGAGCACCTCGACGATGTTGACGGCCTTCCCGCCGCTCTTACGGCCCTTGCCCTTGCCCCCGCCCTTGCCGAACAGTCCGGTGACCTTGTCCTTCATGTCACCCAGCTTCTGTCCCGCCATGGCCTTCAACGGCGAGTCGCCCTTCATCATCCGTCCACCGATTCCGGCGACGTCCGACAGCTTCCCCCCGTTCTCGGCCACGTCGGTCAGCTGGTGCGTGAGATCCCCCAGTTTGTCGGTCGCCTTGCCCGCCAGTTGCTCCGCCTGGGTCGAGAGGTATCCGGTCAGTTCGCCGAGCAGCCGGTCCACGCCCGACGTGCCCTTGTCGCCGTCACGGTCTGTCGTTGCCATGGCCTACCTCCGCCCTGACGGCTTGCGGGCCGCCGTCTTCTTGGCGGCTGTCTTGCGGGCCGGGCCCCGGCCCGTGGCCTTCTTGGCCGGCGCCTTCTTCGCCGGAGCCTTCCTGGCGGGCGCCTTCTTCGCCGGAGCCTTCTTGGCGGCCGTCTTCTTCGCGGGCGCCTTCTTCTCCGCCGTCTTCTTCTCCGCAGTCTTCTTCGCGGGCGACCTCTTCGCGGCGGACGCGCGTGACGTCGTCCCGCCGGCCGCCCTCTTGCTCGGTGCCTTGGCCGCGGTCTTCTTGGCGGCGGGCCTGGAGGCCGCGCTCTTCCCGGCGGCCGCCTCCTTCGCCGCGGGCCTGCGGCTCGCCGACTTCTTCGCCGGTGCCTTCTCGGCCGCGGACTGCCGTGCACCGCGCGGCTGTTGGCCGGAGCCGGCGGCGGCCTTGCCCGAGTCCTTGCGGGTGGACGAGCGGGCGCGTCGGCGCGGCGGAGGAGCCTCTTCCTCCTCTTCCTCTTCCTCTTCTTCTTCCTCCTCGTCCTCTT
>NZ_JBFASK010000011.1:0-139572 GCF_040677675.1 Streptomyces sp. NPDC053755 | reverse complement strand
TCTTCCTCCTCGCCTCGCGGCGCTTCCGGCTCCTCTTCCTCTTCCTCTTCTTCTTCCTCCTCGTCCTCTTCCTCCTCGCCTCGCGGCGCTTCCGGCTCCTCTTCCTCCTCCTCTTCCTCTTCTTCCTCGTCCTCGTAGGGCTCCTCTTCCTCTTCGCCCTCCGGGCCCCGGTCCTCGTCCTCGTCCTCGGCGGCGTAGTCCTCCGCTTCCTCGTCCTCGTAGGGCTCCTCTTCCTCTTCCGCGTCCTCGTCCTCACGGCCCCCATCGGGGCGGGTGAGCTCCAGAGTGCGCTCGTGCAGCGAGTCCGCGAAGTCGGCGAGCTTGCGGTTGGCCGCCGCGGTCACGGCCTTCTTCCCGGCTTCCAGGGCTTCGCCGCGCAGCTGGTCACCGAGGTCGGCGAACTGCGGCATCTCCTTGACTCGGGAGAGGCCTTCCTTCATCAGCTGCCCGGGCTCGAGCCCGAAGCGGCGGCCGGCGAGATAGGTCGCCGCGGTGAAAGCCAGACGTCCTTTCTTGGTGCGTCCGAGGAGGTAACCCCCGGCCACCGCGGCCGCGAGCGCGATCTTGTTCATGTCCTGCATGAGCTCATCCCCTTCGCCAGGGCGTCGGCGGGCCCTCTGGCACCGCCCGCTGGGACCGTCCTCACCGGTGGCCCACGGGCGCTTCGCGCAGGGGCGGCGAAACGGTCCCGCTCGGGCTGCCGTCACTCAGCAGCTACCCCCACCACAAGACTTATGTCCCTAATAAGTGACATTCTAGGTTCTAGAGTGCCTTTCCCCCATGGGAGTGCATATGGCTGCAGAGACGCCTCGCTCACGACGGGTCCCCCCGCGGGGCGACGACGAAGAGCAGCACAGGAAGCCGCCCCGGCGAAGTACACCCCGGCGCCGTGCGGGCGTCCCGAACGCCGCCTCCGCCATGCGCTCGGCGGCCGTACAGCTCTCCGAGCTGCTGGGCCGGCCGCCCGACTCGGTGTCCTCGCTCAAGCCGACGGACGACGGGTGGGAGGCGCAGGTGGAGGTGATGGAGCTGGAACGCGTCCCCGACAGCACCAGCGTCATGGCCAGCTACCGCGTCGCCCTGGACGAGGAGGGCGAGCTGATCTCCTACGAACGCACCCGTCGCTACAGCCGAGGAACGATCGACCGGCCGGCCTGACACAGGCCCGGCCGCGGAAGGAGGCGCCATGACCATGGTGCCGCAGAGCGGCAGCACCGTATCCAGAGGCGGAGGCGGCAGCAGCAGCCTCTACGACGTCCTCGAGCTCATCCTCGATCGCGGTCTGGTCATCGACGTCTTCATCCGCGTCTCGTTGGTGGGCATCGAGATCCTGAAGATCGACGCACGGATCGTGGTCGCCAGCGTCGACACCTATCTGCGCTTCGCCGAGGCCTGCAACCGGCTCGACCTCGAAGCCGGCCGCAAGGCGCCCGCCCAACTCCCCGAGGTCGTCGGCGGCATGATGGAAGGGGGTGCCCGCGGCAAGTCCAAGGGCGCGCTCAGCGGCGCCGTCGAAGCCGTCTCCGACTCCCTGACCGGTGGCTCGTCCAAGTCGCGGGACGCCGAGGAGGAAGAGGCCGAGGAAGAAGCACCCGCCCGGAAGCGGCGCCCCGCCCGACGACCCGTACGGCGAGAGAAGGAGTGACCGATGGCGCTGTACGTGTACTCGATCACCGCCACGAGTCATTCCAGGCGCCTGGACGGGATGACGGGGGTGGGCTCCCACGCGGCCCCGCTCAGAAGCGTCACCGTCGGGAAGCTCAGCGCCATCGTCAGTGACATCGCGGAAGAGGTCCGCCCCAAACGCCGGGACCTCGCCGCGCACCAGGAGGTGCAGGATCGCCTGATGGGCGACGGCACCGTCCTGCCCCTGCAGTTCGGTTACATCGCGCCCGACGAGGACGCCGTACGACAGGCCCTCGAGGAGAACGCCGCCGCCTACCTGGCCACGCTGGAGCGCCTCGAAGGGTGCGCCGAGCACCATGTGAGGGCCTCTCAGCAGGACGAGGAGCCCCTCCTGCGCCAGATCCTGGAGGACTCGCCCGAGGCCCGGGACCTCAACGCGCGGATCCGGTCCGGTGATCAGGACCCGCAGCTGCCCATGGCCCTCGGCGAGCTCGTCGCCCGCGAGGTCGAGATGCGTCAGCAGACCCTGGCGGACGGCCTGGTCCAGGCGCTGCTCCCCTTCGCACGGGAACACCTCTCCCGCCCGCCGTCGGGCAGCGAGTTCCTCAACCTCTCCCTTCTGGTGCCTCAGGACCGCGAGAGCGACCTTCTGACGGCCGAGGGCAATCTGGCCCGCGAGATCGACGGCGGCGTCGACCTCCGCTTCCACGGGCCCCTGCCCCCCTACAGCTTCGTGCAGTGACCGCCGGCCGTCGCCGGAGAGAGGGAGGAGGACCCGCCATGGGGCTGCTCACCCGGCTGCTGACGCTGCCCGTCGAGCCGGTGCGGGCCGTGATGTGGACCGCACAGCGCGTGGTCGACGCGGCCGAGGACGAGTACTACGATCCCGCGCCCGTCTGGCGTGAACTCGCGGAGCTCGAACGCCTGCTGGTGAACGGGGAGATCGACCAGGAGACGTTCGACCTCCGCGAGGACGAACTGCTCGACCGCCTGGCGGAGATAGACGAGTTCCGGCAGCGACTGCCGTGACCAGGAGATGAGGCGCCACCGTGACCGATCCCCTACCGGGCCGACCCGGCTCCTACACGTCCCGGGCCGCCGCGCCGTACGGCCAGAACACCTCGTCCAGCCTTGCCGACATCCTGGAACGTGTCCTGGACAAGGGCATCGTGATCGCCGGCGACATCCGCATCAACCTGCTCGACATCGAACTTCTCACGATCAAGCTCCGCATCCTGATCGCCTCGGTGGACAAGGCGAAGGAGATGGGGATCGACTGGTGGGAGTACGATCCCTCGCTCTCCAGCCGCCACACCGGCAGCCCGCTGGAGCAGGAGAACCGGCGCCTGCGGGCCGAGCTGGAGTCCCTCCGGCGCGACCGGGTGGGCGAGGGAGAGGCCGGCGGTCGCGCCGCCGGCGCGCTGTACGACCTGCCCACCGACCACCCGGACGACGAGGCGGGCGGTCCCGGCGGACGGCGGCGCACATGACGAGCGCCGCCGAGGAGACGCTGACCTACGTGTACGCCGTCGTCCGACGTGCGCAGGCGCCGCACGACGCCCTCGCGGGCGTCACCGGGGTCCTCGGGGCGCCCGTCCGGCTGCTGTACGAGCCGGCTGCCTCCGGGGCGAGGGGCGAGCCGCTCCCAGGCGGCCACGGACCGGCGGAGGGGGTCCTGGACGAGGCCCTCGTGGACGACACCGACGAGACCGAGGAGACGGAGGAGACGGACGAGGCCGGCGCGTCCGGCCGTCCGGGGGCCGTCGTCTTCGTCGTCAGTCCCGTGCCGCGCCGGGACTTCGACGAGGCGGCTCTGAAGGACCACTTCGAAGACCTGGAGTGGCTCGAAAGCGTCGCCCGGGCCCACCACGACGTCGTCCAGGCCCTCGCCGCCCACGCGACCGTCCTGCCCCTGCGCATGGCCACCGTCTATCAGGACGACGCCCGGGCCGGGCAGGCGCTCGCCAGGCGGCGCGAGGCGTTCGCCGAGCGGCTGGCCGGGCTGGAGGCGCACACCGAGTTCGGGGTGAAGATGTACCTCCTGCGGTCCGGCACGCCCCGGCCCGGCGCCGAACCCGCCGCGGAGGCGCCGGCGCAGTCCCCGGGCAAGGCCTACCTCCGGCGCCGCAAGGCCCAGCACCACGCCCAGGAGGCCGCCTACGACGAGGCGCGACGCGCGGCGGAGACCATCGAGGCCGCGGCGTCGCCGCACGCCTCCCAGCGCGTGCGCCACGCGGTGCAGCGAGGAGCGCTGACCGGTCCCGAGGAGAACGTTCTCAACGACGCCTACCTGGTGCCGGACGCGCGGGCGGAGGCGTTTCGCGCGGCGGTGACGCGCGCGGCCCGGGACTTCCCGGACGTCCGCGTCGACGTGACGGGGCCGTGGGCCCCCTACTCCTTCGTCACACCGCCCGACGAGGCCGACGAGGCCGTCGGGACGCCTGACGAGACGGGTCACCCGCCCCAAGAGGCTCACCAAGCCGAGGGCCCGAGCCCGTCCCGGGAGCCCGGATACCCGCCAGGCGCCCCCCACGCGCCCCTGGGCGCACCCGACCGGCCCGGCTCCCCGCCCGGCGTCCGCCACGAGGCCCCGGGCCCGTCCGCGGAGCCCGGGCACCCGCCCGGCGTCCGCCACGACCCGCCCGACACCCGGCGGTCCGCGTCATGACCCTTCCCGAGCGCGGTGACCCGCTCCCCGAACGCCAGGTCGCCCTCATCGACCTCCTCGACCGGTTGCTCACCGGCGGGGTGGTGATCACCGGCGACATCGTCCTGTCCATCGCCGACATCGACCTCGTCCGGATCTCCCTGCGCGCGCTCATCGTCTCGGTCGGCTCCGAGACGGGGCCGCCCACGGCCGTACGGGACGGTGGACCGCCGTGAACGGGGAACCGACGGGCCGGGACGGCGCAAAGGTGCCGCCCGCCGCGAGCGCGCCACCGCGCCTCCGGGCCGTGGGCGACGCCATGTCCCAGGCCTTCCGGCTCGTCCAGGCGCCCCCCACGGCCCAGGGGGAGCGTCCACGGCCCGCGCACCGTCTCCACACGGACCGGGACTCCGTCGAGGAGGACCTCCTGAAGCTCGTCCTGACCCTGGTGGAACTCCTCCGTCAGCTCATCGAGCGCCAGGCCCTGCGGCGCGTCGACGCCGGCGACCTCACCGACGAGCAGGAGGAGGAGCTCGGCGCGACCCTCCTGGCCCTGCACGACCGACTGGCCGAGCTGTGCGTCGAGCACGGCTTCACCCTCGACGACCTGAACCTCGACCTCGGGCCGCTCGGGCACCTGCTCCCCCGCGAGCCCTCGTGACCTCGCCTCCCGCTCCGCTCGTGGCCTCCGGCGTGGCTACCGGCGTGCGGCCTTCCGGCCCGCCCGCAGCCACTCCTTGTTCATGGCGGCGATCGACGGCAGCGGGATGCCCTTCGGGCAGGCCGTCGCGCACTCCCCGGTGAGCGTGCAGCCGCCGAAGCCCTCCGCGTCCATCTGGGCCACCATGTCGAGGACCCGGGTCTCGCGCTCCGGCGCGCCCTGCGGGAGCACGTTCAGGTGGTTGATCTTGGCCGAGGTGAAGAGCATCGCCGAGCCGTTGGGACAGGCCGCCACACACGCGCCGCAGCCGATGCACTCGGCGTGTTCGAAGGCGTGGTCGGCGTCGGCCTTGGGGACCGGCGTCGCATGGGCCTCGGGGGCCGCCCCGGTGGGGACGCTGATGTAGCCGCCGGCCTGGATGACCCGGTCGAAGGCCGACCGGTCGACGACGAGGTCCTTGACCACCGGGAAGGCGGCGGCACGCCACGGTTCGATGTCGATGGTGTCGCCGTCACGGAAGGACCGCATGTGGAGCTGGCAGGTGGTGGTGCGCTCGGGGCCGTGGGCGTCGCCGTTGATGACGAGGCTGCACGCGCCGCAGATGCCCTCGCGGCAGTCGTGGTCGAAGGCCACGGGGTCCTCGCCCCGCAGCGTGAGCTCCTCGTTGAGGGTGTCGAGCATTTCCAGGAACGACATGTCCGGGGAGATGCCGTCCACCTGGTAGGTGGACATGGCGCCTTCGGCGTCGGCGTTCTTCTGGCGCCAGACGCGCAGGGTGAGCTTCATGCGTAGCTCCGCTGGGTGGGGTGGACGTACTCGAAGACGAGGTCTTCCTTGTGCAGGACGGGGGCGTCGCCGGTGCCGCCGAACTCCCAGGCGGCGACATAGGAGAACTCCTCGTCGCGGCGGGCCGCCTCGCCGTCCGGTGTCTGGGACTCCTCGCGGAAGTGACCGCCGCAGGACTCGGCGCGGTGCAGGGCGTCGAGGCACATCAGCTCGGCGAGTTCGAGGTAGTCGACGACGCGGTTGGCCCGCTCCAGCGACTGGTTGAACTCCTCGCCCGTGCCGGGCACCTTCACGCGGCGCCAGAACTCCTCGCGGATCCGCGGAATGCGCTCGAGCGCCTCGCGCAGCCCTTCCTCCGAGCGGGCCATGCCGCAGAACTCCCACATGAGTTCGCCCAGTTCGCGGTGGAAGGAGTCGGGCGTGCGGTCGCCGTCCACCGCGAGGAGGCGGTGCAGCCGGTCCTCCGTCTCGGCCAGTACCTCCCGTACCGCCGGGTGGTCGTCCTGGAGGGGTTCGCTCGACGGGTGGCGGGCGAGGTAGTCGTTGATCGTGGAGGGCAGGACGAAGTAGCCGTCGGCGAGCCCCTGCATCAGCGCGGAGGCGCCGAGGCGGTTGGCCCCGTGGTCGGAGAAGTTGGCCTCGCCGATGGCGAAGAGGCCGGGGACGGTGGTCTGGAGGTCGTAGTCCACCCAGAGGCCGCCCATCGTGTAGTGCACGGCGGGGTAGATCCGCATCGGCACCTCGTACGGGTTCTCGGCGGTGATCCGCTCGTACATGTCGAAGAGGTTGCCGTACTTCTCCTCGACCGCCCGGCGGCCCATCCGCCGGATGGCGTCGGCGAAGTCGAGGTAGACGCCCTGGCCGCCGGGGCCGACGCCGCGCCCCTCGTCGCAGACGTTCTTGGCGGCGCGGGAGGCGATGTCGCGCGGCACGAGATTGCCGAAGGAGGGGTAGATCCGCTCCAGGTAGTAGTCGCGCTCGTCCTCGAGGATCTCGGCGGCGGGGCGCGTGTCGCCCTTCGCCTTGGGGACCCAGATGCGTCCGTCGTTGCGCAGCGACTCGCTCATCAGCGTCAGCTTGGACTGGTGGTCGCCGGTGCGCGGGATGCAGGTGGGGTGGATCTGGGTGAAGCAGGGGTTGGCGAAGTGGGCGCCGCGCCGGTGTGCCCGCCAGACGGCGGTGGCGTTGGAGTTCATGGCGTTGGTCGACAGGTAGAAGACGTTGCCGTAGCCGCCGCTCGCCAGGACCACCGCGTCGGCGTAGTGGGTGGAGACCCGGCCGGTCACCAGATCGCGGGCGACGATGCCGCGGGCCCGGCCGTCGACGACGATCAGGTCCAGCATCTCGGTACGGGCGTGCAACTCGACGTTGCCCGCCGCGATCTGGCGCGACAGCGCCTGGTAGGCGCCGAGGAGGAGCTGCTGGCCCGTCTGGCCGCGGGCGTAGAAGGTGCGGGAGACCTGGACGCCGCCGAAGGAGCGGGTGTCGAGGAGTCCGCCGTACTCGCGGGCGAAGGGGACGCCCTGGGCGACGCACTGGTCGATGATCTCCACGGAGATCTGGGCGAGGCGGTGGACGTTGGACTCGCGGGCCCGGAAGTCGCCGCCCTTGACGGTGTCGTAGAAGAGGCGGTGGACGGAGTCGCCGTCGTTGCGGTAGTTCTTGGCGGCGTTGATGCCGCCCTGTGCGGCGATGGAGTGGGCGCGGCGCGGGGAGTCCTGGTAGCAGAACTGGACGACGCGGTAGCCCTGTTCGGCGAGGGTGGCGCCGGCGGAGCCGCCGGCGAGGCCGGTGCCGACGACGATGACGGTGTGCTTGCGCCGGTTGGCGGGATTGACCAGCTTGGCCTGGAAGCGCCGGGTGTCCCAGCGCTCGGCGACGGGCCCGGCGGGCGCCTTGTGATCGACGGCGGGGGCGCCGGTCGTGTAGTCGAGGAAGCTCATGTCAGCTCACCACTCCGGTCATGACGGCGACGGGTACGGAGACGAAGCCCGCGGTGAGGGCGAGGGCGAGCCCGTTGGCGAGGGCCTTCAGGGCCCGGTCGCGGCGCGCGTTGCCCACCCCGAGGGTCTGGGCCGCGCTCCAGAAGCCGTGGCGGACGTGGAGTCCGACGGCGACCATGGCGACGATGTAGATGACGTTGCCGTACCAGGTGGAGAAGGTGTCCACGACGTTCTGGTAGGGGTGGCCCTCCTGGAAGCCGCCGGGGTGCACGGTGCCGGTGGTCAGGTCGAGGATGTGCCAGACGATGAAGAGGGCGAGGATGACGCCGCCCCAGCGCATGGTGCGGGTGGCGTAGGAGGAGCGCTTGCGCTTGTGCACGTAGGCGGTGGGGCGGGCCGCGATGTCGCGCCGGCTGAGCTGATAGGCGGAGACGGCGTGGCCGACGACGGCGGCCAGGAGCACGATCCGCACGAGCCACAGGGCCCAGGAGTGGTGCAGGACGGGGGCGCCCATGGTGCGCAGCCAGTGGCCGTACGCGTTGAACTCCTCGGGCCCGAAGAAGACCTTCAGGTTGCCCGCGACGTGGGCGACGAGGTAGCCGAGCATGAGGAGGCCGCTGACGGCCATGACCGTCTTCTTGCCGATCGTCGACGCCCAGAAGCCGGACGGGCGCGCCGGGGACGGCGGGCGGCCGGTCCCCCGGTTCTTCGTCTTCGTTGCCAGAGCCATGGGAAAGACGCTAGGGCCGAACGGTCCGAGAGGTCCAAGACATGGTCCGGCTCATCTCGATAGGCTTTCCCTATGCAGTTCCAGCAGCTCCTCTATTTCGTGGCCGTGGCGGAGACCCGTCACTTCACGCGTGCCGCGGAGCGGGTCCACGTGTCCCAGCCCTCGCTGTCCCAGCAGATCAAGGCCCTGGAGCAGGAGCTCGGGGCGGAGCTGTTCAGCCGGGCGCGCGGGAACATCACGCTGACCGAGGCGGGTGAGGCGCTGCTGCCGCTGGCCCGGCGGATCCTCGCCGACGCGGACACGGCACGGCACGAGGTGCAGGAGCTGGCACAGCTGAGGCGGGGCAGGCTGCGGCTCGGCGCGACGCCGAGCCTGTGCACGGGGATGCTGCCGGACGTCCTGCGGGCCTTCCACGATCTGCATCCGGGGATCCGGCTCTTCATCGAGGAGGGCGGTTCGCACGACCTCGTACGGCAGCTGGCGCGCGGCGCGCTCGACCTGGCGCTGGTGGTGCTGCCGCTGCCGACCCCCTCGCCGGCGCTGACGACGGTGGAGCTGCTGCGCGAGGACCTGGTGATGGTGTCCTCGGCCGCCCTGCCGGCTCCCGGCCGGCCGGTGCGGATCGCGGATCTGCGCGACCGGCCGCTGGTGATGTTCCGGCACGGCTACGACCTGCGGGAGCTGACGGTGGCGGCGTGCCGGGCCGAGGGATTCGAGCCGTCGTTCACGGTGGAGGGCGGCGAGATGGACGCGGTGCTGGGATTCGTACGGGCGGGTCTGGGGGTCGCGGTGGTGCCGGCCATGGTCGCGGCGCGTGCCGGCCGCGACCTGCGGGTCACCCCGCTGGCCGGCCCGGGCCTGCGGCGCACGATCGCGCTGGCGCACCGCAGCGACGTGGCCCCGCCGCGGGCGGCCCGGGAGCTGCAGAGGCTCCTCCTCCGCTCCCGGTGACCGCCCGCCGGGCCCGCCGCACCACGCTGTCCGGCCGGGGCTACACCGCGTCCGCGAGGAGCAGGGAGTGGATGCGGTCGGGGGCTCCGGGGCGGGCGTAGTACCAGCCCTGGGCCGTGTCGCAGCCGAGCTCGCGCAGCTGCTGGGCCTGTGCGCCGGTCTCCACGCCCTCCACCGTCACCGCCAGCTCCAGGCTGTGGGCCAGCGAGACGATGCCCTCCACGATCTTGAGGTCGACGGGGTCCGCCGGGTGCTGCTGCATGCCGCGGGTGAAGGAGCGGTCGAGCTTGAGGACGCTCACCGGCAGGCGGCGCAGGTTGGCCAGGTTGGAGTAGCCCGTGCCGAAGTCGTCGAGCGCGATGTCCACGCCCATCTCGGCCAGCTGGCGCAGCGGCTTGAGCAGGTCGTCGTCGGCGCCGATCAGCGCCGACTCGGTGACCTCCAGGCACAGCGCCCCCGGCTCCAGACCCGAGCGCTCCAGGACGTCGACGGTGTCGGCGACCAGGCGCGGATGGTGCAGCTGGGTCGGCGAGAGGTTGACGTTGATGCGCAGCGGGCCGCCGTCGGAGTGCCGGGTCTGCCAGAACCGGGCCTGGCGCACCGCCTCCTGGAGCACCCAGCGGCCGAGCGGCACGATCAGGCCGGTGTTCTCGGCGAGCGGGATGAAGCGGTCGGGACCGAGCACGCCGTGCTGCGGGTGGCACCACCGTACGAGCGCCTCGGCGCCGTGCACGCTGCCGTCGCCGAGGTGCACGAGCGGCTGGTACTCGATGAAGAACTCGCCGCGTTCCAGGGCGGCCGGCAGGGCGGTGGTGAGCCCGTGCCGGGTGATGGCCCGGGCGTCCGCCTCGGCGTCGGCGAGCTCGAAGCGGTTGCCTCCGGCCGACTTGGCGCGGTACATGGTGATGTCGGCGCTGCGCAGCACCTCGGCCGGGGTCCGCTCGCCGGCCGGTCCCTCGACGACGCCGACGCTGCCGCGGACGGTCAGCTCGCGGCCGTCGATCCGGACGGGGGTGGCGAGCGTGGTGAGGATGCGGTTCGCCAGCTCGACGACCTGCGCTTCGGTGTCGCTGCCCGTGGTGAGGGCGACGAACTCGTCGCCGCCGAGCCGGGCCACCATCTCGCCGGGTGCGGTCGCGCAGCTCTGCAGCCGGTCGGCGACCTCGACGAGCAGCCGGTCGCCGGCCGCGTGGCCGAGGCTGTCGTTGATGGCCTTGAAGCCGTCCAGGTCGAGGTAGCAGAGGCCGAAGCGGGCCCCCTCGGCGGACGTGAGGGCCTTCTCCAGGCGCTCGAAGAACAGGGTCCGGTTGGGCAGTCCGGTCAGCGCGTCGTGGGTGGCCTCGTAGCGCAGCCGCAGGTTGAGCAGGCGCCGCTCGGTGGTGTCCTCCATCAGCGCCAGCTGGTACTGGGGGAAGCCCTCGGCGTCCCGGAGCAGCGAGACGGTGAGGTTGGTCCACAGGACGGTGCCGTCGCCGCGGTAGTAGGGCTTCTCGACCCGGTAGTGCTCGCGTTCGCCGCGCACCAGCTCGCCGTAGAGCTTCCAGACGTGCGGGGCGTCCTCCGGGTGCACCCAGTCCTGGACGTTGCGGCTGCGGACGTGATGCTCCAGACCGCCGAACATCCGGGTCAGCGTCTCGTTGACCTCCAGGATGTTGCCGTCGAGGTCCGCGATGCCGATGCCGATGGCGGCTCCCTCGAAGACCGCGCGGAAGCGGGTCTCGGTGGCGTGCAGGGCGACTTCGGCGGCGCTGCGGGCGGCGAGCGCTGAGCGGGCGATCGACTCCTGCTCGGTGAGGGTCCGCTGGCGCAGGGCCTGGGCGAAGCCGGCCGCCATGGCGTGCTGGAGCCGTGCGCACCTGGCCCGCAGCTCCTCGGCGGGGTGCTCCCCGTCGTTGCCGCAATACAGCACGAGGTAGGAGTCGACGACGCCGAGGGTACGGCTGAGGGAGTCGGGGTCCGTGCAGTGGGCCGCCACGAGCGCGGCGCCGGCGCGGTGCGCCGGGGTCGTGTCGAAGGGCCGGTCGTGCAGTGCGGCGCGCAGGGCGTGCGCGAGCGGCAGCAGGTGCCGCTCGAACTCGGCGCGGGTCAGCGAGGTGGCGGTGACCGGGAAGATGGCCCGGCTCCAGATGGTCGCGAACCGCCGGACTCTGTCCTCGGCGTCGTCCGGTTCCGCCCCCGAACCGGACGGCTGAGACGGCAGCTTCACGCCTTGCGCCCCACCCCTGCGAAGCCCGAGAAGGCGAAGGGATCCTCCTCCTCGGCCTCCCCCTCGGGCCGCCAGTCCGGCATGGACACCAGCCCGGGGTCGAGGAGTTCGCAGCCCGCGAAGAAGCGGGAGATCTCGGCGTGCGAGCGCATCACCAGGGGGTTGCGGATGGTGCGGTAGACCTCGACGGTGCCGCCGGCCTGCTCCTCCGTCAGCGGGATGCCCTCGTAGGAGGCGTGGGTCAGTATCACGAGGCTGCCGGGGGCCAGCCCGCCGAGGAGTTCGGCGACGGCCTCCGCCGGTTCGTCCTCGTCCTCCAGGAAGTGCAGGACGGCGACGAGCAGCAGTGCCACCGGCTTGTCCAGGTCGAGGAGCCGGCCCACCTCGGGGCTGTGCAGGATCTCGCGCGGCTTGCGCAGGTCGGCGGAGACGACGGCCGCGCCGTCGTTGCCCTCGAGCACGGCGCGGCTGTGCGCGACGGCGACCGGGTCGTGGTCGACGTACACCACGCGCGCCGCGGGGTCCGCGGCCTGGGCGATCTCGTGGACGTTGCCGAACGTCGGTATGCCAGAGCCTATGTCGAGGAACTGGGTGACGCCGCTGTCGACCGCGAAGCGCACGGCGCGGCGCATGAAGGCACGGTTCGCCTGCATGATCTTGGGCAGTCCCGGCATGAACTCCATCGCCTTGCGGGCCGCTTCCCGGTCCACTTCGAAATTGTGCGAGCCGCCCAGATAGAAGTCGTACATACGGGACACGCTCGGCACCGAGATATCGATACCCGGCGGGGCCCAGGCGGGACGCTCCATCAATGTCTCCAACAAGTCGCCACGGGGATGCGGCCATGTGTTCGCGGCCGGTGTTCGAGCCGAGGCTACTGATCGCCCGCCGAGAGAGCGAGTGGAAACGGAAATTCGCGATCCGTTCTTGGTCACACGCCATTGGCACGTGCGCGCGCAACGAAGAGTTCACGCCTTCAGGCCGTGCAAATTCACGTGCATACGGACGTGCGTCGAGCCCGCCGTCACAGGAGGTGTGACGGCGGGCCGACCGGTCGCAGCGCGGCGCGGGGGACTACTTGGGCGCTCCGACCAGCTTTCCCTCGGGGGAGACGGCGTACCAGGTGCCGCCCACGCCTTGGCCGTTGGTGTCTCCGGGCTCCTCGTCGCCGGCGAAGGTGTACAGCGGCCAGCAGTCGATGGTCTGCTGCTTGATCCCGTCGGGCCGGTTGAAGGTCACGAAGCCCTTGAGGGTGATGCCCTTGGTCTCGTTCTTGTCCGCGGGGGCGACAACCGGCCACTTCTTCAGGCACGGTCCGACACAGGCCGTCTTCATCGGCCAGGCGGAATCCTTCTTGAAGCGATAAACCGTCATTCCACGCGAATCCACCACAATGTCACCGAGCTTGGGATCCTCGCGGATCGCGAGCCCTCCGGGCACCGTACCGGAATCTTCGCCTCCACCCTCCTCCTCGGCATTCCCGGCCGGTGCGGCCTTCTTTCCGTCGGGTGCGGCGGCGAACCAGGTGCCGCCGACACCCTGACCGTTGACGTCACCGGGCCGGGCGTCCTTGGCGTACCGGTACATCGGCCAGCCGTCGACGGTGAGCTGCTTCGTGCCGTCGGCGCGGGTCACCTCGCCGAGCAGCGACGGGTCGACGCCCGCCGGCGGCTTGGCGCCGGCGGCGCTCACCACGGGCC
The DNA here is from genome assembly GCF_040677675.1 of Streptomyces sp. NPDC053755. Taxonomy (NCBI): domain Bacteria; kingdom Bacillati; phylum Actinomycetota; class Actinomycetes; order Kitasatosporales; family Streptomycetaceae; genus Streptomyces; species Streptomyces sp. NPDC053755. Next base: position 126,322 of record NZ_JBFASK010000011.1, on the reverse strand, counting down.
ACGCCGTGACGCAGTCGCCCTCACAGGTGGCGCGGGGCGGGTTCGCGGAGTCCTTGTCGAAGCGGTAGAGCGTGAAGCCCTTGCTGTCGGTGAGCACCTTGCCGAGCTGCTTGGTGTCCGCCGCGACGAGCTGACCAGCGGGCGACGCCGCCGCCGCCGAGCCCTCCGCACCGGAGCCGTAGCCCCCGGAGGCGTACCCACCGGGGTCGTACCCGCTGTCCGCGGAGGCCCCGGCCGGGTTCGCGGCACCGGCGGGGGCACCCCCGAGCGACTGGCCACCCTTTTCCTGGCCACACCCCGTCGTCAGCGCGAGAACGGCCGCCGCGGTCAGCGCGAGTGCCGCGTTCCCCCAGGTCTTCATGTCAACTCCTCTTGCTTCATGGCTTGTTGGAGCGGCGTCGGGATCCGTCCACGGCATGAAGTACGGGCCCGGTCGTCGGTCTGCTCAAAGATCGGCGAAGAAATTCCGCGGAGACGTCAAACCCCCACCCTCCAAGAACCGCTCCATCCGGGGAATCAGGGGCGTTCCGCACCCGCGGGAGGGGTCCACCTGATGATGCTCTTCGGCGTGTCTGTGTACGGATCGCTCCTCACGCGGCCCCTGGGGGCCGCCGCGCTGCTGTGGCTGCTCGTCACTCCGGTGCCGGCCGCCGCCGACGCCTGCGCCTCCGCGGTGACCTGGCCCGGAGGCTCGCACGCGGTCGCGGTGGCCGGGCCGGGTGACTGCCCGCCCACCCCGACCCCTCCGCCGCCCAGCCCCACCCCGACGCCCACTCCCCCGCCCACTCCCACCCCGACGCCGACGCCTCCGCCCGAACCCACGCCGCCACCACCGCCCCCGCCTCCGTCTCCCCCGCCGAAGCCGAGGCCGACGCCCACACCCGCGCCGCCGCCACCCGTCCGCGCGGATCCACCGGCCCCGCCGCGGCCGGCCCCGCCGCCACCGCCCGCCCCGGCGCCCGAACCCCCACCCCCGCCGTCACCCACGCCCACACTCCGCCCGCGGCCGCCGGCACCGGCCCCCGTGGCCCTGCCGAGCTACCGCCCCGCCCAGCGACCCCGGCCCGAGGGCGGCCCCTCCCTCGTGTCGATGACCCTGCTCGTCACCGCCCCCGCGGTGCTCGCGACCGCGGCGCTCCGCTCCCGCTCCCGCTGAGCCCGTCGAGGAACCCGCTGAGCCCGTCGAAGGAAGACCACCATGTCCGAATGGCTCGTCCTCTCCATCGCGATGGCCGCCGCGTGCGCCGTCGTCCTCACCATCGTCGTCATCAACAACCGCAGGCTCCCCGACGACGACGACCCCAACGAGACCCCCGACGTCATCGAGTACATGACGATGATGATCGGCGTGGTCTACGCGATCGTGCTCGGCCTCGCCATCGCCGGCGTCTGGGAGGCCCGCAGCGCCGCCCAGGACTCCGTGCGCCAGGAGGCCCAGGCCCTGCACGAGATCTCGGAGCGGGTCGAGGTCTACCCCGCCGACGTCCGTCAGCGGATCCGTTCCGACGTCGAGGCGTACGTCGCCCATGTCGTCGGCGCCGAGTGGCGCCACATGTCCGAGCACGGGGAGCTCAGCGAGGAGGGCACCGAACTGCTCGGGCAGATCCGTCGCGGCGTGACGGACTACCGGCCCGCGAACGACCACGAGGGGCAGGCGTACCAGCCGCTGGTGGACCAGGTGGCGGCGGTGGACGACGCCCGGGGCGCCCGGGGCCAGAGCGCGGGGGCGACCATGCCCGGCGTGGTGTGGTTCGGCCTGATCATCGGAGCGCTGGTGACGGTCGGCCTGATCTTCACCCTGCAGATCCGGCGCACCGGCCGGGAACTGCTGCTCGCGGGTCTGTTCAGCGCCCTCATCGCGTTCCTGCTCTTCCTGATCTGGGACTTCGACGCACCGTTCGGCCGCGGCATCTCGGCCACCGCGACACCTTTCACCGACCTCTTCCCTCAGCTCACCAAGTGACCGGGGGACCCCCCGGCACGCGTGCGGCAGGGCACACCGGCGGGCGTGGCGCGGGGCCCGGGATGCCGGGCCGGAAGCGGCGCGCCCTGGGCCGAACGGTGGACATCGGTGCCCCATTCGCCCGTCTGGGATCGCGGCTGTGATAGTGCGCTTCTAACGTTTCGGGCATCGAGGTGCATTTCATGTCCTTTCGCGGAAATCCTTCCGCGGCTGCGCCTCACGGACCCGGAGGACACCCATGCGCGCGATACGTGCCGCGTCCACTGCCCTTCTGGGGGCGGCCGCCCTCGCCTTGGCCGCTCCCCTCGCCTCGGCTGCGGACGGCGCCCCCGCACCCGCCCCCAAGGCGCCCCGAGCCAAGGCTCCGGGCGACTTCGTCGTCTCCCCCTCGCTGGTGGCTCCCGGTGGCCGGGTGACGCTCAGCGCGCCGGGCTGCCGCAGTACCGCGACCGCCTCGGCAGGCATCTTCGACACCGTGACCATCGCCCCCGGATCCACGGCCACCGCCGTGGTGGACCAGGACGCCAAGCGGGGCGCCGTCTACACGGTCTCGTTCAACTGCACCGGCGGCGTCCAGGAGACCGTCACCCTGACCATCAGCGGCACCACGGCGACCCCGACGGCCAACTCGACCGTGCTCACCCCGCCTCGCGGCGTGCAGGGCGGCCTGGGCGGCTCGGTCGGCGGGATCGACACGGTCACCCTGGCCGCGGGCGCCGGTCTCGTCGTCGCCGCCACCACCGGCCTGGTCGTCGTCGTACGGCGCCGCCGGGCCGATCTCGACCGGGCCCGGCGTCACTGACGGCGGGGACGGTGTCTCCCACCGGCACCCGGCCCCACCCGCATCAGGCACCAGGCACCAGGCACCACGGAAACGGAACCGACCACGGAGACCGAACCGACCGACCACCGCAGACGTCCGTCGCCCCCGAGTCCTGTCCGACCAGGACTCGGGGGCGACGGGCGTGGTGGGCGCCGGGAGGTTCGGCCGGTCAGACGGCGGCGCCGGTACGGCGGCGGCGGGCGATGAAGAGACCACCGCCGAGCGCGGCCGCGGCGACGAGCGAACCGCCGAGGGCCATCTCCGTGGAGCTCGGCGCCAGCGAACCGCCGATACCGCCCTGGGCACCCTGCCCGGCCAGCACGCGGAACTGCTGCGTGAACACCCGGTTGTTGTTGTTGCAGCGGACGGTCAGGGTCTGCTGACCGAGCGGGGCGTTGTTGTGGATGCGGGCGACGGCGCTGGAGACCCCGTCGTGGTTCGCCGAGAGGGTGGTCGTCGGGAAGGCGGCGGACGAGACGGTGCCGCCACCGGAGCAGCCCCGGACGGTGATCGTGAGGGTCGACCCCTGGTGGACCGCGAAGGGGGTCACGGTGACGTTGCTCGAGCCGTCCCCTCCCCGCTGGACCACGGAGGAGCCGAGGGTGACGCTGCCGGGACCGTTCGTGGCGGCGGCGAGGGGGGCCGCGAGCCCGGCCGCCGCGATCGCGGTGGCGGCCACCGCCAGAGTGCGTGCAGCACGCATGGTTGAACCTCCAGTGGAAGACGCCCCAAAGCGGTGCCCCGGGAAATTCGACGAGTACGCCTTCCATGACGAACCATCACCACTTGGGACAGTCGACGCATCTCGGCACTGGTCCACCCCGGTGAGGCGACACGCCGGGAAAAGGGCCGGTGAACCTGACGGAGCCGCAGGTCACAGACCGTCAGGACGCTTATCTGATGATTACTCGTATGGGTCATCGTTCTCGTCACCCGGCCCGCCCTGAGGTACCACTGAGCTCCGGCGCCTGCCGGACGGCCGCTCGCCCGGCCGGGAGGCGCCCGCCACCCGTTCGCCTTTCCCTGATCGCCGGTCCGGCCCGCCGCCCTTACCGTTTCGACGATGCCTCGAAGGGAGATCCATGAGCCCCAAGGACTTCAGCGTCTTTGAGCGCAGAAGACGCCAACCATGGGGCGTCCTGACGCTCGTCATGCTGTCCGGCCTGGCGATGATGCGCAACGGGGTCGACACCGAGCCCGGCCCTCCGCAGCCCGCCGCCGCCGCGGCTCCCGACACCCGGATCGGGGCTCCGCCCGCCCCCGGCCTGGAGCCGCTGCCGTTCGCCCCCGCGTCCCGGGTGAAGATCCCCTCCATCAGGGTCGCGGCCCCCGTCATGGACGTGGGCCTCGACGCGAACGGCTGGATCGCGGCGCCGCCCCCGGAGGACCCCAACCTGGCCGGCTGGTACCAGAACGGCATCGCGCCCGGGCAGCGCGGCACGTCCATCATCGTCGGCCACGTCGACAACCAGGCCGGTCCCGCGGTCTTCTACGGCCTCGGTTCGCTGGAGAAGGGTCAGCACATCGAGGTGGAGCGGTTCGACGGCCGGGTCGCGGTCTTCGAGGTCTACGGCGTCGAGGTGTACGCCAAGGACAACTTCCCCGGCGTTCAGGTCTACGCCGACACCGGCGAGCCCGAGCTGCGGGTCATCACCTGCGGCGGCGGCTACTCCCGGACCCAGGGCTACTCCGGGAACGTCGTGGTCTACGCCCGCATGGTCGGCTCGCGCTGACCGCGTGCGAAGAGGCCCCCGGCGCCGTGCCGGGGGCCTGTTCGCACGCGGTCAGCGCCGGGGCACGGTGATGCTGTAGCCCGCGTCGAGCAGCTCCGGCAGATAGCGCTTCAGCGCGGCCACGCTCTGGGAGCGGTTGCCGCCCGCGTCGTGCGAGAGGACCACGACGCCGGGCGCCGCGCCGTCGAGGACCCGGCGCACGATGCTGTCCGTGCCCGGTTCCTTCCAGTCGAGGGTGTCCACGGTCCAGGCGAGCGGCTCCATCCCCAGCTCGGCGCCGATCTCGAACGAATGCCGGTTCCAGGCCCCGAAGGGTGCGCGGTACCACAGGGGCGCGGTTCCCAGGGTCCGCTCGACGATGTCGCTGGTGGAGCCGAGCTCGTCCCGGATGCGGGAGGGGCGCAGCTTGGGGATGAGGGGATGGGACCAGGAGTGGTTGCCCACCACATGGCCGTCCGCGGCCATCTCCCGCAGCAGGTCACGGTTGCCGGCCGCCATCTCCCCGCAGACGAAGAACATCGCCCGGCAGCCGTAGCGCCGCAGGGTGGCGAGGATCTCCGGGGTGTAGCGGGGGTCGGGCCCGTCGTCGAAGGTCAGCACCAACGAGCGGCCGACGCCGGACATCTTCAGGAACGGCCGCTGCCTGACCGGGGGGAGCGCCCTGCGCAGGGTGGGGGGCGCGTAGGCGGTCATCGGCTGGAGCCGGTACGAGGAGGGCTTCGCCCGGCCGCTCGCCGGTCCGCCGGCACCGAGGGCGCCGGCGGACCCGGATGCCGGGCCCCCGGGCCGTACGGGCGTGGCGGCGCGTTCCGACGCGAAGACGCCGACCGTGGCGGTGGCCCCCAGGGCGGCGGCGATGCGCAGCACCGCACGGCGCCCTTTGGGAATCTGATCCTTTTTCATGACTAATGACTCGCATGGGCGATGGTCGGTGCGCCTCGTCCACACCGGCCGCCCCGCCGAAAACACCCGATGAGCCGATAGCCGGCGCATCCCCGGACCGGGACCGCGGCGGCGCGCGCCGCGAGGCCCGGCCCCCGGCCGGCGGGGTTCGCGCGGCGCTACTCCCCCATCACCAGCCCGTCGTTGTCCGCGCCACGGCCGAGGACGACCTCGCGGATGGTGTCGCGCACGGCGGTCCTGCCGCCGCCCGCCTCGGGCCCTGCGTTGAGGTTGACCACCCGGCCCCGGGAGGTGTCGAACCACTGGGGGATGAACTCGGCCTTGGTGACCTCCCAGCGCGCGCCCGGTGCGGCGGGCGGGGAGAAGGTGAACCGGCCGAGGGTGCCCTGGTTGCCGCGCGGGTCGAAGGCCCCCTGGTAATTGATCATGTCGCCGGCGATCTGGTCGCCCATGCCGTAGACGATCCAGGTGCCGTTGACCTTCTCGTACGCCTGGGGCACGTGCGCGTGCGTGCCGAGGATGAGGTCGATGTCGGGGCGGCCCGCGGACTGCGAGGCGGTGAGGGAGCTGCCGAGGGTCAGCTGCGTGTCGTCCGGGGCGGTCTGCCACTCGGTACCCCAGTGGAGACTGACCACGACGACGTCGGCGCCGGCCCTCCGGGCCGCCCTGGCGTCCGCGATGATCCGCTGCTCGTCGATCAGGTTGACGGCCCAGGGCTGTCCCGCGGGCAGCGGGTATCCGTTGGTTCCGTAGGTGTAGGCGAGTTGGGCGACGGTCGCGCCGCCGGCCTTCAGGAGCGTGGGGCGCGCGGCCTCGTCGGCGGAGCGGGCGGAACCGGCGTGCCGCACACCGGCCCGGTCGAGCGCGTCGAGCGTACGGCCGAGTCCCGCGACGCCGTCGTCCAGGGTGTGGTTCGAGGCGGTGGAGCAGGAGTCGTAGCCGGTGTCCTTGAGGGCGGCGGCGATCTCGGGCGGCGACTTGAAGGCGGGGTAGCCGGTGTAGGGGCCGCCCTCCTCCCCGTACACCGTCTCCATGTGGCAGATGGCCAGGTCGGCCCGGGAGACGACGGGCTTGACGCCCGAGAGCATCGGCCGGAAGTCGTAGCCCTGGCCGTTCGCGTCGATGCCGGCCTGCCGGATGACCGAGGAGTGGGGCAGGACGTCCCCGGAGGCGACGAGGGTGAAGCCCGTACGGGCCGAGGCCCCGCCGGCCCCGGCCGAGGAGGCCGTCGGCGGGGGCGTGCCGGGAGGCGGGGAGTCCTGCCCGGCGGGCGGCGCTCCGGTGGTACGGGCCGCGCCGGCACAGCCGGTCGCCGCGGTGAGCAGGAGGGCGGCGAGGGCCACCGCCCGTCGTCTCGTGCGCTGGGTCATGTGCCGGACTCCGCCGTTCATCGGACGAACATCTGTCCTGATGAATTCACAGCGGATATAAGCCACAGTCAAGGGACAAAGCCGCGAACCTTTCCAAACCCCGCTGAAACGGACGCAGCGCTTCCGTGTGACCGTTCACCGCACCATTCGCCGCTCGGTGCGACCGCTCGTCGCACGGACGTGTGCGTTCCCTGTCCCCTGCCGCCCGCATACGTTCGGATACGCCCCGTGGGATGACGAGCCGGCGGGAGAGGTGTGCAGCATGACAACGGCGACGACCGACGAGCGTGCCCTGGCGGAGCTCCAGCGTGATCACGGCCAGGCCCTCTTCGGCTTCCTGCTCCAGCTGACCCACGGCGATCAGCAACGGGCCGAGGACCTGGTGCAGGAGACCCTCGTGCGGGCCTGGCTCCACCCCGAGGCGTTCGACAGCCCCTACGAGTCGATGCGTCCGTGGCTGTTCACCGTGGCCCGGCGCCTCGCCATCGACGCCCGGCGCTCCCGGCTCGCCAGGCCCGCCGAGATCGGCGACGGGATGCTCGCCGCCACGCCCGACCCGGCGGACGTCACCGAGTCGGCGGTCGCCGCGCTCGACGTGCGGGCGGCCGTCCGGGGCCTCAGCCCGGAACACCGGGCGGTGCTCGTCCGGCTCTACTTCCACGGCCTGACCGTCAACGAGGCCGCGGCCGACCTCGGCATCCCCGCCGGGACGGTGAAGTCCCGCTCGCACTACGCACTGCGGCAGCTCGGGCGGTGCCTGCCCGGGTACCGTCCCCGGCGCGGGGGCGTTGCCCGGCCGAGGGCCGGGGCCCCACAATGACCGGGTGACGCTGACTCTCGCCGCCGCCGAAAAGGTACTCGCCGACAACTTCGCCCCGTGGGTGCTGGACCTGGGCCTCTCGGTGGTCTCGCTCGACGTCCGGGAGGCGGTCCTGCGTCTCCCCTGGTCGCAACGGCTGGCCCGCGAGGGCGGCGGCCTGTCCGGGCAGGCGCTGATGGCGGCGGCCGACACGGCGACGGTGATCGCGGTCTGTGCCGCCCGCGGCGGTTTCGTGCCGATGACGACCGTCCAGCAGTCCATCAGCTTCCAGCGCGCCGTCCTGGGAACGGACGTCCTGGTGCGGGCGCGCCTCACCAAGGCGGGCAAGCGGATGGCCTTCGCGGACATCGCGATGACGGCCGAGGGGACGGACGAGACCGCCGCGCACGCGACGGCCGTGTACGCCCTGCTCGGCTGAACCGGCCCGCCCCGCCGGACAGAGGACTCCGCACGGTCCTCGCCGTCGCGCCGCCGCCGACCCGCGCCTCCGCACGCTCCCCGTCCCACCCGTCACGGGCGTCCGGCCTGGCCCCGTCTCTCCCACCAGCACCGATGCGGCGGGAGAACGTATCCGAAACCACACCGGCGAGTTGAGTAAAGAGCGACCCGCGCGCGTCTTCTTGGGTGGAGGCTCGTCCTCGGGGTCCTCGACCGACACGACACGTCCGGAGAAGGTGGGAGCGTTGCTGCCCGAGAGTACGAACGGCACCAGCGGAGGCGGGCTCGCCGTCCCGATGGCCTGGCTGTGTGCCGAGTTCACAGCCGGTGATCTGCTGCGCACGAGCTGTCTGGTCGAGCCCGGGTCCCTGGAGTACCGGGCCGGACAGCGGACGCTGGCCCTCACCATCCATCTCTGCGAGAGCGCGGACGCCCCGGCCCGGACGGGCCGTGCGGACCGGCTCGACGAGTGGATCACGCGGACCGCGTACGACCAGCCCTGGCCCGAGTGGGTGCGTGAACGGCTCGACGCGCTGACCCGGGCGGGCGCCGAGGGGCCCGACCTCGCCCTGGCCCGCGAGACCTGGCGGCTCCTGGAGGCGACCCAGATCCGGGCGGCCGACCTGGGCGGGCTGCCGCCCCTCTCGCCGGCCTTCCGCGTCGACGAGTCGGAGCAGGTCTGGATGCCCGCCTGGAAACTGGGGCTGCCACTGGGTCACCTGGCCCTGCACCTCTACTGACGGCGCCGCCGTCCAGCCAGGGCCCCGCCGTCGGCACCTCAGCGGGCCGTCGGGTGGACTCCCGCCCGGTACTTCGGGATCCGCACCGTCACCTTCATCCCCGCACCGGCGCCGGTCTCGATGACGAGTGCGTACTCCGCCCCGTAGACTTGGCGCAGCCGCTCGTCGACGTTCGACAGACCGATCCCGGAGCCCGAGGGACGTTCGCCGCGCAGGATCGCGCGCAGCACCTCCGGGTCCATGCCCACCCCGTCGTCCTCGATCGTCACCACGGCCTCCGCGCCCGCGTCACGGGCGGCGATCGTGACCCGGCAGTCGTCCACGGAGTCCTCCAGGCCGTGCTTGACCGCGTTCTCGACCAGCGGCTGGAGGCAGAGGAACGGCAGGGCCACCGGAAGCACTTCGGGGGCGATCTGCAGGGTGACCTTCAGCCGTTCGCCGAACCGGGCCCCGGCGAGCGCCAAGTACTGCTCGATCGCGCGTAGTTCGTCGGCCAGCTGGGCGAACTCCCCGTGCCTGCGGAAGGAGTAGCGGGTGAAGTCGGCGAACTCCAGGAGGAGTTCCCGCGCCCGCTCGGGGTCGGTGCGGACGAAGGAGGCGATCGCGGCGAGGGAGTTGAAGACGAAGTGCGGGGAGATCTGCGCGCGCAGGGCACGGATCTCGGCCTCCACCACCCGCGTCCGCGACCGGTCGAGCTCGGCCAGCTCCAGCTGTACGGAGGCCCAGCGCGCGACCTCGGTGGCGGCCCGCACGAGGACGGCGGACTCCCGTGAGCCGTAGGCCACGAGCGCTCCGAGCACGCCGTCCTCACCGGTGAGCGGGGCGATCACCGCCCAGCGCAGGGGGCACTCGTCCTGCGCGCACCCCGTGTGGGCGGAGCGGCTGCGGCCGGAGGCGAGGGTCTCGGCCACCTGCTCCAGGACGTGGTCGCGGTGGTGGGACTCGCCCGGCCCGTCCCACGCCAGGACGGTGGAGCGGTCGGTGAGGCAGAGCGCCTCGGTGCCGAGCAGGGACCGCAGGCGCCGGACGGCCTTGCGGGCGGTGTCCTCGGTCAGGCCCGCGCGCAGGGGCGGCGCCGCGAGCGAGGCGGTGTGCAGGGTGTGGAACGTGGCCCGCTCGACCGGGGTCCCGAGGTCGGGGTCGGCGGCCCGTGCGCCGCGCCGGGCGGCGAGCCGCCCGAGGACGAATCCGGCGGCGAGCAGCACGGCCGCGGCGGCGCACGCGGCCGCGAGGGCGGTCCCGGTCACCGGCCGGCTCCTTCGCGCAGCAGGTCCTCGGGCAGGTGCAGCCGGGCCAGGATCGCGGGGGTCCCGGCCGGCACGTGCCCGGGGGTGGCCAGCGAGACCAGCACCATGGTCACGAAGCCCAGCGGGACCGACCAGACGGCCGGCCACGCCATCAGGGTGTGCGCCCAGCCCTCGGCGGGCAGTCCGGCCCGGGTCGCCATCACCGCGGTGAGCGCCGACCCTCCGCCGAGCAGCAGACCGGCCATCGCCCCGGGCGGGGTCAGCCGCCGCCACCAGATGCCGAGGACCAGGAGCGGACAGAAGGAGGAGGCCGACACGGCGAAGGCGAGACCGACGGCGTCCGCGACCGGGACCTCGGACGCCATGACCCCGACGGCCAGGGGCACGGCGGTGGCCAGGAGGGCCGCCAGGCGGAAGTGCCGTACGCCGCGGGACGGCAGCACGTCCTGGGTGAGGACGCCCGCCACCGACATGGTCAGTCCCGAGGCGGTGGACAGGAACGCGGCGAAGGCGCCGCCGGCCAGCAGCGCGCCCAGAAGATCGCCGAGCACCCCGCCGAGCATCCGCTCCGGCAGGACGAGCACGGCGGCGTCGGCGTCCCCGGTGAGGGCCAGTTCGGGGGCGTAGATCCGGCCCAGCGCTCCGTACACCGGCGGCAGGAGGTAGAACACGCCGACCAGCCCGAGCACGACGAGGGTGGTGCGGCGGGCGGCGCGGCCGTTCGGACTGGTGTAGAAGCGGACGGCGACGTGGGGCAGCCCCATGGTCCCGAGGAAGGTGGCGAGGATCAGCCCGTACGTCGCGTACAGCTGGTGCCCGTCCCGCCCGCCGGCCAGCGGTTGCGACCAGCCGAGCGGGTCGGCGCCGGTCGAGGCGCGGGCGGGGACGGCGGCCCCCTCGGGGAAGGCGAGTTCGGTGCCGCCCTCGACCCGGTGGGCGCCCTCGGGGAGCGTGACGGACCGCCCTTCGTACGCGGTGGCGTCGATCCGGCCGGTGACGGTGAGGGTCAGCGGGGTGTCGACCTCGATGCGTACGGTGTCGGCGACACGGACGACGGTGTGCTCGCGGAAGACCGCGGGGGCGTCGAAGCGGACGCGGGGCGCGTCGTCACCCGACCAGGCGGCGGCGAGGAACAGCGCGGGCACGAGCAGGGCGGTGAGCTTGAGCCAGTACTGGAACGCCTGGACGAAGGTGATGCTGCGCATGCCGCCGGCCGCGACGATGCCGGTGACCACGACGGCGACGAGGAGTCCGCCGACCCAGTCGGGGGCGCCGGTGAGGATCTCCAGGGTCAGCCCCGCGCCCTGGAGCTGGGGCAGCAGATAGAGCCAGCCGATCCCGACGACGAAGAGACTGGCGAGACGGCGGGCGGGCGGAGATTCGAGCCGGGCCTCGGCGAAGTCGGAGAGGGTGTACGCCCCGGAGCGGCGCAGCGGGGCCGCGACCAGCACGAGCAGGACGAGGTAGCCGGCGGTGTAGCCGACGGGGTACCAGAGCATGTCGGGGCCCTGGACGAGGACGAGGCCGGCGATGCCGAGGAAGGACGCGGCGGAGAGGTACTCGCCGCTGATGGCGGCGGCGTTGAGCCCCGGGCCGGCGGTCCGGGAGGCGACGTAGAAGTCCGAGGTCGTGCGGGATATGCGCAGGCCGAGCGCGCCGATGAGCACGGTCGCCACGACGACGGCGGTGACCGCGGCCACCGCGTAGGTGTGGTTCACGTCCGTTCCCCCGGGCTCAGCGGCCCTCGACGAGACCGGTGAAGTCCCGTTCGTTGCGTTCGGCGCGGCGGACGTACCAGCGGGCGACGCCCCAGATGACCGGGTACACGCCGACGCCGAGGGCGGCCCAGACGACGGCCTCGGGAGCGGGGAGCGCGAGCAGCAGGGGCAGCGAGCCGACGAGCAGCGCGAGCGCGCCGAGTGCGGTGAGCGCGGCCCTCAGCTGGCTGCGCATCAGGGAGCGGACGTAGGTGTGGCCGAGGGTGGTCTGCTCGCTGATCTCGAAGCGCGCGGGCGGGTGCCCGGCCGCGCGCCGGGGGGCGGGGCGGTGGCCCGGCACCTGCCCGGGCACGGCGGTCGCTCCGTCGCGCACGGCCGAGGCGTACGTGACGGTCTCGCGCCGCGGCCGGCGCGGCGGTGGCTCCTGCTCGGGCATCGGCGTCCGCTCCCGCCTCTCTTCGTCCGCTGGGCGGGTGAGTCTACGCAGAAGCGATCACGGACGGTAGACGCGTGGGGGGGCACGGGCGGAAGGCTCGGAAGGGCGGGCGGAACGGGCGGGCCGGGGGTCAGGGGCGGCCGGCCGCCCGCCGCATCAGCAGGTCCCGCAGGTGACGGGCGTGGCGGCGGCTCACGGAGAGTTCGGCGGCACCGACCCGGACGGAGGTGGCGCCGCCGTCCAGGCGCAGCTCGTCGATCCGGTCGAGGGCCACGAGGTGACTGCGGTGGATCCGGACGAACCCCCGGGCGGACCAGCGCTCCTCCAGGGTGGACAGCGGGATGCGGACGAGGTGGCTGCCGTCCCGGGTGTGCAGGCGGGCGTAGTCGCCCTGCGCCTCGACGTAGTCGATGTCGTCGACGGCGACGAAACGGGTCACACCCGCCAGTTCCACCGGTATCTGTTCCGGCGCGCCGCCGGGCGCGAGGGCCGCCGGAGCGACGTGGGCCAGGTCGTGGACGCGTCGGACCGCCTCGGCGAGCCGCTCCCTGCGCACGGGCTTCAGGACGTAGTCGACCGCCTTCAGGTCGAAGGCCTGGAGGGCGAAGCCCTCGTGGGCGGTGACGAAGACGATCAGCGGCGGCCGGGCGAACCCGGCGAGCAGCCGGGCGACGTCGAGCCCGGTGAGACCGGCCATGTGGATGTCGAGGAAGACGACGTCGACGGCCTCCTCGCCGTCGGGGCCGGCCTCCAGGGCCCGCCCGATCCTGCGCAGCGCCTCGGTCGCGTCGGTGGCTCCCTCGGCGCTGCGGACCCGCGGGTCGGCACGCAGGAGGTAGAGGAGTTCCCCGAGGGCCGGCTCTTCGTCGTCGACGGCCAGTACGCGCAGCATGCAGCGGAGTGTAGGCGGGGCGGCGGGCTATCTCAGCAGTCGGGACATCCGGCGGTCGGCGAGCGGCTTGCCGCCGGTCTGGCAGGTCGGGCAGTACTGCAGCGAGGAGTCGCTGAAGGACACCTCGCGGATGGTGTCCCCGCAGACCGGGCACGGCTCGCCGGTGCGGCCGTGGACGCGCAGACCGCTCTTCTTCTCCGCTTTCAGCCTGCCCGCCGCGATGCCGTGCGAGCGTTCCACGGCCTCGCGCAGGGTGGTGCGCATCGCCTCGTACAGGACGGCGGTCTCCGCCTCGGTGAGGTTCTGGGTCGGCTTGAAGGGGGACATCCTCGCCGCGTGCAGGATCTCGTCGCTGTACGCGTTGCCGATGCCCGCGATCAGGCTCTGGTCGCGCAGGGCTCCCTTGAGCCGGCGCCGCTCCCCGGCGAGCAGCGCGGCGAACGAGGCGAGGTCGAACCCGGCGGCGAGCGGGTCGGGTCCGAGGCGGGCGACGCCGGGCACGTCCTGGGGGTCGCGGACGAGGTGGACGGCGAGGCGTTTGGTGGTGCCGGCCTCGGTGAGGTCGAAGCCCTCGCCCGTGATCAGCGCGGTGCGCAGGGCCAGGGGGCCCTTGCCGGGACGCGGGGGTCCCGAGGGCAGGGGGTCCCTCCACTGGAGCCAGCCCGCGCGGGCCAGATGGACCAGGAGGTGCAGCAGCTCGCCGGTGGTGCCGGCGGTCTCGATGTCGAGGAACTTGCCGTGCCGGGCGACCGAGACGACCTCGGCACCGTCGAGGGCGCCCAGTGGAGGGTCGTACGTCTTGAGCACGCTGATCGCGACCGGGATGACGCGGGCGATCTCCTTGCCCACGAGATGCTCGTCGAGGAACTCTCGCAGCGCTTCGACCTCGGGCAGTTCGGGCATGGCTCCACCCTGCCCCAAGCGGGCCCGCGCCGCGCGTTCGACGGCTCCCGCCCGCCGGCCGTCGTCCCCGCGCCGCCCCGCCGCTCCCGCCGTCCCCGCGGTCAGCGGCCGCCGTCCGCCCGGTCCAGCAGGTCGAGTTCGTCGCCGAGGGCGTCGGCGAGGGCGTCGAGGTCGGGGACGGCCTTGCCGTCGGCGACCAGGCCGACGTGGACCCGTCCGCCGTAGGGGGACATGGCGACGGCGAGGGACTGACCGCGGGCGAGCGGCGCCATGGGATAGAGCTCGCGCAGCGGGGCGCCGCCGAGGGAGAGGGCCGAGCGGGGCAGCGGCACGCTGGTGACCAGCACGTCGAAGAGGAGGCGGGCGGCTCCCGAGGCCAGCGGCGCCCCGAAGCGGTGGGCGAGCGGCGGGAGTTGGTCGGCGAGCACGGCGACGGCGCCGGCGCCCCGCAGCGGCCCGTCGGCCTTGTTGCGCTCCATCCCCCGTCGTACGGCGGCCAGCCGGGCGCCCGGGTCGGACTCGGTGACCGGCAGCGCGAGGAGGTACGCGGACAGGCTGTTGCCGGTGGCCGGCGCGGATCCCGGGCGCCGGCGCGAGACGGGGACGAGGGCGCGCGGGTCCACGCCGGGGAGCGGTTCCCCGCGTCCCTCGAGCCAGCGGCGCAGGGCCCCGGCGACCACGGCGAGCAGCACGTCGTTGGCGGTGCCGCCCGAGGCGCGGCGCACCCGCTGGATCCGGTCGAGGTCCAGGGCGGCGGTGGCCACCCGTCTGGTCCCGCTGGACTGGGCGGCGAGTGCCGTGGCGCCCCGGGGGTCCAGCCGGCTGGCGCGGAGCACGCTGGCGCCGACCTCCACGGCCCGGCCGAGGTCCTCGATCCGGTCGCGGGCGGCGCCGACGATCCGGCCGGGACCCGGGAGCCAGGAGCGAGGGGGCACGGGGCGGACCCGCCGCCGGCCGGCCCCGCGGGCGGCGGCGATCTCGTCGAAGATCCCGGCGCCGATGGCGACGGCCCGCAGGCCGTCCGCGAGGGCGTGGTGGAGTTTGACCAGGACGGCGAAGGAACCGTCGGGGGCGCCGGTGAGGAGGAACATCTCCCACGGGGGGCGCCCGCGCTCCAGAGGGCGTTCCATGAGGTCGCCGGCGAGCCGGGCGGCCTCGTCGGCGAAGTCCGCGCCCGGCAGGACGATCCGGCGCACGTGCCGTCGTACGTCGAAGTCCTTGTCCGACGCCCAGGCCGCGCCTCCTACGGGCAGCCAGACGTCGCGGACCCGCATGCGCAGCCGGGGGATCGCCGCCGCCCGGCGGGCGAGCAGGTCGAGGACGTCGGTGCCGTCCGGTGCCGGGCCGAAGTGGGCCAGGGCGCCCAGGTGCATGGGGTGGTCGGTGGATTCGAGGTGCCAGAAGGCCAGATCGAGGGGTGCCAGAAGCTCGGTGCTCAACGCATCCTCATGTCCAGGGTCGTGTGTCCGGAAAGGCAGCGGAAGCCCGAAGTCAATCGCGGACGGTCTGTTACGGTCAAGTACGATCTGTATACACAGGGTTAACTCCGAATTCGCACCAGACGCATTTGCCGCTGCCTCGCGACTCCACGCCCCAGACGTCCGAGATCTGGTCGACGAGCAGGAGCCCGCGTCCCGAGACGCCCGCGTCCCCCGCCTCCCGGCGCCTGGGCAGAGCGCTGGAGCGGTCCTCGACCTCCACCCGCAGCCGCCGTTCGGGGCCCTCGAGCATCCGCAGGGTCACGATCGCCCCTCCGTCGGTGTGCATCAGCGCGTTGGTGATCAGCTCGTCGGCGACCAGCTCGATCTCGTCGGAGCGGTCGCCGCCGCCCCAGGCCTTCACGGCGGCCCTGATCATGTGGCGGGCGGAGCTCAGAGCCTCCGGGTCGCTCTGCCCGACGTGCTGCTGGAGCCGGCCGCCGGGCCGTGGGAAGTACGCCCCCTCCCGGCGCAGCAGCAGGATCGCCACGTCGTCGTCGCCGCCCCGCTCGTCCACGCTGTCGCACAGGTGGTCGGCGAGCTGCTGGAGGTCGCGCGGCCCGCGCCGTACGAGGGAGGCGAGCCAGTGCATCCCTTCGTCGAGATCCGATCCGGGCGCCTCCACCAGGCCGTCGGTGTAGAGGACCAGGGTCTGGCCGGGGTCCAGTTCCAGGGCGGTCACCGGATAGTCCAGTCGTCCGAACTCCGCGGAGAGCCCGAGGGGCAGCCCGCCCTCCACGGCGAGCTTGCGGCAGCCGCCGTCGGCGTCCTGGATCAGGGGGTTCACATGGCCCGCGCGCACCAGCTGCACGACGCCGGTCGAGAGGTCAGCCTCGGCGTACGTACAGGTGGCGAAGCGCTCGGTGTCCAGTTCGTGGAGGAAGACGGAGGCCCGGGCCATCACCGTCGCCGGATTGTGCCCCTCGGCGGCGTAGGCCCGCAGCACGATCCGCAGCTGGCCCATGACGGCCGCCGCGTGGGTGTCGTGTCCCTGGACGTCGCCGATCACGGTGCCGACCCGGCCTCCGGGGAGCGGGATGACGTCGTACCAGTCACCGCCGATGTCCCGGCCGAGACGGGCCGAGCGGTAGCGGACGGCTATGTGCGCTCCCGGCACGTCGGGGATCCGGCGCGGCAGCATCGCCTGCTGGAGCCCTTCGGCCAGGTCGTGCTCCTGCTCGTAGAGCATGGCCCGCTGGAGGCTCTGCGCGATGCTGCTGCCGAGCGCGACCAGCAGATTGCGCTCGTCGGCGCTGAAGCCGGTCTTGTCGCTGTAGAGGAGGCCGAGCGCGCCGATCGGGCGGGCCTGGGCGATCAGCGGCAGGTAGGCGGCCGAGGTGATGCCCAGACCGCTGATGTGGGGCCACAGGAGCGGGTAGGACCGCGCGAAGTCCTCGGGCGAGTCGATGAACCGGGGCGCGAGGGTACGGATCACCTCGCCCATCGGGTACGGCTCGTCCACCCGGGTGAAGCGGGTGCCGGGCACGAAGGCGCCGACGGGGCCCTCGGCGACGAGGTGGATCCGGCCGGATTCGAGCAGGCCCATGACCAGGCTGGTGGCGCCGAAGTACTCCAGGCCGTGGGAGTCGTTCAGCAGGTCGATGACGTCCGTGACGGTCCGGGCGTGGGCGAGCGCCGCGGTGGTGCTCTCGACGACGCTCGTACGCTTGCGCCGTCCCTCGTCGAGGCCGAGCCGGGCGGCGGACTCGGTCAGCTCCTCCGAGGCGTCGCGGATGATGCCGAGGATCCGCCGGGGGCGTCCCGTCTCGTCGCGGTGGATGATGCCCTGCGTGTGGGTCCAGCGCTGGCTGCCGTCGCGGCGGCGGATGCGGAAGTAGGCGCCGTAGCGGTCACTGCCGTCCTTGAGGGCGTGGGTGACGAGCGTGTCGAGCCGACGGCCCTCGTCGGGCAGCACACGGGCGCCGAGGGTGGCGGGATCGTCGTCGTACTCGTCGGGGCGCATGTCGAAGACCGTCAGCGCGCCCTCGTCCATGGTCATGGTCCCGGTGGTCAGATCCCAGTCGAATCCGCCCATCCCGAACTCCTGGCCGAAGGTGCGGAGGAAGCAGCACGTCACACCCCCTGCCCCTGTTCCGCAGCGGCAGCTCTCCGCCGCCTCGCCCCCTCTGCCCGCGTCCATGGGGCCACGCTAGGCGCAGGTCCGGCCTCGCGCACGGCAGGATCACGCGGCGGGTCACGACGGCCGCGGACGGTGGGCGCGGACCGGAGGGTGCGGCACGGCGGCGGCGCCCGTGAGGGCGCGACCGGGGCGCACCCCACCTTCCAGGTCAGCCCTCGAAGGTCTCCGGCTGCCGGGCTCCCGGGTCGTCCGGGAAGAGGTCCTCGGGCAGACCCTCGGGCAGGTCGTCGGGCAGGTTCTCGGGCAGGTCGTCGGGCAGCGGAACGTCCTGATCCGGTCCCGTCGGCGCGTCGGGCTCCCTCGGCACGCCCTGCTCCGGGGGCGTATCCGGGCCGGGGGGCGGCTCCTGTCCCGGCGGCGGCTCGGGCAGCGGCTCCGGCGCGGACGGCGGGCCGTCCTCCGGGTCGCCGGGCGCCCGTCCCGTGCCGCCGTCGGGCGGGGGCGTGGGAACGCCCGGGGGCACCTGGCTCCGGGGCGGCGCGTCCGGGGCGTCCCGGCCGGTCGGCGGGCTCGGCGGTGCGGCGACGAGGTCGCACTCGTCCGGATCGCAGGGGGGCAGGACGTCGGGGTCGCGGTCCCCCTCGCCGTCGGACCCGCTGCGGCGCTCGATCCATGTGTTGTCGGCGAGGTTCACGATCACCAGGCTGCCGATGACGGTGGTGGTCGGGGTGACGGCCACGACCCGGTCGGGGCGGTAACCGCTCCAGGGTCTTCCGCTGTGCGCGGCCCCCTTGTCGTCGACGGGCGAACGCAGGGGGTTCCCGCAGGCGCAGCGGACGCGGGGAGCCCCGTAGCCGTCGACGAGGACCGCCGTGCCGGTCTGGAGGACGGCCTGGAAGGGGACGGCCTCGCCGGCCCGGTAGCCGTGGCCGGTGACCCGGGTGTCGGTGCGCAGCAGCACCGGGGTGAGTTCGCGCAGCCAGTCGGCGACGCCGGCCTCCGGAACACCGGCGCTCTCGGCGAAGGCCCGCGCCTTGGCCGGGTTCTCGGTGAGGAGGGCGACCTGCCGTTCGACGTCGCAGCTGGCCACCGAGCGGGTGCCGCCGTAGAGGCCGGGGGTGGAGCCGGTGACCTCGCGCAGCGCCCGCCCTCGGGCGGGCGCCGGGGACGCGGGCGCCTGGGCCCGGGCGGTCGTCCCCGCCGCGACGGTGGTGGTCAGTGCGGTGGAGGCGGTGAAGGGGTCGGGCCCCTGGGCCGTGGCCGACTGGAGGAGGACCTCCCCGAAGGCGGCGGTCGGCTCCTCGGTCCCCGCGCCACCGCTCGCGCCGCCGGAGGAACATCCCGCGACCAGCAGGACGGAGGCCAGTGCGGTGATCGCGGGGAGGGGCGGACGTGACCGCCGTAGGGGTGAGCGCACGTGCTTCTCCCGCCTCTTCGCCCCGAGCCGCTTGCTTCGCCCCGAGGGCGTTCGGCGCACCCGGGGCATTCCCTCATGTCTGTCCCATCCCGACCGCTCCCGCCATCGGAGTGCGGCCATTCGATGGCCCCGCCGGCTCCGGGTACGGAGCCGGCCCCGACTGCTTGAACACGTTCAAGACAAGGTCTACGCTCGACAGTGGCACTTGAACACGTTCAACAGGGGGTGGCGGCATGTCCGTGCTGGTCGGACTGATCGTGATGCTGGGCATGCTGGTCGTCGTCCCGGCGGGACTCCGGCTGATCGACGGCCCCCAGCCCGCCGGGCTGCGCCGCCTGGCCCGGTTCTGGCCGCTGCTCGCCCTTCCCGGCGCCGTCGCCCTCTGGCTTCCCCGCGGCCCCGCCGCGACCGCCCTCGCCGGCGTCTACGCCCTGGCCACGCTGGCACTGGCGCTGCACGCACCGCTCCGCCTCGCCGCGACGGGCTCCCTCGCCCCCGGCGAGATCGCCGTGCTCACCGCCCTGGCGGCCCCCTCGGTCGCCGGACTGGCCCTGGTCGCCGAACGCGCCGGCCACGAGCTCCTCGGCTTCGACCTCGAGATCCTCGCCCTCACGGTCCCCCACTTCCACTTCGCGGGCTTCGCCGCCGCTCTCGTGGCCGGCCTGGTCTGCCGCGCCTCCCCGGGCCCCACCGCGCGGTTCGCGGCCCTCAGCGTCCCGCTCGGCACCCTGCTCGTCCTGCTCGGCTACTTCGTGGACGACTGGGCCGAGCTGGCCGGAGCGGTCGTCCTCACCGCGGGGATGTGGGCGGTCGCCCTGCTGACCTGGCGGGATGTCCGCACCGGCGTGACCGACCCGGTCACCCGCTCCCTCCTCGCCTCCTCGGCGGCCGTCCTCGTCGCCACCATGCTGCTCGCCCTGAGCTGGGCACTGGGCGAGGCCACCGGACTGCCCCACCCCAGCCTCACCTGGATGGCCGCCACGCACGGCCTTGCCAACGCCCTCGGCTTCGCGCTGTGCTCGGTGCTCGCCTGGCGCCGGCTGCGCACCCTCCCGCCCCGATCGGAGACCGCGTCATGACCCGACTGATCCGCACCTTCGCCACCCCCTCCCCCACAGGCCCGAACTACCCCGAGGTCGGCGCCACGGCGTCGGGCTCTCTGCCCGCCGGCTATCACCACCTGCACCACACCACCCGCGTCGGGCACGGCCGCGAGGCCTTCGAGACCGCCGCCGCGGCCGTCACCACCTGGCGGATGCACCGCTCCTCGGGCGCCCGGGTCCGCAGCGAGGCCGACCGCGCCGAGCCGGGCGCCCTCGTCGAGGTCTCCGTCGGCGCCGGCCCCCTCCGCCTCGCCGCGCCCTGCGAGGTGGTGTGGACGGCGTACGAGGAGGACCGCGGCGGCTTCGCGTACGGCACCCGGGGCCGGCACCCCGAGCGCGGCGAGGAGTCCTTCGTCGTGGACCTGCACGCCGACGGCTCGGTCTGGTTCACGGTCACCGCGTTCAGCCGTCCCGCCGCCTGGTACACCCGCCTCGCGGGGCCCCTGATCCCGCTCCTCCAGCACGCCTACGCCCGCCACCTCGGGCGCACCCTGCGGCGCGTCGTCGAGGGGTGAAGGAGACACGCCGGGCGTTACGCTCCTTTGGTAGGCCTCTACAGACCTAGGTCCCGTCCGCGGTGGTTGCAGGCAGACCCCTCCCCATCCGAGGAGCCGGCGATGAGCCAGTACGACGAATACACGAGTCCCTCGCAGGCCGAGGGCGAGCGGCTCGACGAGGACATGGACGCCCAGGAACGGACGCAACGGCATCCGCAGACCCTGCGCACCACGCCGTCCCAGGCGGAGGGCGAGCGCACCGCGGACGACGAGGGGAAGGGCTGACCCACCGGCCCGCGCAGGGCCGGTGGGCCGTGGCGGGCGGGGCGCGACGGGCGGCGGCGCGCGCGGCTCCGATGACGGGACGGGGTGAACCCCGGCCCCTCGGGTCCGATACTGGAGGGGATGGAGTGGTTCACCGCACCCGACTACTGGCTGAGCCGGATCGTGTTCCAGCGCGGGCTCGCCGGGCTCTACCTCGTGGCGTTCCTCTCGGCCGCCCTGCAGTTCCGGGCCCTGATCGGAGAGCGGGGGATGACCCCCGTACCGGAGTACGTCCGCCGGGTGGACCCACGCAGGGCCCCCAGCATCTTCCACTGGCGCTACTCCGACCGCCTGTTCGCCCTGGTCGCCTGGACGGGGGCGGCGCTGGCGCTCGCCCTGGCGGCGGGCGCGGGAGACGCCGTCCCGCTCCCGGTCTCGATGCTCCTGTGGGCGGCGCTGTGGGCCCTGTACCTCTCCATCGTCAACGTCGGCCAGACCTGGTACGGCTTCGGCTGGGAGTCGCTGCTCCTGGAGACCGGGTTCCTCGCCGTCTTCCTCGGCAACGACGACACCGCGCCACCGGTCCTGGTGCTGTTCCTGCTGCGCTGGCTGCTCTTCCGCGTGGAGTTCGGGGCGGGACTGATCAAGCTGCGCGGCGACCGCTGCTGGCGCGACCTGACCTGCCTGTACTACCACCACGAGACGCAGCCGATGCCGGGGCCGCTCAGCTGGTTCTTCCACCGTCTGCCGCGGCCCCTGCACCGCGTCGAGGCGGCCGCCAACCACGTCGTCCAGCTGGTCGTCCCGGTGCTGCTCTTCGCTCCCCAGCCGGTGGCGACGGTCGCGGCCGGTCTCATGGTGGTCACCCAGCTGTGGCTGGTGCTCTCCGGCAACTTCGCCTGGCTGAACTGGATCACGATCGTCCTCGCGCTCTCCGCCGTGGACGGCTCGTCACTGGTCGGTGAGCACCCGCGGCCCGATCCGCCGCTCTGGTACGTCGTCGTGGTCGTGGCCGCGACGGCCCTGCTCCTCGCCCTCGGCTACCGCCCGGCCCGCAATCTCCTCTCCAAGCGCCAGGCGATGAACCGCTCGTACGACCCGTTCCACCTGGTCAACACGTACGGCGCCTTCGGCTCGATCGGCCGCGTGCGGGACGAGATCGTGATCGAGGGGACGGACGACCCGGCGCCACACCCGGGCACCGACTGGCGGGAGTACGGCTTCAAGGGCAAGCCGGGCGACCCGCGGCGGATGCCCCGCCAGTTCGCCCCGTACCATCTGCGACTCGACTGGCTGATGTGGTTCGCGGCGCTCTCCCCCGGCTACGCGCGCGACTGGTTCGGGCCCTTCCTCGAGCGGCTGCTCGAAGGCGACCGGCACACCCTGCGATTGTTGCGCCACAACCCCTTCCCCGAACGGCCGCCGGTCCACGTCCGGGCGCGGCTCTACCGCTACCGGTACACGACCTGGCGGGAACTGAGGGAGACCGGGGCGTGGTGGCACCGGACGCTGGTACGGGAGTACGCGCCGCCGGTCCGGCTGCGGGAGACGCGCGCCCGGTGAACGCGAGCGGGCCGGGCCCGCCGGACACGCCTGTGCCCCGGCCGGAATCCGGACGGGGGCACAGGGCGAAGCGATGATCGCGACTCAGTCGATACCGGGCAGGATGTGCGGCTCCGCGAGGTCGTCCTCGTAGCCTGCCAGCCGGATGGGGGCCGAGCGGGCCCACACCTCCAGGCTGCCCAGCTCTCCGGACCGCCGTGGCCGCTCCGGACGTTCGGCCGGTCGCTGGTCCTGCTTCGTCAGTTCTGGTGTCACCGCGCACTCCCTTGTGTCGCGTTACCAATGAGGGCTTGGCCGGTCGGTCGCGGTGGCGCCGTTCTCGGGCGGGACCGCGGCCTTGGTGGCAGGCCAGTCCCCGGGCCGGCCGTGAGGGTTTGGTGAAACCCTGGTGGCCGACCGTCGACATCAGACTAACCAAATGAGCGCCCTCGCGCTCTATGGGGCTCAAAAGTGTGACGCGATCGGGTGAATGCCATACGGGTGAGCGATCTACCAGTTGGCGGGGGCGTAGTCCTTCAGGAAGCAGCCGTACAAGTCCTCGCCCGCCTCGCCGCGCACGATCGGGTCGTAGACGCGGGCGGCGCCGTCGATCAGGTCGAGGGGGGCGTGGAAGCCCTCCTCGGCGAGCCGGATCTTGTCCGGGTGCGGGCGCTCGTCGGTGATCCAGCCGGTGTCGACGGCCGTCATGAGGATGCCGTCGGACTCGAACATCTCCTGGGCACTGGTGCGCGTCAGCATGTTGAGCGCGGCCTTGGCCATGTTGGTGTGCGGGTGGCCCGCCCCCTTGTAGCCGCGGCTGAAGACGCCCTCCATCGCGGAGACGTTGACGACGTACGTGCGCTTCGAGGCGGAGGCCGCCATCGCCGGGCGGAGCCGGCTGATCAGGATGAAGGGCGCGGTGGAGTTGCACAGCTGCACTTCGAGCAGCTCGACCGGGTCGACCTCGGAGACGGTCTGGATCCAGCTGTTGGTGTCGTGCAGGTCGGGGACCAGACCGCCGGCGTCGATCGCGGTACCGGCCGCGATCCGCTCCAGGGAGGCCGAGCCGCCGACGAGGGCCAGCTCGGTCACGTCCTTCGCGGTCAGCGCGTCGCCGCGACGGGCCGAGGGCAGGGCCGGGATGGTGTCGACGGCTCCGGAGCCGAAGGTGCCGATGATCTGGGCGGGCGGCAGCTCGCCGGCCGGCAGCGGCGCGGACTCGGCGGCGACCAGCTCGCTGTAAGCGCCCGGCGAGCGGCGTACGGTCTGGGCGGCGTTGTTGATGAGGATGTCCAGCGGGCCCTCCGCCGCGACCGAGTCGGCGAGCGCCACGACCTGGGCGGGGTCGCGCAGGTCGATGCCGACGACCTTGAGGCGGCCGATCCACTCGTCGCTGTCCGGCATCGCCTTGAAGCGCCGGATGGCGTCGTTGGGGAAGCGCGTGGTGATGGTGGTGTGGGCGCCGTCGCGCAGCAGCCGCAGCGCGATGTACATGCCGATCTTGGCGCGGCCGCCGGTGAGCAGGGCGCGCTTGCCGGTCAGGTCGGCGCGGGCGTCCCGCCGCGCACGGTTCTCCGCGGCGCAGGGCTGGCAGAGCTGGTGGTAGAAGTAGTCCACCTCGGTGTACCGCGTCTTGCAGATGTAGCAGGAGCGGGGGCGCTGGAGTATCCCGGCGATCTGCCCGGCCTCGGTGACGGAGGAGGGCAGGATGCCCTCGGTCTCGTCGTCGATCCGCTGGGCGGAGCCGGTGGCGGTGGACTCGGTGACCGCCTTGTCGTGTGCGGTCTTGGCGGCCCGGCGCTCCTGGCGGCGGCGCTGCTTCACGGTCCGGTAGATCCCGGCGGTGGCGCGGCGCACGGCGACCGCGTCGGGGTGGTCGACGTCGAGCTTGTCGAGCTCGTCGAGGACGCTCAGGCAGACGGCCAGGCGCTCGGGGTCGATGCCCGGCCCGTACTCCTGGGTCTCTTCAGTCACCGTCATGCCTTCGCCGTTCCTCGATCGCTCGTACGCTCGCGCGCGCCATCTCTCAAAAGAGGAACTTTACGGAGCCGGAGGCCGTGACTCCAAACCTGTGGCGGGAGGGTGTTCGAACACACAGTCGCCGCAGAGACCGCCCTGGGGCGAGCGGTAGTAGAGGCAGCAGGTGGTCCTGCGCAGGGCCGGGCCCCGGACGGTGCGGGCGAGGTCCGGGTGGGCGAACAGCCCGGAGACCAGGGCCGCGGCCCGTTCGCCGACGTCCGGGCGGCCCCGCGCGCGGGACCACCGGACCAGTTCGCGCAGGGCGCCGGCCAGGGCCGAGCCGGCGTTTCCCCACAGCAGCCGCGGCGCGATCCGGCCGTCCGCCCGGAAGGCGTGGGCCAGGGGGACGAGATGGGCTTCCAGGACGGCCTCGCGCAGCTCCGCCACCGTGCCGGGACGCGTGGCGGTGCCCGTCCACCACAGGTCGTCGGGCGAGGTGGCCGTCCCGTCCCAGTGCACGTGCCCGGGGTCGAGGTCGGGGAACCGGCCGTGGAGCGCCGCGGGCCCGAGGGCGACCGACCACAGCCGGGCCGCGAGCCCGAGGTGGGCGAGCGAGGCGGCCACCCGTCGCTCGGAAGTGCGAATGCGGGCGGCGACGGTGTCCACGCGGGCGGTCAGGGGGCCGGTGTGTCCCGCGTACAGGCGGGCCAGCGGCGGGGATGAGGTGCCGGCGGCCGGCGGGGCGGTGGACGCGGCCGGCGAGGCGGTGCGGGCGGCCGGCAGGGCGGTGGACGCGGCCGGCGGGGCGGTGCCTCCGCCCGGCGCGGTCGTCCGCAGCGCGAAGAAGCCGCCCACCGACGCGCTCTCGACGAGATCCACCGTCACTCTCCCCCTTCGCGTTCCGCCCCACCCTCGGCATGGGTGCGGTCAAAACTGGGTCACACCCGGTCATGATCGAGTCATGACCGGACCAAGCCGGTCCCGGTGCCCGTTGATCACCGTAACGCTCGGGCGCATGACCACTTCCCCTTCCCCGTCACCCTCCCCCTTCCCTGCCGCACGGACGTCCGTGCCCCGGCGGCGGGCGGTACTGACCCTCACGGCCGCCGCCGTCGCCGCGGGCGTTCCCACCGCGCGGGCCGCGGCCGCCCGGTCGACCCGCACCCGCACCGGAAAGCCGCCGGCCGCGGCGCGCGCGCTGGCCGAACTCCGGGCCGGGAACGCCCGGTTCGCGGCCCTGCGGCAGATTCACCCGCACGAGGACGCCACCCGGCGCGCGGCCGTCGCGGTCTCCCAGCACCCCTTCGCCCTGACACTCGGCTGCGTCGACTCGCGGGTGCCGCCCGAGCTGGTCTTCGACCAGGGGCTCGGCGACCTGCTGGCGATACGGTCGGCCGGACAGGCACTCGACGAGGCCGTACTCGGTTCGATCCAGTTCGGCGTCGCCGAGCTGGGCGTTCCGCTGGTGGTCGTGCTCGGCCACGAGCGCTGCGGGGCCGTGACGGCGGCGGTGGAGTACGTCTGCACCGGAAAGCCCGCCGAGGGCCACCTCGCCCGGATCGTCGAGGAGATCGCCCCGGCCGCGCGGGAGGCGCGCGGCCTGCCGGGCGACTGGGTGGAGAACACGGTGCGGGCCAATGTGGACCGGATACGGCGTCGACTGGCTCGGGATGAGGCGTTCGACGAGGCCCTGGTCGTCGGCGCCCGCTTCGACCTGGATACCGGAAAGGTCGCTTTCCACCCCTCCTGACCTGCGGCGCCGTACATCTCAAGGTGTACGCGACGGCCCCGTACTGCGACGGCAGTACGTCGGATGGGGTTCCCAGGTACGACGACGAGAACACCGAAAGGAGCGATCGTTGAAGGTATGAACCCCCTCCTGCTGTCCGTGCTCCTGTCACTGGTCTCGGCGGTCGCCTACGCGGCCGCGGCGATCGTGCAGGAGCGCGTGGCGGCCACCGTCGGCGGTCACGCGTACGCCCCGCTGCGCAACCCGGCCTGGTGGGGGTCGGTGCTGCTCAACGGCCTGGGAGCGGCGCTCCACGTGGCCGCGCTCGCCTACGGTCCGCTCAGCCTGGTGCAGCCCCTGGGCGCGCTCACGATCGTCTTCGCGCTCCCGATGGCGGCGCTCTTCGTCGGCCGCCGGGCCGGCCGCACGGCCTGGCGGGGAGCGGTGATGGCCACGGTCGGCCTGGCCGGCCTGCTCAGCCTGACCGGCGGCGCCGGGGCCCGGTCCCTGGACGGGAGCGAGCGATGGCTCCTCGCCGCCGGGACGCTCGGTGTGATCGTCGCGCTGTTCGCCGCCGCGCGGGTGGTGGGCCGCTCCGTACTGCGGAGCGTGATCCTGGCCGCCGCCGCGGGCGTCTCGTTCGGGATCGCCTCGGTGTTCACGAAGACGGTCGCGGTGGAGTGGACGGCGAGCGCGCCGCTCGCGCAGTGGCCCAGCCTTCTGGTCCTCTCGGCGCTCGCGGTCACCGGACTGCTGCTCTCGCAGGCCTCCTACCGGGGCGCGGGCCTCGCGGCGCCGCTGGCCACGGTCACGGTGGTCAACCCGGTGGTCGCGGCGGCCGTGGGCCTGACGCTGTTCGGCGAGACCTTCCGCTACGGCGCGGCCGGCACCGTGGCCGCGCTGATCTGCGGCGCCGTGACGGCGGCCGGCCTCGTCCAGCTCACCACGGACCGCCTGTCGACGGCGGAGGACTCGCGCGCGGTGCCAGACCCGTGCCCGGATCCGGTGTCGGACCCGGGCCCAGGGGCGGGTAGCGCCTGCCGTCCGGAGCGGCCCGGCACGATCCGGACGACCGGGCCCCGGCCTCGCGGGACGGGTCGGGACGCCGGGGGCGCGGAGTCGCACCGCGCGTCAGATCGAGACGCCGCGGCCCCGGAGGTACGCCAGGGGGTCGATGTCGGAGCCGTAGCCGGGACCCGTCCGCACTTCGAAGTGGAGGTGCGGTCCCGAGCTGTTGCCGGTCGACCCTGACCGGGCGATGCGCTGGCCGCCGCCGACCCGCTGCCCCTCCCGGACGTGGAGCGCGGACAGGTGGGCGTACTGGCTGTAGCGGCCGTCGTCGTGGCGGATCACGATCTCGTAGCCGTACGCGCCGCCCCATCCCGCCGAGACGACCTTGCCGTCGGCCACCGCCTTGACCGAGGTCCCGGTCGGGACCGGGAAGTCCACCCCGGTGTGGTAGCCGCTGGACCAGGAGGAGCCGGCCTTGCGGTAGCGCGTGCCGAGGGAACCGGAGACCGGGGCGCTGTAGCGGTCGTCGGCCCGGGGCGCGGGCGCCGGCCTCGTGGCGGGTTTCGTGGCCGGCCTGCTCACCGGCTTCGTGACGGGTCTGGCCACGGCTTTCGCCGGCGGCCCGGCCGCGGGCCGGGTGACCGGCTGCGTCCGTGCGGTCGGCGCCTTGGTCGCGGGCGCCTTGCCCGGGGGTGTCACGGTCGGCGGTTTGGCAGAGGGTGCCTTGGTCGTGGGCGCCTTGACCCTCGGCGCATCGGCGGGCGGGGTCCTGGGCGGCGCGGAGATGCGCAGGGTGAGCCGCTGTCCGGGGTGGATCAGGTCGGGGTCGCCGCCGACGACGGCGCGGTTCTCCTGGTACAGGCCCTGCCAGCCGCCCCTCACCCGCTCCTCGCGGGCGATCCGCGAGAGCGAGTCGCCCGGGGCGACCGTGTACATCTCACGGACCGTCGGCACGCTGGTCGGGGTGGTGGTGGCGGGCGGCTTCGGGGTGGCGGCCGGGGGCTTCATGCCCGTCGGCTGCTGCGCCGCGGGCGCCGGGGAGCGGCGCACCGTCCCCTGCTCGCCGGAGCCGCGCTGCCCGGGCAGGGACACCGGCCGGACGTCCGGCGCGTCGCCGCCTCGGGCCAGTCCGGCCCGGGAGGAGCACGTCGGCCAGGCTCCCGGGCCCTGCCCCTTGAGCACCTTCTCCGCGACGAGGATCTGCTGGTCCTTCGAGGCCAGGTCGGCGCGCGGGGCGTAGTGCGTGCCGCCGTACCGCTCCCAGGTCGACTGGCTGAACTGCAGGCCGCCGAAGTAGCCGTTGCCGGTGTTGATGGCCCAGTTCGAGGAGGACTCGCAGGCCGCGACCTTCTCCCACACGTCGAGGGAGGCGGCTTGGGCCGAGCCGGCGCCGATCAGCGGCAGCGCGATCCCGGCGCCGCTCGCGGTGACCGTGAGCGAGGCCCGGTTGATCCGGCTCTGCTGCGGTCTGCGGTGTCGTCCGCGTAAGGCCATGGTCCCCCCTTGGGCGCATCAGCAGCCGTCCAAGTTACGGGCAATCCACAGACCGTGACAAGGCCCCGCACGCAATCCGTGCGGGGCCCGACTTCCTCGCGTCGGCTGCCGCTCAGGGGCCCGCGGGGCCCGGCTGGGGCTGCGGCTCCGGTTCGGGTACGGGCGTGGGCTGCGGCGGTTCGGGCACCGGGTTCGGCGGCGGGACCGGCGTCGGCTCGGGAGCCGGGCCGGGCGTGGGCGGCGGAACCGGGCCCGGAGGCGGGACCGGCGAGGGGGGCACCGGATCGGGGTACGGGTGGGTCATGACGGGCCTCTCGGTCGACTCGGCCGTTCTGCACCAGGTTCTCCCGATGCGCGTGCCCGCGCCCGACGGATCCATTCCTTCGGGTCGACCGCCCGCCGCCACGGCGCCCCCGGCGAGGGGTCGCCGTCCGATCAGGCCGGATCAGGTCACCGCGTCCCCGGCAGGATCGACACGGCACCCCTGAGGCCGGTGGCGGGGCTGGAGAGGACGCGCGGCGAGGTGCGCGTGCGGTCGGCGGCGTCCGCCATGGACGCCTGGGCCAGTACGACGGCGACGTCCCCGGCCGGGTCGATCCGGTCCACGGCGGCGGCCGCCGCGTCGAGGCAGCCGTCGCGGTCACCCGCCTCGAAGCGCTCCCACGCCTCCTCGACCAGCAGGGTGGTCACGGCGGGGATCCGGTCGCGGGCCTCCTCGCGCAGCAGGTCGAGCGTCGGCCCGACGGTGGACGCCACGGTCGCGACGACCACGATCCTCGCGTGGCGCACGGCGGCGGCCGCCATCGGCCGGTCGGCCCTCAGCACCGGCACCCCAGGGAGGCCGCGTCGCGCTCGGCGACGGCCCCGAGGGTCGAGCAGGTGCAGAGCACGGCCGTCGCGCCGTCGGCGACGGCCCGCGCCAGGAGGTCGTGGACGGCGCAGGCGACCGCCGGCGGCCCTGGCTCGTGCCGGCAGCTCCTCGGCGACGAGGTGGCGCGGCACGAGCCCGGGATGGTCCCGGTCCCGCAGGCCGTCGAAGACGGGGACGTGGGCGGCCGAGGTGTGCAGCAGGGCCAGGGTCACCGGAGTTCCGGCGTCGCCCTCAGCCGGTCCTTCGCCGCCCGGACCACCTCGGCGGGGGCCTCGGGAGCCTCCTCGGGATGCTTCCGCGCCCAGGAGGCGGCGTACGGACACAGGGGCACGACGGGAACACCCTCGCGCGCCGCGATCGCGTAGAACTCCCGGACGAGCGCCCCGGCGATGCCCTTGCCCTCGTGACCCTCCTCGACGACCGTGTGCACGGCGACGAGGGCGTGCGACGGGGCGTCCAGGACGAAGTAGACGATGCCACCGACATAGGTGTCGCCCTCGAACGCCTCCAGGCGCCCCTTCTCCCGCTCGTCGCGGATCTGCGGAACCGCCGCCATGTGGAACATCCCCCTCGTCAGGCGTGCGCGGCGACGGCCTGCGGGCTGCGCCGGGTGTCACTCCCGGGCACCGGCGCGGACGCGTCGGTGCCCAGCTCCACGATCCGGTTGCCCGCGTCCACGTGCACGACCCGGGGCACGAGACTCCGCGCCTCGGCGTCCTCGACCTGCGCGTAGCTGATGAGGATCACCAGGTCACCGGGGTGGACGAGATGGGCGGCGGCGCCGTTGATGCCGATGACACCGGACCCGCGCTCACCCTCGATGACGTACGTCTCCAGCCGGGCGCCGTTGTCGATGTCGACGATGTGGACCAGCTCGCCGGGCAGCAGATCGGCCGCCTCCATGAGATCGGCGTCGACGGTGACGGATCCGACGTAGTGGAGGTCGGCCTGGGTCACGGTGGCCCGGTGGATCTTGGACTTGAACATGGTGCGCAGCACTATGGACTCCTCGAAGACGGCTCCCTGCCTGCTTTCTGCAGGTCAAGGGCGCTCTCGACTGTACACCGGGATGCGTCGGCCGAGGATTGTGAGGAACATCGCTCCGGCCAGGTCATACGGCCCCCACCTGGGCTTTCATGACGTCGCGGCCGGCTGTTCGGGCCATTCCGCAGAACGCACCGCGGCTCATGCCGACCGAATACCGGCTTACCTGATGATCCATCACATACGCTAATTCCCCCTCTGCACGCATGGATGACGCGCGTCGACGTGGCGACCTGTCGGGCACCGACCTCACTCCGTCTCGTGGAGAAGGGTCCCTTAGGCCGTAGGCCGGACGGCCGGGCCGCCCCGGAAGCCGGCTCGCCGCCTGCCGCCCGCCTGAGGCCCCTCGGCGGGCTGCCTCTCGAGCCGGAGGTGCGGTGGGAAGCCGCCCTCGATCGGCGGCGCACCGGCTGCGCGTCTTCGGCGTGGCGCGGCACGCCAGGTGGCTACGGCACCGACGGTGGCGGGATCCCTGTCCGGAGCGCTCGGCGGGCGCAGGGAATCACTCGCTTCCGCCCGGGGCGGCCCGGAGGAAGCGCTCGTACCCTGCGGGCGCCGCACCGCGGCCGGCGCGGTCCTCGTCCTCGATGGACCGGAGGGCGGCGCGCCGGCCGCCGTCGGACGCCCAGGAAGTCACCGGACCGCAGCGCCGTGTGCGGTGCGAGGAACCGGTACGTCGTGTCCGAGGACGGGAACCCGCTGCCATGTCACGCCGTTGTCGGCGGTGACCCAGGCCCGCACCTCGCGCAGGCCGTCGAACGCGCCCGTGACGTCGGCCTTCACCGACATCGGGGTCCGTCCGTGGCCGCGCCGGCTGCGCTGTCGTGCGGTCGAGCCCCTCACCCCTTGGCGAGCGAGTCCTTGAGGGCGATGTTGAGCTTCAGGACGTTCACCCGAGGTTCACCGATGAAGCCGAGGATGCGGTCGTCGGTGTGGGCGGCGACCAGCTTCTCGACCGTTGTGATGTCCAGCTCGTTGCGCTCGGCGACGCGGTGGACCTGGAGTCTCGCGTACTCCGGTGAGATGTGAGGGTCCAGGCCGGAGCCGGAAGAGGTGACGGCGTCGGCGGGCACGTCGGAAGGCCGCACCCGGTAGCCGGCCGTCGAGTTGTCCTTGATCACGGCGGCCTTGGCGTCCTTGACCCCCTGGATCAGGTCGGCGTCGTCGCCCGAGCGGTTGGTCGCGCCGGAGAGGACGATCGAGTACTGGGTGTTGACGGAGTTGGTGCCCAGGCCGTTCGAGGGGCGGGGCTGGAACCAGCGCAGGTCCGGGGCCGCGGTCTCCTCGCCGTCCATCAGGGGCAGGTCGTAGCGCTGGCCGATGAGTTCGGAGCCGACCACCTTCCCGCTCGCGTCCTCGATCTCGGACCCGTTGGCCCTGCCCGGGAAGGCGAGTTGGGCGACGCCGGTCACGGCGAGAGGGTAGAGCACGCCGCACACCAGGGTCAGGACGAGCAGGGCGCGCAGGCCCGCCCCGAGGACACGGCCGGTGTTCGCTGCTGAGTTGTTCATCGTGGGTCAGCCGATTCCGGGGATGAGGGTGAGGAGCATGTCGATGAGCTTGATGCCGATGAACGGGGCGACCAGACCGCCCAGTCCGTAGAGGCCGAGGTTGCGCCGCAGCATCGCGTCCGCGCTCGACGGGCGGTAGCGCACGCCCTTCAACGCGAGTGGGACGAGGGCGATGATGATCAGCGCGTTGAAGATCACGGCCGAGAGGATCGCGGACTCGGGCGAGTGCAGGCCCATGATGTTGAGTCTGTCCAGCGACGGGTAGGCGACGGCGAACATGGCCGGGATGACCGCGAAGTACTTGGCGACGTCGTTGGCGATGGAGAAGGTCGTGAGGGCGCCCCGGGTGATGAGGAGTTGCTTGCCGATCTCCACGATCTCGATGAGCTTGGTCGGGTCGGAGTCGAGGTCGACCATGTTGCCGGCCTCCTTCGCGGCCGACGTGCCCGTGTTCATCGCCACGCCCACGTCCGCCTGCGCCAGAGCCGGGGCGTCGTTCGTGCCGTCACCCGTCATCGCGACCAGCTTCCCGCCCGCCTGCTCGCGCTTGATGAGGGCCATCTTGTCCTCGGGGGCGGCCTCGGCGAGGAAGTCGTCGACGCCCGCCTCCTCGGCGATGGCCTTGGCGGTCAGCGGGTTGTCACCCGTGATCATGATCGTCTTGATGCCCATGCGGCGCAGCTCGTCGAACCGCTCCCGCATGCCGTCCTTGACGACGTCCTTGAGGTGGATGACACCCAGGACCCGCGCGCCCTTGCCGTCCTCCACAGCCACCAGCAGCGGCGTGCCACCAGCCTCGGAGATCCGGTCCGTGAGCGCCCGCGCGTCCTCGGCGACGGTGCCACCCTGCTCCTTCACCCACGCCACGACCGAACCTGTCGCGCCCTTGCGGATCTTCCTGCCGTCCACGTCCACGCCCGACATGCGGGTCTGCGCGGTGAACTCGATCCACGTCGCGTGCGCCAGTTCGCCGTGGCGCGGCTCACGAAGCCCGTACCTCTCCTTCGCCAGCACGACGACCGAGCGGCCCTCGGGCGTCTCGTCCGCGAGCGAGGACAGCTGGGCGGCGTCGGCCACCTCGGCCTCCGTCGCCCCGCGCACGGGGACGAACTCCGCCGCCTGCCGGTTGCCCAGGGTGATCGTGCCCGTCTTGTCGAGGAGCAAGGTGCTCACATCGCCGGCGGCCTCGACCGCCCGCCCGGACATCGCGAGGACGTTGCGCTGCACAAGGCGGTCCATGCCCGCGATGCCGATCGCCGAGAGCAGCGCCCCGATGGTCGTCGGGATCAGGCAGACCAGGAGAGCGCTGAGGACGATCAGTGAGGTCTGCTCGTTCGCCCCGGCGTAGATCGCGAACGGCTTCAGGGTGACGACGGCGAGCAGGAAGACGATCGTCAGCGAGGCGAGGAGGATGTTCAGGGCGATCTCGTTGGGCGTCTTCTGCCGGGCGGCTCCCTCGACCAGGTTGATCATGCGGTCGATGAAGGTCTCGCCCGGCTTCGTCGTGATGGTGATGACGATGCGGTCGGAGAGCACCTTGGTTCCGCCGGTGACCGCGCACCGGTCGCCGCCGGACTCGCGGATCACGGGCGCGGACTCACCGGTGATGGCCGACTCGTCCACGCTCGCGACACCCTCGACGACATCCCCGTCGCCGGGAATGACGTCACCGGCTTCGCAGACCACCAGGTCACCGACGCGCAGTTCGGCGCCGGCGACCTTCTCCTCGCCCTTGCCCTCCTTGGTCAGGCGGCGGGCGACAGTGTCGGCCTTCGCCCTGCGCAGGGTGTCGGCCTGCGCCTTGCCGCGCCCCTCGGCGACGGCCTCGGCGAGGTTGGCGAAGATCGTGGTGAGCCAGAGCCAGGCGGTGATCGCCCAGCCGAACCAGTCCCCCGGGTTCTTCAGGGCGAGCGCGGTGGTGACCACCGACCCGACCAGGACCACGAACATGACCGGCGACGTGACCATCACGCGCGGGTCGAGCTTCCTGAGCGCGTCCGGGAAGGAAGCGATCAGCTGCTTCGGGTCGAACAGGCCGCCGCCGACCCGGCCGGCCGACGGGTGACCGCCGGACAGGTCGCCGTGCGGTGCCTTCGCCGAAGGGGCGGAGGTGGACATCGGATCCTCGTGCTTCTGTACGTCGATGGTCATGCCGCGAGCCCTTCGGCGAGCGGGCCAAGGGCGAGCGCCGGGAAGTAGGTGAGACCGGCGACGATCATGATCGTGCCGACGAGCAGCCCGGTGAACAGCGGCTTCTCGGTCCTCAGGGTGCCCGCCGTCTCGGGTACGGGCTGCTGCTCGGCGAGTGAGCCGGCCAGCGCCAGGACGAACACCATCGGCAGGAACCGGCCGAGCAGCATCGCGATGCCGATCGTCGTGTTGAACCACTGCGTGTCGGCGTTGAGTCCGGCGAAGGCCGAGCCGTTGTTGTTGGCTCCGGAGGTGTAGGCGTACAGGATCTCGGAGAAGCCGTGCGCGCCTGAGTTGGTCATCGAGTTCGCCGGGGTGTCCAGGACGAAGGAGGCCGCCGTGAAGCAGAGCACGAGCGCCGGGGTGACGAGGATGTGGCAAGCGGCGAACTTGATCTCGCGGGTGCCGATCTTCTTGCCCAGGTACTCCGGGGTGCGGCCGACCATCAGGCCCGCGAGGAACACCGCGATGATCGCCATGATCAGCATGCCGTAGAGGCCGGAGCCGACACCGCCGGGCGCGATCTCGCCCAGCTGCATCCCCAGCATGGCGATGCCGCCGCCGAAACCGGTGTACGAGGAGTGGAAGGAGTTCACCGCACCGGTCGAGGTCAGCGTGGTCGCCACCGCGAAGATCGTCGAACCGCCGATACCGAACCGGTTCTCCTTGCCCTCCATCGCCCCGCCGGCCAGCTCGAACGCCGGCCCCCTGGCCGCGAACTCGGTCCACATCATCAGCGCCGTGAAACCGACCCAGATCACGGCCATCGTGCCGAGGATCGCGTACCCCTGCTTCAACGAGCCGACCATCCGCCCGAAGGTCCGCGTCAGCGCGAAGGGGATGACCAGGATCAGGTAGATCTCGAGGAGGTTCGACAGGCCGTCGGGGTTCTCGAAGGGGTGGGCGGAGTTGGCGTTGAAGTAGCCGCCGCCGTTGGTGCCCAGTTCCTTGATGACCTCCTGTGAGGCCACCGCCCCGCCGTTCCACTGCTGCGTGCCGCCGGTGAACTGCCCGACCTCGTGGATCCCGGAGAAGTTCTGGATCGCCCCGCAGGCGACGAGGACGAGAGCACCGATCACCGAGATCGGGAGCAGGATGCGGACGACTCCGCGGACCAGGTCGGCCCAGAAGTTGCCCAGCTCACCCGTACGAGACCGGGCGAAGCCGCGCACCAGGGCGATCGCGACCGCGATGCCGACCGCCGCGGAGACGAAGTTCTGCACCGCCAGGCCGCCGGTCTGCACGACGTGGCCCATGGCCTGCTCGCCGTAGTACGACTGCCAGTCGGTGTTCGCCACGAACGACGCCGCCGTGTTGAACGCCTGGTCCGGGTCGATCGACACGAAGCCGAGCGAGCCCGGCAGTGCCCCCTGGAGCCGCTGGAGCCCGTACAGGAACAGCACGCTCACCGTGGAGAAGGCGAGCACGCCGCGGAGGTAGGCCGGCCAGCGCATCTCCACCGACGGGTTCGCGCCGATCGCCGTGTAGATCCACTTCTCGGGCCGCAGGTGCCTCTCGGAGGAGTACACCTTCGCCATGTAGTCGCCCAGCGGCCGGTACGACAGACCGAGCGCGACGATCAGTGCCAGGAGCTGGAGGATTCCAGCCAGGACAGGACTCATATCCCTGCTCAGAACCTCTCCGGCTTGACCAGCGCGAGGACGAGGTATCCCAGCAGGGCGGCGGCCACGAGCAGACCGACGATGTTCTCGGCACTCACAGCTTCGCCAACCCCCTGGCGATGAACGCCACCAGCGCGAAGACCGCGACCGTGGTGACGACGAAGGCCACGTCGGCCATCGTGAACTCCCGAAAAAAGAACGAGCGGATTCTCTGACGAGATGAGGAAACCGCCTTTTCGGCCACCCGCCGTCGCCGTTGACGCCGCCCTGACGCTCTTGACGCCTCCCTTGACGCGCCCCCTACGCGACACGTCGCCGGCCAGGCTCGCCGGACCGCCGGGTTCCGGCTCCATCGTGAGTACGGCCGCCACACCACCGGACCGGCCGCCGTCAGCGGCGCGTCAAATCTGCGCGCCGCCGCGTGAACAGCGCGTAGCGACTCCGGTACCGGGGGTGCGGACGGCCTAGCGTCGGCTCCATGCAGCCACCCCCTTCTCCCTCCTCCCCGAGGGGCGCTCCCCACGACACCCTGTCCGACGTCGGATGGCTCGGCGAGGCTTCGTACGCGATCGGGTGCGCAGCCCTTCTGCTCGGAACGTCGCTGCTCGTCGACGCGGCCGCGCACGGCCTGACCCTGCTCCGGACGACGGGGTGGATCGCGCTGGCGGCGGCCCTGCTGGTGATTCTGCTGCCCGGGCGTGTCAGCGCCGGGCCGGGCCATCTGACGGTGCGGGGCCTGTGGGTCACCAAGTCCGTCCGGACCGACCGGCTCTCAGCGGTCGACTGGCCGGTCGGCATCGCGCAGCGCTTGGTCCTCACAGACACGGACGGCGTACGGGCAGAGGTGGACCTGCGGGTGCTCACCTCCAACCCGGCCCTGCGGCTGCGGCTCGAAACCGACGCGCAGGCCGCCCTCGAGCACGGCACCCTGGTTCGCGGAGCCGCGAGTCTGGCCCGGCTGTCCCTGCGCGTCGACGCGGAGACCACCCGCGGCGTCTTCGACGTCTCGGGCCTGAGCCGGTCCTGACCAGAAGGCCCAGCGACACCGGTGTCAAGAACGCGCCATGCATCGACTCGCATCACGGCGGCGAGGAGTGGTGCGCGGCAGTCTCCTCGTGTGGGGGATGTCTGGCGGCCTGACCGGGGCGTGCGACGGACGACGTACGTGCTCGCTACCGGAGCCGGACTCCTGGTCGCGCCGGGAGCGGTCCTCGGCGTTCCGTGGGTGTTCGGAATCGGCGCGTGCTTGCTCATGGCCGCTTTCGCTGTCGATGTGTTCCGTAGGCCATAGCCCGATCCCTGCCGATCGCGCGGGCCCCGACAGCTACTGAGCCGATCGCGTCCAGGTCCCGGTCCACCCTTCGAGCCTCCTCGGGGAGGGTCGGACGGGGACCGTTCGGCCCAGGCGAGACGCCTGTCCCGTGGGCGAGAATGGTGGTGTCGGATCCGGGAGGTCCCCATGGATACCCAGCCGAATGCCGCCGCGACGGCCTATCCTCTCCTGCTCGACGCGGCTCTGCCGGAGTTCCGGTTCTCGCGCGTGGAGTGTGCCGTGATCGCCGCCGCTCCCGACGTCGTGTACGGCGCGGCCCGCGGCCTGGACACGCTGTCCGTACACTCGCCGCTGTTCGACATGGTCATGTGGGCGCGCGGGGTGCCGGACCGCGTGCGGCGTCGCCCCGTGGCCACACCGCCGTCGATGCGGGTGTCCGACCTGTTCGAACCCGGCGCGGCTGGCGACCAGGAGGGCCTAGAGGTCCAGCCGTGGGTCGCCCTGGGGGAACGCGCGGGCCGGGAGATCGCCTTCGGGGCCGTCGGCAAGGTGTGGAAGCCCACCATCGAGTGGCGCCGTGTCGAACCCGGTGATTACGCGGGCTTCGACGAACCCGGCTGGGCCAAGATGGCGGCCGCCTTCATCGTTCACCCCTACGGGGCACGGCGGTCCCTCCTGACCTACGAGGCGCGCACCGCCTGCACCGACCCGGCTTCCACCACCAGGTTCGGCCGCTATTGGACGCTGGTCTCACCGGGCGTCGGCATCGTGCTGCGCGGTGCGCTGCGGTCGATCAGAGCGGCCGCGGAGGCCGGAGAACGAAGCACCTGAGGAGAGGTGGCGCGATGCGTGCTGTGATCGTGTACGAGAGTCTGTTCGGCGACACGCGCGAGATCGCCGAGGCGATCGGGGAGGGTGTGAAGGAGGCGCACCCGGACGCCGATGTCGAGTGCGTGCCGGTGAGTGACGCGGCGCCGGAGCGCATCGGTCCCACCGACCTGCTGGTCGTCGGCGGGCCGACCCACATGCGGGGCATGACCACCGGGATGAGCCGGAAGGCGGGGCTGAAGTCCCAGGGAGAGGCGGCCGAGCGGGAGGAGCGCCCCTTCGCCCCCGAGGAGGGCGCCGAGGGCCCAGGGGTCCGCGGCTGGTTCCACGACACGCTCCCGAAGGCCCACACGGGCACCCATGCCGCCGCTGCCTTCGACACCCGGGCGGACACGCGTCTGGCCGGCGCCGCCGCCACGGGCATCGCGCGCCGGTTGCGCGGCCATGGTTACGAACTCGTCGCGGAACCGGCGGGGTTCATCGTCGAGGACATCGAGGGCCCGCTGCGCGCGGGTGAGAGGGAGCGGGCCAGGGGATGGGGCGCGGCCCTCCCGGTCGCCTGACCGACCGGGCCGGACCGCCGCCGCGCACCCGGTGCCGTCGGCGCCTCGCACGGGCCGAACAGGGCGCCATGGGGGCCATCCGGCCCTCCTCGCTCCTTGCGGGCGAGGCCAGACTGGGAGTGGACACCGACCAGGAGGCCCCGATGAGCACTCCCCCGAGCCCACGGCTCACAGCGGCACTCTCCGCCGACCAGCGGGACCGGCTGCTGGCGTGTGCCAGTCCGGTGGACTTCCCCGAGGGGACCCGGCTGTTCGAGGAAGGCGGTTACGCCGACCGGTTCTGGATCGTCCGTACGGGGACGGCCACGCTGGACGTCCACGTCCCGGGCGGCCGGCCGGCCGTGGTCGACAGCGTCAGTGCGGGCGAACTGCTCGGCTGGTCCTGGCTGTTCGAGCCGTACCGCTGGCATTTCGGAGCCGAGGCCATGACGCGGGTACGCGCGGACGAGTTCGACGCGGCGACCGTGCGCATGATGATGGACGCCGATCCGGGCTTCGGCCTCGCCCTGGACCACTTCGTCGGCCAGATGCTCGCCCATCGTCTCTTCTCCGCCCGTGTGCGGCTGCTGGATCTTTACGCCCCGCACGGGAGCGGCCTGTAGGTCCTGATTCACCTCACTGGGAGAACGTGATGCCCGCTTCGCGCTACACCGTCAGCGACGTCATGACCCACACCGCCATCGCGATCGGGCGGGACGCGCCGTACAAGGAGATCGTCGCGCTCCTGGACCAGTGGAAGGTCAGCGCCCTGCCCGTGCTGGAAGGGGAAGCGCGGGTGATCGGGGTGGTGTCGGAGGCCGACCTGCTCCCGAAGGAGGAATTCCGCACGGACGAGCCGCGCCCGGACGAGTTCGCCGCGGCGTCGAAGGCCGGAGCTCTGCGGGCCGGGGAACTCATGTCCAGCCCGGCCGTGACCGTGCACCCTGAGGCGACACTCGCCGAGGCGGCACGGATCATGGCGACGCGGAGGGTGAAGCGCCTGCCCGTCGTCAACGGCGTGGGCATGCTGGAGGGCGTGGTGAGCCGGAGCGATCTGCTGAAGGTGTTCCTTCGTTCGGACGCCGAGATCGAGGAGGACGTACGTCTCTCCGTCCTCGACGGGCCTGCCGTACCCGCAGGGCTGGAGGTGGCGGTGGCGGACGGTGTGGCCACGGTCCGTGGGTCCCTCTCCGACCGGTCGCTGGTGCCGCTGCTCGCACGCGCCGTGCGCGCGGTGGAAGGGGTCGTGGACGTCCGGATGGAACTCGGCGCCCACGAGGAGGCCGCGTGACGGACAATCCCCAGGGGGGCTCCAGGTACCCGACGAGCACAGGGGTCGCCATGTCAGACCTGCCGGCAGCCGACGCACCCACCAGAGTCTTCCTCGTGGACGATCACGAGGTCGTCCGCCGGGGCCTTCACGACCTGATCGACGACGAGCCCGACCTGGAAGTGGTCGGCGAAGCGGCTACGGCTGCCCAGGCACTGGCCAGGGGGCCTGCCCTGCGGCCGGACGTGGCCGTGCTGGACGTGCGGCTGCCCGACGGCGACGGCATCTCCGTGTGCCGGGAGCTGCGCTCCCGGATGCCGGACCTGGCATGCCTGATGCTGACCTCCTTCGACGACGAGGACGCCCTGCTCGACGCCATCATGGCGGGAGCGGCCGGATACGTCCTGAAACAGATCAAGGGCTCCGATCTCGTCTCGGCGGTACGGACCGTGGCCACCGGGCAGTCGATGCTCGACCCGGCCACCACCGCCCGGCTGATGCACTCGCTGCGCGACCCGGAGGCGGCGAAGCCACCGGAGGACGAGCGGCTCGCGGTGCTCTCCGAGCGGGAGCGTTCGGTGCTCGGACTGATCGGGGAGGGACTCACCAACCGCCAGATCGCCAAGCGGCTCTACCTGTCCGAGAAGACGGTCAAGAACCACATCTCGCGACTGCTCGGCAAGCTGGGCGTGGAGCGGCGCGTGCAGGCGGCGGTGATCGCCGCGCAGGTACACGAGCACGGTCCAGAGGAGGGATGACCGCCTCACCTCCGGTCGGCGGCGAGGGGGACACGCCACTCGAGCACGGTGCCACTGCGGGGTTCCACCCGCGCGAAGACGGAGAGGGAGCCGCCGAGCCGGTGCGCGCGTTCGGCGAGGTTCCGCAGGCCGCTGCGGGGCCGGTTCGCGGGGATGCCCCTTCCGTCGTCGCTCACCGTCACGGCCAGGACGCCGTCTTCCACGATCACCGCCACGTCGACAGCACGGGCTCGTGCGTGCCGGGCGACGTTGGTGAGTGCCTCACCGATCACCGCGATCACCTCATCGGCCATCCCCGGAGGCACGTCCGTATCGAGCAGGCCCTCCATGCGCAGGGCGGGAGCGAACCCCAGCGTCGGGGCGGCCGACTCGACGGCTGTGACGACGCGACTGCGCAGCCTGGGTGCGGTTCCCGGCGTCTCGTGGTCGCGGAGGCCGAAGATGGTCGACCTGATGATCTTGATGGTGGCGTCCAGGTCATCGATGGCCCGGGACAGGCGGTCCAGCGCTTCCGGGTGCTCGATGAAGCGCCGGGCGCTCTGGAGGGTCATCCCCGTGGCGAAGAGGCGCTGAATCGCCAGATCGTGCAGGTCGCGGGCGATCCGGTCGCGGTCCTCCAGGAGGACCACCTGTTCGGCGTCACGGCGG
Source organism: Streptomyces sp. NPDC053755 (assembly GCF_040677675.1). Classification (NCBI taxonomy): domain Bacteria; kingdom Bacillati; phylum Actinomycetota; class Actinomycetes; order Kitasatosporales; family Streptomycetaceae; genus Streptomyces; species Streptomyces sp. NPDC053755. Next base: position 85,205 of record NZ_JBFASK010000011.1, on the reverse strand, counting down.
CGGTCGGCGAGTTCGAGTGCCAGGGCCGCTTGCCCCGCGAATCCGGGGAGGGCGGAGATCTCCGCACCCGCGAACGGAGCCCTGCCGGTGCGCCGGGCGAGGATCAGTACGCCGCTCAGCCGCTCCTTGGTGCCGACCGTGACCGCCACCGCCGGCCCGAAGCCCCTCCACCGCTCGGGCTGTACGGTGACCCGCTCGTCGCTCTCCACATCCGCCACGTTGACCAGGCCGTCCTCCTCCGCGAGCGCGGCGGCGGCCAGAGTCCCCTCGCTGCTCGGCAGGACCACGTCCCGGTGGGCGTCGGACCCGGCGCCGCGCGCGAGTGACCCCCGTAGCTCGCCGCCCGTGCCCACCAGGTAGAAGACGCCCATGTCGGCGCCCGCGATGTCGACGGCCCGCTCCAGCATCCCGTCGAGCACCTGCGACTCCTCCGCGCCGGACAGGAGGGCGCTGGTGAGGTCGGCACTCGCGGCCAGCCACTGCTCCCTGAGACGGCCCTCTTCGTACAGGCGGGCGTTCTCGATCGCGATGCCGGCGGCGACGGCCAGCGTCGTCACGACGGCCTCGTCCTCGGAGTCGAAGTCCGCCGCCCCCCGCTTCTCGGTGAGGTAGAGGTTGCCGAAGACCTCCTCGCGAACGCGGATGGGGACGCCGAGGAAGGAGTGCATCGGCGGGTGATGGGCCGGGAACCCGTACGAGGCGGGGTGCTCGGACAGCTCGGACAGGCGCAGCGGCCGGGGGTTGCGGATGAGCTCGCCGAGGATGCCGTGTCCGGACGGCAGGGCGCCGATCTGCGCACGGCGTCGGTCGTCGATGCCGATGGGGAGGAACGCGGAGAGTTTCCGGTCTCCGCCGATGACACCGAGGGCTCCGTATTCGGCGTCGACGAGGGTGACGGCCGCCTCCACGATGCCGCGCAGCACCTGCGGCAGGTCGAGTTCCCGTCCCACGGACATCACGGCTTCGAGGAGCCCGTTGAGCCGGTCCCTCGTCCCCCGCACCTCGCCGATGCGGGCCTGGAGTTCGTCGAGCAGTTCGTCGAGCTTCAGCCGTGGCATCCGCGCGCTCACGGACTCGGTGTCCTTCCGGGCCATCAAGACCTCCGGTCACGTCAGGCGCGGGGACCGCGCCCGGCGCCCGACTCTCACGGTAGCCCCTGGGCCACGACCGCTCCTGTCGGACTCGTTCCCCGGAAGGCCGTGCGGCAAGGAAGTCGGCCGGGGGGGGAGGCTGCGGCGAGGACGATGCCCGCTCAGCCGAGCGGTTCGGTCTCCAGGGCCGAGCTGGGGAAGGGCACGGAGAGCGCTGCCGCGCCCGGCAGCGCGGAGGCGAGGACGGACAGGGGAAGGAAACGGGTTCTTCCGGGTCAGCGGCCGCGCACGCAGGCCCAGGAGGAAGCCGAGCCGGGCGGCGAGGAGCGCGACGAACAGGACAGGCTGCCAGGGCAAGCCGGCGGGGTGAGTGTCGTTCTGCGGCGGCACGGCGGCCACCAGGGACTGCCCCCGTCTTCGCAGGCGTGCCTCGTCCGCGGCCCAGCCAAGGGCCGTGTGCCGGTCCTCGACCGGGTCGATGCCGACGACGATCTCATCGCGGTCCGTGGTGGTGTGCCCGCGGCGGTACGGCGTGACGTCCCCCGTAAGGGACTTCGACACCGCCCGGCCGTACCTCTGCACGCTTCGAGAAGACGCCGCAGATCGCGCTGCTCGGCACGGTCGACGACACCCCTGAGGCATGGCCGAGGGCCGGTCAGGTCATGCGCCGGGTCCTCCAGCGGGGCACCCTCGACGGCCTCGCCACCTCCCTGATGTCACAGCCGCCGGAATGGCCCGGACTCCGTTCGGAGACACGCGATCCCGGCTCGGCGGTCGGTTTCGTCCACATGGTGATCCGCCTGGGCCACGGCCCCGATGGGCGGGCCACGCCGCGCCGTCCCCCCGCCGAGGTGCTCGCCTTCGGCTGACGCGCCTCGGGCGGACGGCGCCGCTGCTCACAGGCGGAACCAACGCTCGTGCCCGGGTGCGACCGTGACCCTGCGGTCGCCGGGAAGGACGACGGCGAGCGGGCCCTCGGGCGAGGCGGGGACCCGGATGGCCAGCCGGCCCGGAAGCACCCGCAGGCGCACCCCTCGATGGCGGCCGACGCACAGGGTGAAGGCGAACCGCGGGATCTCCGCCAGTGGCACCGGAGCGACCCGGAGCCCTTCAGGTCCCGTTTCCAGGCCGGTGATCCCGCGCTCGACGAGGTCGACCGTGCCGGCCATCGCCCCGAGGTGGATGCCCTCGCCGGTCGTTCCGCCCTGGACGTCGGCCACGTCGGCGAGCAGCGCCTCCTCGCAGTACCGCCAGGCCTCGGTCCCCTGCTGCCGGGCGAGCACCCAGCCGTGGACGAGGCTGCTGAGCGTCGAGCCGTGGCTGGTGCGCCGGAGGTAGGAGTCCACGGTGGCGCGCCAGACCTCGTCGTCCAGCCGGTAGCCCAGCCTGGCGAACAGTCCGTACAGCTCCTCGGGACGGAAGAGGTATCCGAGCATGAGGGTGTCGGCCTGCTTCGACGCCCGGTAGCGGTTGACGGTGTCGCCCTCGGCCTCCAGGATCCGGTCGAGCCTGCGGATGTCGCCGTACCGGGCCCGGTAGGCCTCCCAGTCCAGCTCCGCCAGGTCTCCGTACCCCTCGAACTGGCTGACCACGCCCTGGTGGAACGGCACGTACAGGCGGCGGGAGACGTCCTCCCAGCGGGCGAGTTCGCCGTCGTCCAGCGAGAGTCGCTCCGAGAGTTCGGCGCGGCGGGCGGCGGGCAGCTCACCGAGGAGGTCGAGGCCACGGGCGAGGACCCAGGCCGCGGTCACGTTGGTGTAGGCGTTGTCGTCGATCCCCGGGGCCACGGCATGCGGATAGGCGTCGTGGTACTCGTCGGGTCCCATGACGCCGCGGATGCGGTAGCGGCCGAGCGCGGGGTCGAAGGTGGCGGCCCCGGCCCAGTGGCGCGCGACCTCGAGGACGATCTCCGCCCCGGCGGAGTGGAGGAATCCGCGGTCGCCGGTGGCCTGCGCGTACCGCCAGACGTTGTACGCGACGGCGGAGCCCACATGGTGCTGGAGCCGCGAGTGGTCGGGCAGCCAGCGCCCGGAGCGGGGGTTGAGATGCAGGGCCTGTGTCTCCTCCCGGCCCGAACTCGCGCTCTGCCATGGATACATCGCCCCCTGGTGACCGGCGAGGCGGGCGGCCTCGCGGGCGGCCGGCAGGCGGCGGTGCCGGTACATGAGCAGAGCGCGGGCCACCTCGGGGAAGTGGAGGTCGAGGTAGGGCAGGACGAAGAGCTCGTCCCAGAAGACGTGCCCCCGGTACGCCTCACCGTGCAGCCCGCGAGCGGGCACGCCCACGTCGAGGTCCGCCGTGTGCGGGGAGAGCGTCTGGAGCAGGTGGAACACGTGCAGCCGCAAAATGCGGCCGGCCTCCCCGGGCACGTGCAGCTCCCCCTGCTCCCAGACGCGCTGCCACGCCGCCTTGTGGGCGGAGAGCAGCCGGGGGAAGGACGGGGCCCGAGCGAGCACGTCGGTGGCGGTCGAGAGCGGGTCGGTGCCGGGCCGGTCGTGGGACGTGTGCAGGGCCAGGGTCTTCACGACCATCGCCGAGCGGCGGGGAGCGACCGGCAGGCGGAACGTCTGGACGGTGCCGGTACCGGTGGCCTCCTCCTGCCCGGGCCGCGCCGGCCGGGTGACCGTGCGCACGGCCATGGCGATCCTGACGCCCGGATCGACGGTACGGCAGGAGATCCAGGCGACACCGGCCGGCTCGAAGCCGGTCCGGTGATCGGTGAGATGACGGCCGTCCAGGTGCCGGTAGCGCTCCACTCCGGCGTTCGTGACGGCGCCGTCGAGGACGGACCGCACCTCGACGGCGCCACTCCACCCGTAGGCCCGGAACAGCGTGTACTGGGCCGCCAGCCTGGTGTCCCCCATGTGCACGACGCGGATGTGGCCGACGCGCAGGCCCCGCCCCTGAGCATCCTCGAAGTACAGGTGGCGGGTGAGCACGCCCGTGCGCAGGTCGAGGTGCACGTCGTAGTGACGCAGGTCTTCGGCGTCGGGCGTCAGCCAGCCACCGGCCGGCCCGTCGTCCGGCAGGCAGCGATAGCGCAGAAGCGTCCAGTTCGGAAGGTTGACGAGGTCCTCGTTCTCCACGCGCTCACCCGCGACCACCGAGGTGAGCCGGTCGTAGCAGCCCGCCAGATAGGTACCCGGGTAGTGCCCGGTTCCGGCGGTGCACTCGGGGGCGGAGCCCCGGGTGGCGAACCGGCCGTTGCCGAGCGTGCAGAGCGATTCGACCAGCGGCTCGCGCCCCGGGTCGTAGCGGTCGTAGCCCCACGTCCAGCCGGAGGTCATCCGCGCCCACCCCACACGCTCCGGACCAGCGTCGTGAGATCGGGCACCACGAGGTCGGCGCCCTGCTCGCGCAGGCGCGCGGCGGCGCTCCGCGGAGGGGTGCGGTCGACTCCGACGGCGAGACCGAAACCGCCGCGACGCGCCGCCGCGACCCCGGCGAGTGCGTCCTCGGCGACGGCGACGTCTCGTGGACGGCTGCCGAGGAGGGCCGCCGCTCGCAGGAAGAGCGCCGGATCCGGCTTTCCGGCGAGGCCGAGCCGGGCGGCGTCCTCGCCGTCCACGATCGTCGAGAGGAGACCGGCGAGCCCGGCGGCCCGGAGCAGTGGCCGGGCGTGCCGGGAGGCGGACACCGCGGCGCACGGGACTCCCGCCGTGCGCAGCGCCGCGAGAGCAGGCCGGGCGTCGGCGAAGGCCGTGACGCCTTCCGTACGCAGCAGATCGGTGAAGGCCTGTTCCTTGCGTGCGGCGACCGCCCAGACCGTCGTGGAACCGGGCGGGTCACGGGGCGTTCCCGTGGGGAGTCCCAGGCCCCGGGCGCCGAGGAAGGCCGCCGCCCCGTCGAACCGTGGTTTCCCGTCGACGTACCGCCGGTAGTCGGCGTCCGCGTCGAAGGGCGGCTGCTCCGCGCCCGCCACGGCGTCCAGGCATGCGTCCAGCGCGGTCTTCCAGGCCGCGGCGTGGAGGCCGGCCGAGTCGAGGAGGACGCCGTCGGTGTCGAGGACGAGGGCACGCGGCGGGCCGGACGCGGGCCCTCGGACATCCACCGGAGAACTCTGTGCCGGGCCCGGAGGGGAGCCGGTCATCGGTACGTCCTACATCCCGCCGAGCGCGACCTTGAGGGCGCCCGTCTCCGCGGCGCGCCCGAAGACGTCGTACGCCTCCTCCATCCGCCCCAACGCGAAACGGTGGGTGATCAGGGAGGACGACGGGAGTCGCCCTGCCGCCATCATGCGCAGCAGCATGGGTGTGGACGAGGTGTCCACCAGACCGGTGGTGATCGTGACGTCCTTGATCCACAGGTCTTCGAGGTGGAGGACCGCCGGCTTGCCGTGCACGCCGATGTTGGCGATGTTGCCGCCCGGTCGGACCATCCGGGCGCACATCTCGAACGCCTCCGGGACGCCGACGGCCTCCATGACGACGTCGGCGCCCAGGCCGTCGGTGAGATCGGCGACGAGTTGTTCGGGTCCCTCCCCGGCGTTCACGGTGGCGTCCGCTCCGCGTGCACGGGCGGCGGCGAGCCGCGACTCGTCGAGGTCGACGGCGATGATCCGGCCCGGACTGTAGAAGCCGGCCGTGACGATGGCGGCGAGACCGATGGGGCCCGCGCCGACGACGACCACCGTGTCGGCGGGGCGCACGGCACCGTTCAGGACCCCGACCTCGTAGGAGGTGGGAAAGATGTCGGCGAGCAGGACCGCGTCGGAGCCGTCGATCGAGTCCGGCAGCGGATGGAGGGACAGATCGGCGAAGGGAACCCGGACGTACTCGGCCTGTGTGCCGTCGACGGTGTGGCCGAGGATCCAGCCGCCGCCGCCCCGGCACTGGCCGTAGCGGCTCTCGCGGCAGAACCGGCACCTGCCGCAGGCGGAGATGCACGAGACCAGGACGCGGTCTCCCGGCCGCATCGTGCGAACGTCGCCTCCGGTCTCGACCACGGTGCCCACCGCCTCGTGGCCGAGGACGCGTCCGGGCGTCACCTCCGGCACGTCTCCCTTCAGGATGTGCAGGTCCGTGCCGCAGATGGTGACGACGTCGACCCGGACGATCGCGTCGGCGGGGTCCTCGAGGCCCGGGTCGGGTGCCTCCTGCCAGGCGATCCGACCGGGTCCCTGGAAGACGAGTGCCTTCATGGCGCCCACCCACTCCCTCTCGCGCCTCGTTGCGGTCCTCGTCCACCAGGCTCCGCGGAGCCCAGCGGCGCCGCATGAGCCGGTCGGTCCCCGAAAGGGGCCCTTCCGGGCCCTGCGGAGCCGGCCGGGCGGGGCGCGAAGGTGGTGGGTGGTACCAGTCCCCCGGAGGGAGGGCTGACCATGACCGGTTCCGGTGACGCCGGCCTGGTCCGCCGACCGGGGCCCGACCGTCCCCCGGGTGTGACCTGACCGGCCCTCCCGGGCGCGGCCGCCGCGCGGGAGGCTGACCGTGAAAGAGCTGGAGGCACGGCATGAGCACCATGACGATGCTGCTGAGCGGACTCGCTCCGAAGGCGCGCGACCGGCTTCTCCGGCAGTCCAGGCCGGTCCGGTTCCCCGCGGGCACGCGGATCTTCCGCGAGTGGCAGCGGGCCGACCGCTTCTGGGTCATCGAATCCGGGCGGGTCGACCTGGACGAGCACCGCCCTGGCCAGGGCTCCGTACTCGTCGAGACACTCCTCCCCGGCGACCTGCTCGGCTGTTCCGGAATGACCCCTCCCCACCACTGGCGCTGCGGCGCCTCGGCGATCACCGAGGTGCACGCCCTCGAATTCGACGGACAGGCCGTCACGGAGCTGCGCACGCGGGACGCCTCCGTCGACGAGGCGCTGTCCGCCGCCGTCGCCGCCGCGCTGACGCGACGGCTCCTGACCTGAGGATCGGGCGATGACAGGCCAGCGGTTCACCGTCGCCGACGTCATGACCGAGAAGGTCGTCGCCGTCCGGCCCGGCGCGCAGTTCAAGGAGATCGTCGCCGCCATGGAGCGGTGGAAGGTGACCGCCGTCCCGGTCGTCGAGGGCGAAGGCCGCGTCGTCGGGGTGGTCTCCGAGGCGGATCTGCTCCTCAAGGAGGAGTTCCACGATCGCCGTCTCGGACTCGTCGAGCAGATGCGGCGTCTCGACGCCACGGCCAAGGCGGGTTCCCTCCGGGCGGAAGACCTGATGACCGCCCCCGCCGTCACGGTGGCGCCCGACGCGCCGCTGCCCCAGGCAGCGCGCGTGATGGCCGCACAGCACGTCAAGCGGCTGCCGGTCGTCGACGCGAGCGGCACGATCCAGGGGATCGTGAGCCGGTCCGACCTCCTCAAGGTGTTCCTCCGGCCGGACGAGGACCTCGCCGACGACGTACGTCGCGACGTCATCGAGCACCTCTTCCCGCTCTCCCGCCACCGGGTCGACGTCCGCGTCCGCGCCGGTGTCGTGACCATGTCGGGCGAGGTCGGCGACAGCGCGCTCATCCCTCTGGCGGAACGCCTGGCACGGGCTGTCGAGGGCGTAGTGGACGTGCGGTGCCGGCTCACGGCCCACGGGGCGCACCCGTGTCCGCCGTGACCGCACCGACCCGGACGAGGTCACGACGGCGCTTCCGTACCCGCGGGAGGGCATGCGGGAGCCGGCCGCCTTCGGGCTCTTCGTCCGTGGCCTTCCGCCGAACCGCGGGCTCCTCGTCGCCGCCGGCCCGGAACCGGCCCTGGATCGTCTCCCGCTTCCGGGTGGGCCGCTCCGTTGGACCGTGCCGCCGGACCGCGTCGGGGGAGGCCGACCGACCGGCGTTCGAAGACGACCGACTGCCGAGGAAGTGACGATCATGGACATGCAGCGCGCCTCTCGCCCTCCGGTGCTGGTGACGGCCGAACTCGATACTCCGCTGTCGCGCTGGCTGTGGCTCGTGAAATGGATCCTGGTGATCCCTCATGGGATCGTGCTGTTCTTCCTGTGGATCGCCTTCTTCGTGGTGACGGTGATCGCGTTCTTCGCGATCCTCTTCACCGAGCGCTTCCCCCGGGGCCTGTTCGACTTCAATCTCGGCGTGCTCCGCTGGTCCTGGCGGGTGTCGTACTACTCGTACGGGGCTCTCGGCACGGACCGCTACCCGCCCTTCAGCCTGGGCCCTGAGCCGGACTACCCGGCCCGGCTCGACATCACCTGGCCGGAGCGGCTCTCCCGCTCGCAGGTGCTCGTCAAATGGTGGCTGCTGGCCATCCCCCACTACCTGGTGATCGGCTTCTTCACGGGCGGGCTGCAGGTGCACTGGTGGAGCGGCGGACTGATCACGCTGCTCACGCTCATCGCGGGCTTCGCCGTGGCCTTCACCGACCGGTATCCGCGCGACCTGTTCGCCCTGATCGTCGGGCTGAACCGCTGGGTCCTGCGGGTCGCCGCCTACGCGAGCCTCATGACGGACGCCTACCCGCCCTTCCGCCTCGACCAGGGCGGCGAGGAGCCGGCCGGCACCGGGCGCTCCGCGGTCGCCGGCTGACGGCGCCAGCCGGCACGCCTGTCCATCGCTGCGTTCCCGGTCCTGGTCTGGGACACGGACGAGCTGCGAGGATCTCTTCGGAACGGCCGCCCTGCCTTCCTCGGCCGGGACCCGTGGGAGTCGCCCGCACGGGTGGCGTCACGCGAGGTGACGTGCGCGTACGACGCCTTCGGGTGGTCCACGTCGCGCCTTTCGGCAGGCCGGGCACCGTTCAGCGCGCGGTGTCGAGTTCGGCTCCTATGCGGTACGAGCCTTCGCGCCGCACTTGCTGCCGTAGGCGACCGGAATCCGCCCGGGGTTCACGAGGTGGCTCCTCCCGGCGGGGTGCCGCCTCGCCTCACCGGGATGGTGCGTGCGGCACCGGTCTTCTCCCGGGGCATCGGAACGCGGATGGTGAGGATGCCGTCCGTGTACGACGCCTCGACGTCGTCGGCCGGAATCGTGTCCGGGAGGCGTACCGTCCTGCGGAATGATCCGTAGCGGAACTCCGAGTGGTCCTTGTCCTCCCTGCTCTCGCTGTGCTCGGCGCTCACCGTGATGAGGTCGTCGTCGACGGTGATGCCGATGTCGTTGTCCGGGTCCATGCCCGGAAGCTCGGCCCGCAGCACGTACGCGTCGTCACCGCTGGTCACCTCCACGGGTATGGAGTGAGCAGCCGTCGCGGGCCGCCATCCGGGCAGTCCCGGAAACTCCCGGTTGAACATGTCGTTGAAGTCGGGGAAGAGGCTGTGCCTTCGTTCCACCTCGCGTCCTGCCATTGTTCCGCTCCTCGAGTGGGGGCCCAGGGCGATGGTCGTGAACCCGATTCGGTGAGAGACGGCGGACCGGGAGGGGGCCCGGTCCGGCTCCGTAAGCCCATCGTGCGCCCGCCGGACCGCGTGGCACAGCGTCTCAGAGGGTCGTCGGAGGGGCCGAACGGGCCGGACGAAGTGGACCGACCGGCCCATGGCGTGACGGCTCCCGCGCCGGTGCCGTCAGCGGCAGATCTCCTCAGAGGAAGAGCGCCGAGACGGTGATGGTGTGTATCGGTCGCTTGGGAGGCGGGTTCGCCCCCTTCACGGACGACGGGTGCTTCATCGGGCCGGCGGACAGCGGGCCTCCCGGCGTCACCTGTCGGCACCCCAGGGCTTGCCTTCCGGTCTTCCGCGCGACTCGGTTCCGCGTCTTCCTGGGCATGATCGCTCCCTTCGTTCGGCGCCGCTCGCGAGCATCGGCTCGGCGCGGGCCACGTGCCGTGTACGGTTCGCGAAGCTGTCCGGCGCCACGCAGACGGAGGCGACAGCCAGGCGGAGCGGGGGTGCTCTCCCTACGGCTTCGCCGGCCGCCCGGATGAGAGCCGGGGACCGCTGCCCCCGAGGATCACCCCCGAGCAGCATCCCGTTCATGTCTCCTCGACCCGGGCGGCGAAGGCGGGTGGGACGATCTCCACGGGGCAGTGGGCGTGGTGGAGCAGCACGTGGGCGACACGCCCCAAGGACGGGCCCGCGCCCAGAACACGGTGTTCTCGGCCCATCACGAGCAGATCGGTGTGGGCACTGGCCTCCACCAGGATCCCGGGCGTGCTCGTGCCGGTCTCGACGTGATGGCTGACGATGAGCCCGGGGTAGAAGTCGCGTACGCGGTCGGCGAGGGCTTTGATCTCGTGCACGCGCTGCCGCGCGACCTCGTCGAGGTCGTCCAGCATGGTCGCGACGCTGCCGACATGGGTGAGCAGGTTCCAGACGCTCACCAGTCGCAGCACCGCCTTGTGGGCGTCCGCCTCGGCTGCGGCGAGGAGCAGCCAGCCGAGATCGGAGGCACCGTGCACGGCTGCCGTCACCGTGCCGGCCTCGGGATGGTCGCCGTCACCGCGGACGACGATCACCGGTCCCTCCGCTCGAGCGGCCACTCCCAGACCGACGGAGCCGAGCATGAGGGCCGAGAAGCCGCCGAGCCCTCGGTTGCCCACCACGATCGTCCCCCGACGACCGGCGGCCGCCCGGAGCCCGGCGACCGGCTCCTGACGGCTCAGTTCCTTGGTGACGGCAAGGTCGGGAAAGCGCTCTTGCACCGAGCCGGCGGTCTCGATCAGCAGGTCGCGCCCCGCCTCGCGAACCGCCTGGACCGTCTCGGCATCGGCGAAGAGGGCCCGGCGGTCGGTGTCGGCGGCGTGGACGAGATGCAGGGGCCGCCCCCGTCGGTCCGCCTCGGCGGCGGCCCAGAGCACGGCCGTGCGCGCGGAAGGAGACCCGTCGACTCCCACGACGACGCCGCCGAGCTCCGGCCGGGCGGGAATCTCGCTGGCCATGGTTCCTCCTCCGGGGACGTCCGGGGCTCGGAAGCAGGTCCCGCGGAACTCCTGCTTCCTCCGGGGACGTCCGGGGCTCGGAAGCAGGTCCCGCGGAACTCCTGCTACATCCGGGGCTCGGAAGCAGGTCCCGCGGGCACACTCCGAGGCTGACACCTGACGGGCCGCCTCGGGATGGGCCGTTCGGGCCCGATCGGCACCTGCCCGGCCCTGCTGAGGGGGACGGGGCCATTCCGGCCCGGGATCCCGGGACGTCCTCTGCGGTCCGCGCCACGGCGGGAAGGAGCGGGACGCGAGGGAGGAGGCACACCATGACGCCCCAGGTCACCGTCGGTCCGGACGGCTCGAAGGAAGGCCTCGCCGCCGTCGGTTGGGCGGCGACGGCGGTGTCGCGTTTAGTCCCCCTCCGGCTGATGCACGTGGAGAACGGCCGAAGGCACCCGAGGTGCCGCTTTCGTGCACCCGCGCCTCGACCGAGCGCGCCGAGAGCCTCCCCGGACCCGACCGACCGGACCATCAGGACGCGGACCGCCGAGATCACCGGCATGCGCGAGATGCTCCGCGGCGGCCGACGGCGAGAACGGGGTCACCCTCGGATCGGCCCTTGCCCGGCAGACCCGGGCGCCCCCGGGACCCGGATGCGGCGGCCGGTCACTCGACGCGGTGAGAGGGCCACCAAGGTGTCCCGCCCGTCCCCGGCCCACGGCTCCGGCGTGACGGAGTCCCTCATCCTCCGTGCGACGGCTTCGTCCGGCACCGTGCGCACCGGACCGACGAGGAGCACGCTCCATCCTTGGCTGAAGGCTTCGTCCAGGCGGTCCGCCTCGAAGGCGACCTCCTCGCCGGACGCCGAGGCGCGAGCCAGGGAGGACTCCGCAGCGGTCATGAAGACGGCCTCCCCGCCGAGGGCCCGGTAGTTCACGGGAAACACCGCGAGCCCGTCCTGCCCTTCGACGGCGACCCGGCCGACGCCTTGGCCGTCGAGCAGTTCCCAGCACTCCGCCTCCTCGATCTCCTCCATCTGCGGCCGGTACCCGGCGCGGCCACCACCGGGGGCGCGGTCCGCCGTGTACCCGGTGAGATCCTGGACGGTGGTCTCCAGGGCATTCGCGAGCCGGACCAGGAACTCGATCCCGGGGGTGGGCACCCGCTCCTCCACGTAGGCGAGGTAGCCGGGAGTGGAGCCGGCCCGTTCCGCCACCTCCTCCCAGGAGAGCCCGAGTTGGGCGCGCCGTGCCGCGACGCGGCGGCCCAGGTCGCTCGTGCCATGCGCGTCGTGCCGAGCGTCGGCTGTGTTCATCACGGCTCTCCTTGCGTGGTCCCCAGAGGCCGCTGCGGCACGACGGCGACCGGGCACGTGGCGTGGTGCAGGGCGCGGTGGGCGACTCTGCCGAGCTCCATGCCGGCGAGACCGCCCCGGCGTCGGGCCCCGACGACCAGCAGGTCGGCGGCGGCGGAGCGCTCGGTCAGCACTCTGTGGGCGGTCCCCTCGACCGTGGTCCTGCGCAGGCGCACGTGCGGATGTTCGGAGGCCGCGGCCTCCAGGGCCTTGTCGAGCAGTGCGGAGGACCGTTCCGCGACGTAGGCGCCTCCGTCACCGCTCGGCAGCGGGTGGTCGGCCGGCTCGTGGGCCGGGCGGCGCCACGCACGGACCACGTCGAGTTCCGCGTCCCTGACAGCCGCCTCACGGAAGGCGAACCGCACGGCCGGCGAGTCCACGTCGTGCTCCCCGACGCCGAGCAGGACGCGTTCGTGGCGTGCTTCCAGGGAGTGCCGGTCGCCTCTGACGACCACGACAGGGCAGTGGGCCCGGGCGGCCACGACGAGGCCGGTGGAGCCGAGCAGGAGATCGGCGAACTCGCCGCGTCCCCGGGACCCGACGACGAGGATCGTGCCCTCACGTCCTTCCTCGAGCAGCGCGGTGGACGCGTCCTCGGCCAGGACGTCCGTGGTGAGAGGGAGGCCGGGTGCGCGGACCCGTGCCCGGTCGGCGGCGGTGCCGACGATGTTCTCGGCGAGGACCTGGCCTGACGGCCGTTCCGTGGCCCAGGGCGGCACGGCTCCCTCGTACCGTTCCCACAGCGAGGCGTGGACGATCCGCAGCGGGAGCCCGTGCCGTACGGCTTCGTCGACCGCCCAGTCCAAGGCCGTGAGACCGGCGTCGGATCCGTCGACCCCTACCACCAGGGGTGATTCCATCGTGCCCACCGCCTTTCCGCGTCGTGTGGTGGCTTTCTGCCACCACGCTCGCACCGGCGTGGAGGGGCCGGGTAGGGCCGGTCGGTCCCGGTCGCGGCCCGCCAGGACCACCCCGGGAGGCGCCGCGGCGACACGACGGGAGCAGGGGTCGTCCGCGGCGACACGACGGGAGGAGGGGTCGTCCGCGGCGACACGACGGGAGGAGGGGTCGTCCATCCGCTTCTCGAGGGTCCTGGTCGCGCGGTGCCCGCCGCGCGGCCCGGTGGACCGTCCGGTTCACGCGTCACCACGGGGTGTGAACGCGGTTCCCGTGCTGTCGGCCGAGGGACGGGGCTCGGCGGGGTCCGGGACAGACCGACCCGGGTGGTGCCCGGCGCGGGGTTCCTCCTGGCCCTGTCGTCTGCCGGTCTCCGCCATGGTCCTCGCCTCCCGGACCTCATGACCGGCCGCGGCCCTCCGTGACCGGCGCTCGCCTGCCACGACGGGTCCCTGTCAGCCGCTCGCCATAGGGGCCGTCCGTCCCGGAAGGGGACCGTTCGGCACTGCCCCGGGACCGGCTCCGCGCGGCAGGGTGAGCTCTGCCGGGGCCAGCGTTCCGTACAGGAGGACCGTCATGCGGCACCGCACGGTATTCGAGGTGACGGTCGAGTACGCCCGCGGCGGTCTCGCGTTCGATGGGGGGCCACCCCGATGAACGCCCTCTGGGTGGCACCCGTCATGCCCGAATACGACAGCGCCCGGGCCGCGTTCTCCTGGCGACGCGAGCGCTCCCGGCTCGCCGGGCTGCCGGACGGCGGCCTCAACATGGGGTACGAGGCGGTCGACCGGCATCTGCGCGAGGGCCACGGTGAACGTGTCGCGCTGCGATGCGTGGGCCGCGACGGATCCGTGTCGACGGTTTCCTTCGCCCGGCTCGCGGCCGCGAGCTCCCGCTTCGCGCACGGGCTGGAGAGGCTCGGTGTGGAACGCGGTGAGCGTGTCTTCACCCTGCTGGGCCGCCGGTCCGAGCTGTACGGCACCGTCCTCGGAACGCTGCGTGCCGGGCGGGTCCTGTGTCCCCTGTCCACCGCCTTCGGCCCCGAGCCCGTCGCGCTGCGCATGCGGCTGGGCAACGCCAGGGCCCTGGTCACGACCCGGGAGCAGTACGAGCGCAAGGTGGCGCCGGCGAGGTCCCGGCTCCCGCACCTGCGGCACGTCCTGCTCCTCGACCCCGGTGCCGACCCGCCGCCGGGCACCCTCTCCCTCTCCTCGGTCACGGACGGGGCGCCGGACGCGTACACGGTGGGGGCGACCGATCCCTCGGAGCCGGCGTTGCTGCACTTCACCAGCGGCACGGCGGGAACGCCCCAGTGCGCGGTCCACGTGCACGAGGCGGTCCTCGCGCACCACGTCACCGCCGCCTACGCCCTGGACCTTCACGAGGGCGACGTCTTCTGGTGCACCGCCGACCCCGGCTGGATCACCGGCATGTCGTACGGCATCATCGCCCCCCTCACCCACGGGGTGACGACCGTCGTCGACGAGGGGGACTTCGCCTCCGCCCGCTGGTACGCGGTCCTCGCCGACCAGCGGGTCACCGTCTGGTACACCACACCGACCGCGCTCCGCACGCTCATGCGCGCCGCACCACGCGGCGGCGACGCGACGCCCGCCGGGCGCCACGACCTGTCGTCGCTCCGGTTCGTCGCGAGTACCGGCGAGCCGCTCGATCCCGAGGCCGTGCGCTGGGGCGCGGAGGCTCTCGGACCACCGGTCCACGACACCTGGTGGCAGACGGAGACGGGGGCGATCATGATCGCCAACTTCGCGGCCGATCCGGTGCGGCCCGGTTCCATGGGCCGGCCGCTTCCGGGCGTCGAGGCCGCCGTGCTCGCGTGCGGCGAGGACGGCCGGGCCGCGGTCACCGGCGGGCACCCCCGGATCCTCCGGGAGCCGGACGCGCGGGGCGAGCTCGCCCTGCGAGCGGGCTGGCCCTCGATGTTCCGCGGCTACCTCCACGAGCCGAGCCGATACGAGGCGTGCTTCGCGGACGGCTGGTACCTGACCGGGGACCTGGTCAGCCGCGACGCCGACGGCTGGTACTGGTTCGTGGGCCGCGCCGACGACGTCATCACGTCCGCGGGGCACCTCATCGGGCCGTTCGAGGTGGAGAGCGTGCTCATGGAGCATCCGGCGGTCGCCGAGGCCGGGGTCATCGGACGGCCCGACCCGCCGGCCGGCGCGGTCGTCAAGGCGTTCGTGCTGCCGCGCCCGGAGTATCCGCCCGACACCGAACTGCGGCGCGAGGTCCTGGCGTTCGCCCGTCGGCGCCTCGGCCCGGCCGCCGCCCCCCGGGAGATCGAGTTCGTCGAGAACCTCCCCCACACCCGGAGCGGAGAAGTGATGCGCCGCCTGCTGCGGGCCCGTCAACCGGGTTTGCCCGACGGCGATGTGTCCGTCTACGACGTCGACGACACCGACCAAGGAGGTGGACGATCATGACCCAGGGTGTCGTGGTCGGCCTGGACGGCACGGATCAGGCGGACGCCGCCGCGCGGTGGGCCGCGGAGGAGGCGCTTGTGCGCGGCACCGGGGTGCACCTGGTACACGCGCGGGAGGCGTCACCCGCGGCCCTGCTGCCGTTCGCGGCTCGGGAACCCGACGAGCCGTGGGCGGAGGATCTGCTCGCTCGCACGGCGGCCGGACTGCGCGAACGTCATCCCGGTCTGTCGGTGACCACCCGGCTTCTGCCCGCGGAGCCCGTGGCGAGCCTCGTCGCCGCGGCCGAACAGGGCGATCTCCTCGTCCTCGGCTCACGGGCGTTGAGCGGAGTGGCCGGATATCTGATCGGCTCGGTCGGGATGTCGGTAGCCGGGGTGGTCAAGCGGCCCGTGGTCCTCGTACGGACCCTCGGCACGTCTCCCTCGCGGGGACCCGTCGTGGTCGGCGTCGACCTGCGACACCCCGTGGACACCGTTCTGGGATTCGCCTTCGAGGAGGCGGCCCGGCGCCTCACCCAGGTGCGGGTCGTCTACGCACAGCAGCTGCCCGGTTTCGCGACGCTCGGCCCTCCCGTCGTCCCGGACATCCGTCTCACCGTCGGCCCCGAGATCCAGCGTTCGCTTGACGACATCCTCGAACCCTGGCGTGCGAGGTTCCCCGGCCTGGTGGTGAGCGGGCGGGTGACGGTCGGGTCGGCGGGCCAGGAACTGGTGCGGACCGCCGAGGACGCCGCTCTCGTGGTGGTGGGTCGGCGCATTCAGCGATCGACGCTGGGTACCCGCCTCGGAAGCGTGGCCCACGCGGTCCTGCACCACAGTCGACCACCGGTCGCCCTCGTGCCCCACGACTGACGTCGGGACCGCCGGCCCGCAGGGCGGCGCGCAACCCGCCGACGACGCGGGCGACCGCCTCGGCCCCCCCTGGACGGTCGCCATGCGCCGCGCTCGCGGACCATCGGCTCGGTGAGACGTTCGGGGGCGTGGGGTATCCGTACGCGGAGCGACCCTTCACGCAGGTGCGGCCCTGGTCGACGGGCCCGTCCCGGGCGGATTCGTCCTCCTCGCCGTGACCGCGACGGGCGCGGGCACCTTGGCCGCCACCGCCGTCCGGCGGCGCTCCCGGGCATCGGGGAACGCCTGATCAGGGCCGGGTGAGGCCCGCCGGGGCGCGCCTCGCCGTCACCGGCGATGGGGCCCTTCGGCCCCTGTCCCGGGTCTGGCTGGCCGTAGCGTCCCGTCGCCTCCGGCGGTTGGTATGGAGCACATGGGAACCGATCAGGCGCTTCTCGTCGCCACCGGAGTCAGCGAGATCTACCGGACGGGTTCCGTGGAGGTCACCGCCCTCCGCGACCTGGATCTCCTCGTGTGGCACGGGGAGATGGTGGCGGTCATGGGACCGTGGGGTTCAGGAAAGACCACGCTGCTGAACTGCTTGTCCGGGCTGACGACATCGACGGCGGCCGGGTGTCGGTCGGCGGCCATGACCTGTTCGCGATGTCGGACGCGGTGCGCACCGAGCACCGGGCCCACACCATGGGCTTCGTCTTCCAGGCGTTCAACCTCATACCGGTCTTCTCCGCGGTGGAGAACAACGGTGGCCGGCCGAGGAGTTCCCCGGGGTGCGCCGAAGGGGACGGCCCCTGCCAGGCCGAGGGCGACTCGGGCCTCGCAGGCGACCGTTGGCCGCGCGAACGGGCCGTCCTCGTCGGGCAGGGCGGGATGGCGCGGACGACGGCGGACCGCGGGCGGTGGTCTCAGATGACGCCCTGGGCCGTCATGGCCCGCGCCACCCGCAGGAAGCCCGCCACGTTGGCGCCGAGTGCGTAGTCCTCGGGGTTTCCGCCGTAGGCCTCGGCGGTGTCGCGGCAGTCGGCGTGGACGGCGCGCATCACCGCGGCGAGCCGGGACTCGGTCTCCTCGAAGGACCAGCTGTCGCGGGAGGCGTTCTGCTGCATCTCCAGCGCCGAGGTGGCGACACCGCCCGCGTTGGCGGCCTTTCCGGGGCCGAAGAGGACTCCGGCCTCCCGGAGCACCTTCACCGCCTCCGGGGTGCAGGGCATGTTCGCGCCCTCCGCGACGGCGATGACTCCGTTCTTGACCAGAGCCACGGCGTCCTCGCGGCCCAGTTCGTTCTGGGTCGCGCACGGCAGGGCGATGTCGCACGGGACGTCGAACACCGTGCCGCGGGCCGAGAAGCGCGCCGTCGGCCTCGCCTCGGCGTAGGCGGAGATCCGTGCGCGCCGCACCTCCTTGACGTCCTTGAGCAGCTCAAGGTCGATGCCGTCCTCGTCGACGACGTACCCGGAGGAGTCGCTGCACGCCACCACCCGTCCGCCGAGCGCGTGGACCTTCTCCGCCGCGTACACCGCCACGTTCCCGGAACCGGAGACCACCACCCGGCGCCCCTCGAAACCGGCGCCGCGCGTGGCCAGCATCTCCTGGGCGAAGTACACCGCGCCGTAGCCCGTGGCCTCGGTGCGGACGTGGGAGCCGCCCCAGCCCACCGGCTTGCCGGTGAGGACGCCGGACTCGTAGCGGTTGGTGATCCGCTTGTACTGGCCGAAGAGGAAGCCGATCTCGCGCGCGCCGACGCCGATGTCGCCCGCCGGCACGTCCGTGTGCTCGCCCAGGTGGCGGTGGAGCTCGGTCATGAACGACTGGCAGAACCGCATGATCTCGCCGTCCGAGCGGCCCTTCGGGTCGAAGTCGGCGCCGCCCTTGCCGCCGCCGATCGCCATCCCCGTCAGCGCGTTCTTGAAGATCTGCTCGAAACCGAGGAACTTCACGATGCCGAGGTTGACGCTCGGATGGAACCGCAAGCCACCCTTGTACGGGCCGAGCGCGCTGCTGAACTCCACCCGGAAGCCCCGGTTGACGCGTACCGAGCCCTCGTCGTCGACCCAGGGGACCCGGAACATCAGCTGCCGCTCGGGCTCGACCAGCCGTTCCACGATCCCGGTCTCGGCGAACTCGGGATGCCGCTCCAGCGCGGGCGCGAGGGAGTCCAGCACCTCGGCCGCCGCCTGGTGGAACTCCGTCTCGCCGGGGTTGCGCCGGCAGACCTCGGTGTAGACGGCCTCGATGTGCGCGCTGACGTTCATCGGTGTGTCTCGCCTTCCTTCGCCGAAAGTCCCGTCGCCCGCGGGCGACGGGACCCAGTCGTGATCGGACCCTAACCTGTGCGGGGGCGAAGGCGGCCCCGCCCTCCGCCCGCCCGTAACGGAGGACGCGCCGCGGGAGGCGTCGCCGCGCTCGGTCCCGCCTCGAATGGACCAGCCTTGCCGCGCCGTGCAATCTGGAGGAGTGAAGACCGAGGCGCCCGCCAAGGGCCGGGGCCACGCCGCCGGAATCCTCCAGAACCCGGTTGTCGGCATGGCGCCGTGGATCATCTTCTCGTTGCTGGTCGGTCCCGGCCGGTTCGAGATCGCCGTCGCGCTGGCCCTCCTGACCGGCGTCGCTCTGGTCGCGGGCGGACGGTTCGTCGACCGGGGCAGCTCCTGGAAGCTGCTCGAACTCTCCGACCTGGTCTTCTTCGCCGTCCTGGCCGTCATCGGCGCCTTCGCGAGCGACGGCACCCTGCGCTGGCTCGAGACGTACGCCGGGGAGGTGTCCAACATCGCCCTCGTCGTGATCGCCTTCGGCTCCATGGCGGTCCGTATGCCGTTCACCCTCCAGTACGCGCGGGAACAGGTCGATCCCGCCTACTGGCGCACCCCGGTGTTCCTGCGGACCAACTACCTCATCACCGGCGCGTGGGGCCTCGCCTTCCTGGTCGCCGCCGTCGCCGGCGCGTACGGCGACCTGGTGCTGCACAACGCGGACAACATCTGGACCGGCTGGATCATCCAGATCCTGGCCGTCATCGCCGCGCTGCGCTTCACGCTGTGGTATCCCGACGTCGCCAGGGCCCGTGCGAGGAGCGCGGCGGGCCGGCCAGGGAGTGAAGCACCGCCCCTGTCCGGGCTGTTCGTGCCGCTGGCCGGTCTGCTGGTCCCCGTCGGGGTCGCCGTCCTGGTCTTCGACGAGGTGTGGTGGCTCGGTGTGGCCCTGATCGTGGCCGGTGTGCTGCTCACCAGGGCCCTGAGGACCCGCGACTGACCACCGCCCGGGGCCGGGCGGGGTGCACCGGCCCGTCATGGTCCGGCTCGGACGACAAGGAGTGCCCATGTCAGGGAAGTTCGAAGCGACGGCCCGCATCGACCGGCCCGTCGAGGAGGTGTTCGCCTACCTCGCCGACGGACGCCACGATCCGGAGTTCAGCCCCCGGGTCCTGCGCATCGAGCGGACCCCCGACGCGCCTACCGCTGTGGGCACCGTCTTCCGGAGCGCCGTGAAGGACGCCGGGATGAAGACCGCCAGGGAGTTCCGCATCACCGCCCTCGAAGCCCCGGTACGGATCCGCTGGGCCGAGGTCTCGAAGAACAAGGTGACGGCGCGGGAGGGCGGTTACGACCTGGAGGCGCTCCCGGGCGGCGGGACGCGGGTCCGCGTCCACAACGTGCTCGAGGGGCACGGGCTGGGCAAGCTCGTCGTCGGACCGGCCCTCTTCGCGGCCCGGAAGGACGCCCCGGCGTTCGCGGGCCGGATCAAGGCGGCGGCGGAGGCGGCGATCCCGCCCCGCTGACGCGGCCGGGGCACCGGTACACGGCGCCCCGCGGTGGACAGCCCGGCGGGCTGGGGCGGGTCGCGACAGGAGCACCGCCCGCCCGAAGGGCGCTCCCCGCGGCGTATGGTGCGCGCGATCGCCCGAAGGGCGGGCCCCGCGGCTACGGCGCGCGCAAGGCGGAGGATCGTCCTCGTACGGGACGTACTCGGCCGATCCCGACAACGGGGCGAGCCGGCGTGCCAGGCGCCGTCCTATCCGACCGGTCCGGCCGGCGGCAAACGCTTTAGCGGTCCTCATCGGCCCTGGTCGCCGGGAGCTGACCGACTACGGCCGCTCCGGCTGACGTGGCGGCCCCCTCGGACGCAGGATGCTCCGGACGGCCGGCACGCGCCGCAACGCCCCTGAGGGCCGACGCTCTTGACCAGGAAGAGGACCCGCTCCATGACATCCGATCGCACGGACGAGCAGGCGCGCGCTCTCGGCCTGGTGGAGGCCCAGCGCAAGGCGGTGGCCCTGTTCGCGGAGGTGGAGGCGCGGGGCCTGGTGGCCCCCGGCTCCGGCGAGCGGGAGGTCAGCGACCGGATCCGGGACCTGGCGAACGAGATGTTCGGCACCACCAGGCACTGGCACAAGCGGATCGTCCGCTCCGGACCCCACACCATGCACCCCTACAAGGAGAACCCGCCGGACCGGATCATCGGCGAGGAGGACATCGCCTTCGCCGACTTCGGTCCGATCTTCGAGGAGTACGAGGCCGACTTCGGCCGCACCTTCGTCTTCGGGAACGATCCCGTCAAGCACCGGCTCCGCGACGACCTGGTCCCCGTCTTCGACGCCGGGCGGCGCGCCTTCCGGGCGGACCCGGAGATCACCGGCCGCCGGCTGTACGCGGAGGTGGAGCGTGCGGGCTCGGAGCGGGGCTGGACCCTGGGCGGGTGGCACGCGGGGCATCTCGTCGGCGAGTTCCCGCACGAGACGATCGACGGCGCCACGGCGGAGTCGTACATCACCCCGGACAACGACCAGCCGTTGCGCCGTACCGACCGGGCCGGCCGGCGCTGCCACTGGATCCTGGAGATCCACCTCGTCGACACGTCACGGGGGTTCGGCGGGTTCCACGAGCAGCTGCTGGATCTTGCCTGACACGGACGCGGACACGACTGGGAACGCGCCTGTGCCTCGTACGGCACGGGGCGGGCAGCGGAGCGGCTCGGCCCGGGGACCGGGCTCGACGCCGGCGTGGCCGTGACGGCACGGGTCATGTCGACGGACGTCCGCGTCGGCCTTCCCCAGCCGCGGGACGGGACGGACCGGGATCGGCCGCGGCCCTCATCTCCTTCGCTCTAGCGCTCCCCTGACGACCCCGACGTGCCCGCGTGCCGGAGGACTACCGTCCGGGCCGCGGCCGGCCGGAGGGGCGTCGTTCACCGCGCGGCGAAGACAGGGCCGATGCCCTCCTCGGCCCCGCGCCCAGTAGGGACGGGAGTGTGTCCGCCCGTCGTCCGCGCCGGTGATCCCGACCCCTGTCGGTTCCTCCAATCGATCTCGCATCTGCTGCTAGGAAGCCACGAAATAATTGCATGTGAGAGCCAGAGAGCCCTACGGTGTCGCATATGCAGTCCTACACCATCGGGCAGGCGGCGCGCCTGCTCGGCGTCAGCCCCGACACCGCCCGCCGCTGGGCCGACGCCGGCCGCGTCGCCACCCATCGGGACGAGGGCGGGCGCCGCCTCATCGACGGCCGCGCTCTGGCCGCGTTCTCCGTCGAGGTCGCCCAGAGCGGCCAGGGCGAGGAGGACACTCCGTACACCAGCGCCCGCAACGCGTTCCCCGGCATCGTCACCGCGGTCAAGCTCGGCGACGTGGCGGCGCAGGTGGAGATCCAGGCCGGTCCGCACCGTCTGGTGTCCCTCCTGACCAGGGAGGCCGTCGAGGAGCTGGGACTCGAAGTCGGCATGCAGGCCACCGCCCGCGTGAAGTCGACCAGCGTGCACATCGACCGCACCTGACACCTCGCGCAGATCAGCGGCGTCGCCCGTCACCGGCGCGGCTCACCATCATCCGTTCGGACGGCCCCCGCCGGCCGTCGTCCCCAGGAGAGCCCCATGCCTTCTCCCTTCCCCTTCACCGGACGCCGCGCCGCCGGCGCCGCCCTGACGGCCGCGCTCCTCGTGCCGCTGGCCGCCTGCGGCGACGCCGGCACGAAGGACGCCGGCGGCCAGGGCGCCGCCTCCGCCTCCGGCGCCCCCGAGGCCGAGCTGACGGTCCTGGCCGCCGCCTCCCTGACCGATGTCTTCAAGACCGCCGGCGCCGCGTACGAGAAGAAGCACCCCGGGACCACCGTGACCTTCTCCTTCGCCGGGTCGCAGGAGCTCGCCGCGCAGGTGAAGCAGGGCGCTCCCGCCGACGCCCTGGTCACGGCCGACACCAAGACGATGGACGGGCTGCGGGCCGACACCGGCGCGCCGACCGTCATCGCCAGGAACCGCCTGGTCATCGCCACCGGCGAGGGCAACCCCAAGAAGATCGACGAGCTGAAGGACCTCGGCGACCCGGGGCTGAAGGTCGTCCTCGCCGCGCCCGAGGTGCCGGCCGGGCGCTACAGCGCGAAGATCCTCGACGCGCAGAAGATCGCGGTGAGGCCGGTCTCGCAGGAGCCGAACGTCCGCGCCGTGCTCAGCAAGGTCGAGCTGGGCGAGGCCGACGCCGGCCTCGTCTACAAGACCGACGCCGAGAAGTCCGCCGACGAGGTCGACGCGGTCGCGATCCCCGACGAGCAGAACGCCATCGCCGCGTATCCGGCCGCCACGCTCAAGGCGTCGAAGAACTCCGAGGCCGCCGCCGCGTTCGTCGCCTGGCTGAGCGGCCCGGAGGCGCGGGAGATACTGCGGGACGCCGGCTTCCAGCTGCCGTAGCCGCGTCCGCGCCCATGCCGGGGCTGCCCAGGTCCGGGGGGGGACCGGGCGGCTCCGGTACGGCTCCATCCGTCGCTCCCTCCTCCTCCGAGCCCGGGAACCATCGATGAAACGCCTCCGCCCCCTCCCGCCGGCCTCGGCCCGGACGCCGCGTGGCCGGCGCGCCTCGCGGGCGCGCGCGCCGCTCGCGCTGGCGGTTCCCGCGCTGCTGGCCGTCGCGTTCCTGCTGATGCCGCTGATCGGGATCCTCGTCCGCACGTCGTGGGGCGAGCTCGGAGACCATCTGACCAGCGCGGGTACCACGCGGGCGCTGCGTCTCTCGCTCGTCGTCTCGCTGTGGGCCCTCGGCCTGTCGCTGCTCCTCGGCGTGCCGCTGGCCTGGCTGCTCGCCCGGGTGGACTTCCCCGGCAAGGCGTTCGTCCGCTCCCTCGTCCTGCTCCCGATGGTCCTGCCGCCCACCGTCGGCGGGGTCGCCCTGCTGCTGGCCTTCGGCCGCCGCGGCCTGCTCGGTCCGTGGCTGGAGGACGCCTTCGGCATCACGCTGCCGTTCCATACCTCGGGCGCGGTCCTCGCCGCGACGTTCGTCGCCATGCCCTTCCTCGTCATCAGCCTGGAAGGCGCGCTCGGCGGACTCCGTCCCCGCTACGAGGAGACCGCCGCCTCGCTGGGTGCCTCGCCCCTCCGGGTGTTCCTCACCGTGACCCTGCCCATGGTCGCGCCGGGTCTCGTCGCGGGCGCCGCCCTCACCTGGGCTCGGGCACTGGGCGAGTTCGGGGCCACCATCACCTTCGCCGGCAATCTCCCCGGCACCACCCAGACCCTGCCCCTCCAGGTGTATCTGCTGCTCCAGGAGGAGCCGGAGGCGGCGACGTCCGTCTCCCTCCTGCTGCTCGTCATCGCCATGCTCGTCCTGATCGCGCTGCGCGGACGCTGGACCGGAACCCCGAGCGACCGGCCCCGCCCCGCGGCGCACGCGGCGGAGGAGCCGGACCCCGCCCCCGCGACGCTCCCCGCCGACCCGGCACCCGTCGCGACGCGGGACCGCTGGTCCCTCCACGCCGAGGTCTGCGGCTTCACCGAACTGACCCTGGACGCCGAACCGGGCACCACCATCGCCGTGGTCGGCGCCAACGGCGCGGGCAAGACCACCCTTCTGCGCGCCCTCCTCGGCCTGACCCCCCGCGCGCACGCCACCGTCCGTCTCGGTGACACCGACGTCACCGCGCGGCCTCCGCACCGCAGGGAGATCGCCTGGGTCCCCCAGGACGGCGCCCTCTTCCCGCACATGAGCGCCCTCGCCAACACCGCCTACGGGCTGCGCGCGCACGGTGCCTCCCGCGCCGAGGCGCGCCGCGAGGCGCGGCGGTGGCTCGACCGGCTCGGCGTCGGGCACCTCGCGCGCCGCAGGCCGGCGCAGCTCTCCGGCGGACAGGCACAGCGCGTGGCCCTCGCGCGCGCCCTGGCCGCCCGCCCCCGGCTGCTCCTCCTCGACGAGCCGCTCGCCGCACTCGACCAGACCACGCGCGCGCACGTACGCCACACCCTGCGCCGGCATCTCGACGGCTTCGGCGGCGTCTGCCTGATCGTGACCCACGACCCGGTCGAGGCGGTCGCCCTGGCGGGCCGCGTCCTCGTCCTCGACGACGGCCGGACGCTCCAGGACGCTCCGCCCTCCGAGGTCACCCGGCACCCCCGCTCCCCGTGGGTGGCCCGCATGCTCGGGCGCAACGCCTGGCCCGGCACGGGCTCGCCCGAGGGGCTGCGACTGGCCGACGGCGGCCGCCTGGTGGTCGCGGAGGCCGTCCCGACGGGCACCGAGGCGCTGGCGGTCATCGCCCCCGAGGCCGTCTCCCTCCACCGTGACAAGCCCGCCGGCAGCCCCCGCAACGTCTGGCCCGGCACCGTCCGGGAGATCACCACCTCCGGCAGCCGTCTGCGCGTCCTGGTCACCTCCGACCGGGCCCCCGACCTGGTCGCGGAGATCACACCTCAGGCGGCGGCCGAACTCGGGCTCGGCGACGGGACGGCGGTGTGGACGAGCGTGAAGGCGACGGAGGTGACGGTCGTGGCCCTCTGACGGGGACACCGTGGACGGCCCGGAGAGGTCGTGACGCGGAGCGGACGGAGTCATTGACTCCGGGTTCCTCCCCGTGAGAGAAACCGCTTGCTAAGGCGCGCTCCTCCCCGCGCCGCCGCCCCACCCGCCCCGGGGGTCCTCTCGCCATGCACTCCTCCGTCCCCTCTCCCCTTCCCGCCTCCTTCCTGTCCCGTCGCGGTCTGCTGCGCGCGACCCTCGGCGCCGCCGCCCTGGCACCGTTCGCGGTGCCGGCATCCGCCGCACCCGCCGTCGCCGCCGATGCCTACGACGCGCTCCGCCTGACGTGGCGGGACCTGCTCCTCGGCACCGGCTTCGACCCCGCCGCCGAGCCCTTCGCCTCGAAGCTGGCCGCGCTCGGCGCGACCGCCCGCGACCTCCGCGCCTCCATGGCCCCGGCGAACGGCTCCCTCTGGCCCGACCTCCCGTACCTCGACCCGGAGCCGGACACGGACGCCGAGTCGTACACGTACTCCGGCAATCTGCAGACGAGTTACAGCCGGCTGCGCACCCTCACCGAGGCGTACGCCCAGCCCGGTACCGGACTCAGCGGCGACACCGGCCTGCGGACGGACATCCTCACCGGACTCGACCACCTGCACGACCAGGCCTATCGCGCGGGCCGGGCCCGCTACGGCAACTGGTACAACTGGCAGATCGGCATCCCGCAGGCCCTCCTCGACATCGACGTGCTCCTGTACGAGCACCTGGGAGCGGCCCGTGTCGGGGCACACACCGCCGCCGTCGACCACTTCGTGCCGGACAGCGCGGTCGCGCACTACACCGGCACCTCCACGGGCGCCAACCGGGTCGACCTGTGCCGGGTCCTGGCGCTGCGCGGTGCCGTGGGCGGTTCCCCGGCGAAGCTGGCCCTCGCCCGCGACGCGTTGTCGCCGGTCTTCCCCTACGTCACCTCAGGGGACGGGCTCTACGCCGACGGAAGCTTCGTCCAGCACCTCTACGTGCCCTACGCCGGGTCGTACGGCGCCGTCATGCTCGGCGGCCTGTCGATGCTGTTCGCCCTGCTGGCGGGCTCCGCCTGGGAGGTCACGGACAACGGCAGGCAGGTCGTCCTCGACTCCGTCGAGAAGGCGTACGCGCCGTTCCTCTTCAACGGCCTGGCCATGGACGCCGTCTCGGGGCGCGCGGTCAGCAGGGGCGTGCAGAAGGCGGACACCCGGGGCGTGCGTCAGGACGACCATCTGCGCGGTCACGCCGTCATCGCGTGCGTACCCCTGCTCGCGCGGAGCGCGTCCGCCGCCGAGAGGGCCCGCTGGGACGGCATGGTCAAGGGCTGGATCGCGCGCGACTACTACAGCCCCGTCCTCTCCAGCCCCGCGCTCGGCGTCGCCGCGCTCGCCCGCCTCGAGAGCGTGGACGGCGGTCCGGCCCCGGCGACGCCCGAGCCGTCCGGGCATCGACTCTTCCCCGGCATGGACCGGGCCGTGCACCGTCGCCCTGGCTGGGCCGCGTGCCTCTCCATGGCGTCCAACCGGATCACGTACTACGAGAACGGCAACGGCGAGAACCTGCGGGCCTGGCACAGCGGATCGGGGATGCTGTACTGGTGGGGCGGCGACTTCGCCAACGGGCAGTACAGCGACGACTTCTGGCCGACGGTCGATCCCTACCGGCTGCCCGGCACCACCGCCTCCCGCACCCCGCTGGCCGACGGCGAGGGCGGCGTGTGGGGCGCCGCCCGGCCGGACGTGCGCTGGGTCGGCGGGGCGACCGACGGCACGTACGCGGCCGTCGGGCAGTACCTGAAGGGACTGTCCTCCACCCTCCTGGCCAAGAAGTCGTGGTTCTTCCTCGACGACTCGGTCGTCTGCCTCGGCGCAGGGATCCACGGCCGCGACGGCACCGGCGTCGAATCGGTCGTCGAGAACCGCAACCTCGGGGCGAACGGCGTGCACGCCTTCACCGTCGACGGTACGGCCCAGCCCGGCACGCCCGGCTGGAGCGGCACACTCACCGGCGCCCGGTGGGCCCATCTCGCGGGCCACGCCGGGTACGTCTTCCCCGGGGGTGCCACGACACCGCTGAAGGCGCTGCGCCAGGCGCGGACGGGCGCCTGGTCGGACATCAACAGGAGCGCCGTGACCGATCCGGTCACCCGCAGGTACCTCACCCTCTGGTTCGACCACGGCACCGACCCGACGTGGGCCGCGTACTCCTACGTGCTGATGCCGGGAGCGAGCCAGGCGGCCACGGCGGCCCGCGCCGCCGACACGGCCTGGCTCGCGGT
Organism: Streptomyces sp. NPDC053755; assembly: GCF_040677675.1. Classification (NCBI taxonomy): domain Bacteria; kingdom Bacillati; phylum Actinomycetota; class Actinomycetes; order Kitasatosporales; family Streptomycetaceae; genus Streptomyces; species Streptomyces sp. NPDC053755. The sequence goes on along the minus strand of NZ_JBFASK010000011.1, from coordinate 57,824 downwards.
CCTCGCCAACACCAACGACCGGCAGGGCGTCCGCGTCCCCTCCCTCGGCTTCACGGGAATCAACTTCTGGGTCGGCGGCACGGTCGGCGACGTGACGGCCGGCGCCCCCGCCTGCGTGATGATCCGCGAGACGGGAACGACCGCGACCGTCTGCGTCTCCGGTCCCCTGCGCGACGGCGCGGCCATCGACCTGACATGGAACCGGCCGGTCTCCGCCGTCCTCTCCAGGGACCCCGCGGTCACCGTGCAGGGCACGGGCTCCGCGCTCCGCCTGCGCATCGCGCCGGGCACCCTCGCGGGGGTGCACAAGGCGGTGGTCCGGACGGGCTGAGAGGCACCGGACCCGAGCACGGCACCCGCCGCACCGCCCGGACGGCCGCGCCCCGATGGCCGCCTGGGCGGCCCGGTGGTCCACTCGGGAACGTGCCCTTCGACCACTACGGCGTCCTCGTCGGAACCCTGCGGCATCACTTCCGCGACACGCCCGACTCGCAGGGCTCCTGGTTTCACGTCCATCTCAGGGTCGACGCGCCAGGAGGCCAGTACAGGTGCGCCGTCGACGTGGACAGCCACCAGTCCGCCACCGGCGTGCAGTGGAAGACCTTCACCGTGGAGGCCTCGGACCTCGGCCCGGTGACCGCGCTGCCGCCCGGCTTCCACGATCTCGCCCGGACGGCCGGCTCCGGGGCCCTCGACTACATCCGGCACCGGGCGCTGCGTGGCCGCCCCGGCTGCGCCGGGCGCCTGCTGTCGCGGTGGACGACGTCGTCACGGCCGTGGACCTCCGGCTCCAACCTGGACGCCGCCCTGGCCCTGGAGCCGATCCTCGTCGTCGGCCGACCGATCCTCGTCTTCGGCGAGCCGTTCGACGCGGGTCTGGGCATGCACAACATCCACCAGAACCAGGGCGATCCGCAGGGCAGCCCGTGGTGGGACGAGAACGGCGTCTGGCAGGACGGAGCGACCGTGACCCGCCGCCCCGACGGCCGCTACGACGTCTTCCTCAACAAGTTCTCCACCCAGAAGGACCGCACGGACGCCGAGGGCCATCCACTTCCGTCCTCCTAGGGCGTGTGACGGCGTCTGGTGCGTGCGATCGCACGGCGGAGGGTCGCCCTCCTACTGGACGGACGTGGACGATCCCGGCAACGCGGCGAGCGTGCGTGCCAGGCGTCGCGGGGCAGGCGGGACTTTCGAAACACGCCCCAGGGCGTGTCCGGACGGTCTCCCGGCCCGTGCGGCCCGTACGACCGGTGATCGGCAGCACGTCATGTCAGAGCCCGGTCGGCGGCGCCGACAGGTTCGCCCACCGTCTCCCCGGCCTGCGCCGGGACGCCGCCCTGCGCGGCGGCGCCACCGCGCAGGGCGGTGAGGAACGAGCGGGCCCAGTGGCTCACGTCGTGGGTGAGGACGTGACCGCGCATGGCGGTCATGCGGTGGCGGGCCTCGGCCGGGCCCATCTCCAGGGCGCGGGCCAGCTGGGACTTGACCTCCTCCAGGTGGTACGGATTGACCTGGAGGGCGTCGGTGAGTTCGGCGGCGGCGCCCGCGAACTCGCTGAGGACCAGGGCGCCGCCGAGGTCGTGGCGGCAGGCGACGTACTCCTTGCAGACCAGGTTCATCCCGTCGCGCAGCGGGGTGACGAGCATGACGTCGGCCGCGCGGTAGAAGGCGGCGAGCTCCTCGCGGCCCACCGAGGTGTGCAGATAGTGGACGGCGGGGTGCCCGACCCTTCCGAACTCCCCGTTCATGCGGCCCACCGCCCGTTCGATGTCCTCGCGCATGCGGATGTAGTGCTCGACGCGCTCGCGGCTCGGGGTGGCGATCTGCACCATCGTGGTGTCCCGGGCGGAGATCCGCCCCTCCGCGAGGAGTTCGTGCAGGGCGCGGAGCCGGATGTCGATGCCCTTGGTGTAGTCGAGCCGGTCGACGCCGAGCACGATCTTCCGCGGGTTGCCGAGGTCGGCGCGGATCCGGCGGGCCCGGCGCTCGATGTCGGGCCGGCGGGCCAGGCTGTCGAGTTCGGCGGCGTCGATGGAGATGGGGAAGGCCCCCACCCCCACCGTGCGGTCGCCGACGGTCAGCCGGCCGGGTTCGTCACCGACGTCGGACACGGGCCGGCCCGCCTCGGCCTCGGCCAGCGTCCGGGCGAGCCACTGGAAGTTCCGTGCCCCGCCGGGGCGGTGGAAGCCGATGAGGTCCGCGCCCAGAAGTCCCTGCACGATCTCGGTGCGCCAGGGGAGCCGCATGAAGAGCTCGACGGGAGGGAACGGGATGTGCAGGAAGAAGCCGATCCGCAGGTCGGGCCGCAGGTCGCGCAGCATCGCGGGGACGAGCTGGAGCTGGTAGTCCTGGATCCAGACCGTGGCCCCGGGCCCGCCGGCCTCGGCGGCGGCCGCGGCGAACTTGCGGTTGACGTGGACGTACGCTTCCCACCAGTGGCGGTGGTACTCCGGCGGCATGACCACGTCGTGGTACAGCGGCCACAACGTGGCGTTGGAGAAGCCCTCGTAGAAGTCGTCGACCTCCTCCACCGTCAGGCCGACCGGGTGCAGCAGCAGTTCACCGTCCTGCCAGGAGCCCCGTGTCGTGCCGCCGACGCCGGGCCAGCCGACCCACGCTCCCCGGTGGGCGCGGAGGAAGGGCTCGAGCGCGCTCACCAGACCGCCAGGACTGCGGCGCCACCGTTCGGCGCCGTCCGCGTCCCGCTCCAGACTCACCGGCAGCCGGTTGGCCACGACGACGAGACCGGCACCGGTCGCCGTCGCTCCGTTCTCGTGCGGTTCTTCCATCCGGGTGCCTTCTTTCGCGAGATCACTCGGTCCTGGCCCACCGGGGAAACGGTGTACGTCAGTTCCGGAAGTCGACGATCGTCTACAGATCGGTGGTGCCCCTTTCGTTCTCGAAAATGTCCGCCCGATCGCAATAGTGACGAATTTGCGGGACGCGCACAGGAGGGCCTTTTCCGTCAACCCGTTCCGACCGCGACATCTGCGGGAAAGACGTGAAGACATGGGCGCTCTCGTGCAGGGAGAAACTGCTGCAACCAAAGGGAGCAGAGCGATTATTGGGGCTCTTCTCGACTCAGCCGGCGTCGAACTCCCGCTGCTCTCGGGAGGTGCCGTAAAGAAGGGAGCGGTCGTCGGCCTTCGTCCTGCGCGAGGTGACGCGACGGAAGTGAGGGCTTCGGCGACATCCGCCGCATTCCGTTCGGCCCCCAGAGAAGACGTGGGTCCCCGCTCGCGAATCCGGGCACGCGCCTGATCGCATTCCCGCCTCCGCTCCCGAGCGCGGAGAGCGAACGGCATCGGCCGTGTCCCCGCGCCATGAGGCCGGCGTCGTCGAGTAAGCCTCCGTGGTCTGGGTAGGCGCCGACCGGCTGCCCCGGAGGAGCGACAGGGAGGTGTTCCCCATGAGCACACCGAGCAATCCGGACCCGGAGCCCCGCACCACGCCCGGTCTCGACGCGGGCGGCGGCGTGCCCCCCGGAGAGACCCCTCCGGCCGAGGCGGGCACGAGCACCGGCACCGGCCCTCACCGGCCGCCCCGCCGCGGCTGGGCGCGTGGCCCCCTGGCCGTCGTCTGGGTCCTCGCCCTCGCCTGCGCGCTGTTCTTCCTCGCGTACGCGCTCGTGCTCGCCACGCGCTGACGCCGCCCGCCCGCGGACGCGGGGGGGGCGGCGACCGCCGCCCGCCCGCGGGGCTCCCGCGGGCGGGTCGTTCCGGCGCGCTTCAGCGCGCGCCCCGGCCCCGCCCACCCGCGCGCACGCCGTCCGGTCACCCTCAGCGCACGCCTCGACCTCCGCCGCAGTCTCCGCGCCCCCGGACGCCCCTGCCTCCGCGCCCCGCGCCGGCTCCCCTCCCCCTACCAAGGCTCCGGGCATTCGGCATGGAGACGGGCATATCCGGGTGAAAGGGTGCTTCCAGCGAGTAGCGCTGCTCGGCAGGGGTAGCAGCGGCCCGGAGGCCGAGCACCCGCTCCCTCCCCGTCCCCGTCCCCGTCCCCGTCCCCGCAGAGCCTCTCGTGACGAACCGCCTCCCGCGCCCCCGAAGAGCACCCGGACAGGCGGTTTCGTCTGGCGGCCCGCACGCACGTGACGGACGCTGAAGTTCCGCACCGGCCCCCCGGAGCGCGCCCCGCCCGGGCGCGGGGGGGGCGCCGCCGGCTTCTCGTCCTCCGGAGCTGCGGCTCATCACCTCACGTCCGTCGGAGGAGATCACCCATGACCACTTCATTCCCGACCCGCTGGCGGCACGCGGTCGTCACGGGCGGCGCCGGCTTCGTCGGTTCGCACCTGTGCGCCGCCCTGCTCGACGCCGGAACGGCGGTGACCTGCGTCGACGACTTCAGCACCGGGCGCCGGTCGAACGTCTCCCCCCTGATGGACGACCCCGGGTTCACCCTTCTGGAGGCGAACGTCTCCGAACCCTTCTCCGTCGGCCGACCGCCCGACCTCGTCCTCCACTTCGCCTCGCCCGCCTCTCCCGCGGACTATCTCCGCCTCCCCCTGCACACCCTGGAGGTCGGCAGCCTCGGGACGCGGAACGCCCTGGCCCTCGCCCGGACCTCGGAGGCGCGTTTCGTGCTCGCCTCGACGTCCGAGGTGTACGGCGACCCGCAGGAACATCCGCAGAGCGAGCGGTACTGGGGCCATGTGAACCCGGTCGGGCCGCGCAGCGTCTACGACGAGGCCAAGCGCTTCGGCGAGGCGCTCACGACGGCCGAGTCGTCGGAGCACGGCACCGACACCGCCATCGTGCGGCTCTTCAACACCTACGGACCGCGCATGCGCGGATACGACGGTCGGGCGGTGCCCACCTTCGTACGGCAGGCCCTCGACGGGGCGCCGCTGACGGTCACCGGGGACGGTCTGCAGACCCGGTCCCTCTGTTACGTCGACGACACCGTCCGAGGCATCCTCGCGGCCGCCGCCCACGGGATGCGCGGCCCGGTCAACCTCGGCAACCCGACCGAGATCACCATGCTGGACCTGGCGCGCTGGATCGTCGAACTCACCGGCTCCCGATCGGAGATCCGGTTCATCGAGCGGCCCACCGACGATCCCGCCGTCCGCTGCCCGGACATCACACTGGCCCGCGACAAGCTCCAGTGGGAGCCCACGGTCCAGGCCGAGGAAGGGCTGCGGCGCACGATCGCCTGGTTCCGCGCCCATCAGGACGACTGACCCCGCGCGCCACGCCCTCCTCGCGAGAGACAACCGTGCCCCGACAGCGGAAAGGCCCCCGCCACCATGCGTGTTCTCGGAATCAACGCTCTCTTCCACGACCCCGCCGCCGCCCTGGTCGTCGACGGGAAGACGGTCGCCGCAGCGGAAGAGGAACGATTCTCCCGACGTAAGCACGGCAAACGCCCCGTGCCGTTCTCCGCCTGGGAACTGCCCGAACAGGCGGCCCGCTGGTGCCTGCAGCGGGCCGGTCTGCGACCCCAGGACCTCGACGCCGTCGCGTACTCCTACGACCCGGCACAGTCCCTGCCGGCCGACGCCATGGGCCTCGACGACCCGTGGGACCACCTCCGTCAGACGTACGCGCGGGAGGTTCCCGGGTTCCTGCAGACCGCGCTCCCCGGCCTCGACCCCGGCATCGTCCGCTTCGTCGGCCACCACATGGCACACGCCGCGTCCAGCGCCTTCGCCGCGGACGACGCCGAGACGTCCTCGGTCCTGGTCCTCGACGGCCGGGGAGAACGCGGCTCCCACCTGTCCGCGCGCCGGACCGGCGACCGCATCGAGCCGCTGTACGCCCAGGAACTCCCCGAATCCCTCGGCCTCGTGTACGAGGAACTCACCGACCACCTGGGATTCCTGCGCTCCTCCGACGAGTTCAAGGTCATGGCGCTCGCCTCGCACGGCACGCCCCGCATGCTCGCCGAACTCCGCCGTTACGTCCACCCGACGGGCGAGGGCGGCTTCCGCGCGAGCGGCGTGCCCTGGGACGAGTTCTGCCCGCCCCGCGCGCCCGACGAGCCGTGGACCCAGGCCCATGCGGACGTCGCGGCGAGCACCCAGGCCGTCCTGGAGGAGACGATGCTGGACCTCGTGCGGTGGCTTCACGGGCGCACGCACGACCGGCTGCTGACCCTCGCCGGCGGTGTCGCCCTCAACTGCGTCGCCAACTCGCGGATCGCTCGCGAAGGGCCGTTCGCGCGCGTGTGGGTGCAGCCCGCCGCCGGTGACGCCGGCACCGCGCTCGGGAGCGCCCTGCTCCTGTCGGCGGGGGCGGGCGACAACCCGGAGCCGATGCCGACGGCCGCCCTCGGCCGGGACTGGTCCGACGCGGAGCTCGCCGGCTGGCTGAAGACGGCGGCCATCCCGTTCGAGCGCCCGCCCGACATCGCCGCCACCGTGGCCGAGGCACTGGCCGACAACGCCATCGTGGCCTGGTTCCAAGGGCGTTCCGAGTACGGGCCGCGGGCTCTCGGCCACCGCTCGCTGCTCGCCCACCCCGGACACGCGGGCAACCTGGAGCGGCTCAACGACGTGAAGGGCCGCGAACAGTTCCGGCCCGTCGCGCCCATGGTGCTCGCCGAGCGGGCGGCCGAGATGTTCGACGGGCCGCTGCCCAGTCCCTACATGCTCTTCGTGCACGACGTCGCCGCCGAGTGGCGCGAGCGCATCCCGGCGGTCGTGCACGTCGACGGCACGGCACGGATCCAGACGGTCGACCGGGACCGGGAGCCGCTCGTGGCGCGCATGCTCGAGGAGTTCGAGCGCCGCACGGGCCTGCCGGTCGTCGTCAACACCAGCCTCAACACCGCCGGAAGGCCCATGGCGGACGATCCGCGCGACGCCCTGGAGTGCTTCGGCTCGTCCCCGGTCGACCTGCTGGCCATCGGTCCCTTCGCGGTCCGCCGCGACGAGATGTTCCGTTCCGGCGCGAACGGGTGGTCGCGATGAACGGCCGCAGCCCCGCGCTCTCGTACGCCGTGGTCGTACCGACCCTCGGACGGCCGAGCCTCGGCCGCTGCCTCGCCGCCCTGGCCGCGTCCCCCGGACCGAAGCCGACCCGGATCGTGATCGTCCACGACCGCCCCGGCGGCGGGGCGATCCCCGGGCTCAGGATCCCCGAGGCCCTCAGGTCCCTGACCGCCGTCGTGCCCGGCGGAGGGCGCGGTCCGGCGGCGGCGCGGAACACCGGCGCCGTCGCCGCGGGCCCGGTGCCGTGGATCGTCTTCCTCGACGACGACGTGGTCCCCTCGGCCACCTGGGGCGAGGACCTGGAACGGGACCTCTCCACGGCCTCGTCCGACACCGCGGCGGTCTCCGCCCGTATCGACGTACCCCTGCCCGCGGACCGCCGCGCCACGGACTGGGAACGCAACACGGCCGGTCTGGCGACCGCCCGCTGGATCACCGCCGACATGGCCTTCCGCCGCGAGGCGCTGGAGGCGTCGGGAGGCTTCGACGAACGCTTCCGGCGCGCCTTCCGCGAGGACGCGGACCTGGCGCTGCGGCTCCTCGACGGCGGCTGGGTCCTGGCGGCGGGAACCCGGAGGACCACCCACCCCGTGCGACCGGCGGACCGCTGGGTCTCCCTGCGCCAGCAGGCCGGAAACGCCGACGACATCCTGATGAGGCGGCTGCACGGGCCTGACTGGTGGTCCCGCGCGGACGCTCCCCGCGGACGCATCCGCCGCCACCTGGCGGTGACCGCGGCCGGCGTCGGCGCGCTGGGCTGCGCCGCCCTCGGCAGGCCGGGAGCCGCGGCCGTGTGCGCGGCCGGCTGGCTGGCCGGGACCGCCGAGTTCGCCTTCGCCCGCATCGCCCCCGGCCCCCGTACGCCCGAGGAGATCACCGCCATGCTCCTGACGAGCGCGGTCATCCCGGCGGCCGCCACCTGGCACCGGCTGCGCGGGATGGTCGTCCACCGGTCGGCCCGCCCCCGCGAACGGGCCCGTCCCCCGGTCCTGCGCCCGACGGCTCCGGACGAGCCCCTGCGCGAGGGGGTCCGCTCATGACCGGCCCCTCGACGCCCCGGCCCCACCCACCGGACGCGCCGGGAGGTCGCGCGGGCGCCGTCGGCGGGGCCGGTCCCGCCGGCACCGACGCCGGTCACCCCCCGCACACCGCCCCGGCGCACCCGTCCGCCCCCGGACACCCCTGCCCCGGTGGCGTGGCGGCCGCACGTCCCGCCGCCGCGGATACCGGGCGTCCTCCGGGCGCGGGCGGCGGGCTCTCGCCGTCCGCACACGACCGCCGCTCACCGGCCGTGCGTCACGGTGGCGCGGACCGCCTCCCGACGCGGTCGCAGGACGCCGGACCCTGGCTGCTCGACAGCGAGGAAGGCAGGGCACCGGCACCCGTCGGAGCGGGACGGGCGCGGGCGCCGTACGCGCGACTGCCGGAGGCCGTTCTCTTCGACCGCGACGGAACGCTGATCGCGGACGTGCCGTACAACGGCGACCCGGACCTGGTGACGCCCCTGCCGGGCGCCACTGACGCCGTCAGCGCCCTTCGCGGACTCGGTGTCGCCGTCGGTGTGGTGAGCAACCAGTCCGGTGTGGCCCGGGGCCTGCTCACCCGTCAGGACGTGGAGGCGGTACGGCGGCGGGTGGACGACCTGCTCGGCCCCTTCGCCGTGTGGGCGGTCTGTCCGCACGGCCCGGACGACGGCTGTCGGTGCCGCAAGCCCGCGCCCGGTCTGGTCCTGGCCGCCTGCGCGCGGCTGGGAGTGCGGCCCGCCCGCACCGTGGTGATCGGCGACATCGGAGCCGACGTGGAGGCGGCACGGGCCGCCGGCGCCCGGGGCATCCTCGTGCCGACCCCGGTGACCCTGCCCGACGAGGTCGAGGCGGCAGCCGAGACCGCCGCCGGTCTCCCGGGCGCTGTCCGCGCGATCCTCCTGGGCGCCGCCCCCCGCTCGCACGCACCCCGCACGGGCGCGGTGCACCGCCCGCACACCCCCGCCCCCGGCACAAGCGAGCCGCTTCCCCGCGGAGGTGCCCGTTGAACGCACCCCCGTCGACCCTCCCGGGCGTGGCCCCTGACGAGCGGTCCGCCGCCGCGCGGAGGTCTCCGCTGAACGCGCCCCGCACCCTCGTCGTACGCCTCGACAGCGCCGGAGACGTCCTGCTCGCGGGACCGGCGGTGCGGGCGGTGGCCGCGGGATCCGCCCGGACCGTGATGCTCTGCGGCCCGCTCGGCGCCCCCGCCGCCGAAGTGCTCCCCGGCGTGGACGACGTCCTCGTCCACGACGCGCCCTGGGTGGGCCTCGACCCGCCGCCGGTGTCGCCGCCGTCCTGCGCGGCCCTGGTCGACGCCCTCGGCGCGCAGCGGTTCGACCGCGCCCTGATCCTGATCTCGTACCACCAGAGCCCGCTCCCGGCCGCCCTCCTGCTGCGCCTCGCCGGCGTGCCGTGGATCGCCGCCGACAGCGAGGACTACCCCGGCTCCCTGCTGGACCTGCGGCACCGCCGCCTGCCGGGCCGGCACGAGGCGGAGGCCGCGCTGGACCTGGCGCGGGCCTGTGGCTTCCGGCTCCCGCCCGGCGACGACGGGGCCCTGCGGGTCACCGGGCGGCCCGACACCACGGAACTGACCGGTCCGGAGCCGTACGTCGTCGTGCATCCGGGAGCGGCGGTGCCCGCACGCGCCTGGAGCCCGGCGCGCGCCGAGCGGGCCGCGGCCGCGCTGCACCGCGCCGGGCACCGGGTCGTGGTGACCGGCGGCCGCGCCGAGAAGGCGCTCACCGCGCGTGTCGCGGGCCGGCACGGCCTCGACCTCGGCGGCGCGACCCCCGATCTGCGCACCCTCGCCGGTGTCCTCGCGCGCGCCCGGTGCGTGGTGGCGGGCAACAGCGGCCCCGCCCACCTGGCGGCGGCCGTGGGAACCCCCGTCGTCTCCCTCTTCGCGCCGGTGGTCCCCGCCGAGCGCTGGCGTCCCTATCGCGTCCCGCATGTGCTGCTCGGCGACCAGGACGCGCCCTGCGCGCTCAGCAGGGCCCGGATCTGCCCCGTCGAAGGGCATCCGTGCCTCGACGGGGTGAGCGACGCCGAAGTGGTCGCGGCGGTGACCACGCTCACCGGCCGGCCGGTGACCGGCGCCGCTCCGGCCCGCCCGGAGGGCGCCCACGGAGCAGAGCGAGGAGCGACCGTATGAACATCCTCCTGTGGCACGTGCACGGTTCCTGGACCACCGCGTTCGTCCAGGGCCCCCACACCTACCTGGTCCCGGTGACACCGGACCGGGGCGCCGACGGGCGCGGCCGCGCCGAGACCTTCTTCTGGCCGTCGACCGTGCGCGAGGCGACCCCTCGGGAGCTCGCGGACGCGCCCGTGGACCTCGTCGTGCTCCAGCGTCCGCACGAGGAGGAGCTGGCCACCCGCTGGCTCGGCGGCCGCCGCCCCGGCAAGGACGTCCCGGCCGTCTACCTGGAACACAACACTCCGCGCGGGGACGTGCCGGACACCCGGCATCCGATGGCCGACCGCGACGACCTCACGCTGGTGCACGTCACGCACTTCAACCGCTTGTTCTGGGACAACGGCCGCACCCGCACCACCGTCATCGAGCACGGCATCGTCGACCCCGGCCATCTCTACACCGGCCACCTGCCGAGGGCAGCCGTGGTCGTCAACGAGCCGGTCAGACGCCACCGTCACGTGGGCACGGACCTGCTGCCGCTGCTGGCGGAGGCCGCGCCGCTCGACGTCTTCGGCATGCGGACGGAGAACCTCGCCGGCCATCTCGGCCTGACCTCCGACCGGTGCCGCACGGCCGATCTCCCCCAAGGCGGGCTGCACGCCGCCATGGCCCAGCGCAGGCTCTATCTGCACCCCGTGCGCTGGACCTCGCTGGGGCTCTCGCTCCTGGAGGCCATGCATCTCGGGATGCCCGTGGTGGCGCTCGCCACCACCGAGGCCGTCGAGGCCGTCCCGGCCGGCACCGGAACGCTCTCCACCCGCCCCGAGGTCCTCGCGCGGGCCGCCCGGCACTATCTCGCCGAACCGGAGGCGGCCGCCGAGGACGGCGCGCGGGCCCGGCAGGCGGCTCTCGAACGGTACGGCCTCAAGCGCTTCCTGGACGACTGGGAGCACCTCATCGCGGAGGTACGGTCATGACAGCTCTCTCCTCTCCCGACGGCCGTCCGCTGGCCCTGGCCCTCGTCTCCGAGCACGCGAGCCCGCTCGCGGCCCTGGGCGAAGTCGACGCGGGCGGCCAGAACGTCCACGTGGCCCACCTCGCCGGGGCGCTCGCCGACCGCGGCCACCAGGTGACGGTGTACACGCGTCGGGACGATCCGGCCCTCCCGGTGCACACGCCGCTACGGCCGGGCGTCGAGGTGCATCATGTCCCGGCCGGGCCCCCCGAACCGATACCGAAGGACGAACTCGCTCCGCACATGCGGGAGTTCGCACGCTATCTGGCCGGCCACTGGCAGGCCCGCGCCCCCGACGCGGTCCACTCGCACTTCTGGATGTCCGGCGTCGCGGCCCTGTGGGCGACCCGCGAGACCCACCTGCCGCTCCTGCACACGTATCACGCGCTCGGCACCGTCAAGCGGCGGCACCAGGGGCGTGCGGACACCAGCCCGCCCTCCCGGGTCGCCTGCGAGAGGGACGTCGGCGCCGGGTGCGACCGGGTGATCGCCACATGCCGCGACGAGGTGGACGAACTGGCCGCCATGGGCGTTCCGCGCGGCAAGGTCGACATCGTCCCGTGCGGCGTCGACCCGGAGGTGTTCCGTCCGGACGGTACGGTCGCGCCCCGCGGACCGCATCCGCACCGGCTCCTGCACCTGGGGCGGCTCGTGCCGCGCAAGGGCGCGGCGGTGTCGATCGCCGCCCTGGCCGGGCTGCGGAGCGCGGAACTGGTGCTGGCGGGCGGGCCGCCCGCCGACCGGCTCCACCGCGACCCCGAGGTCCGGCGCCTCCGCTCCCTCGCGATCGAGGCGGGTGTGGCTGACCGGGTCCACTTCCTGGGCGGCGTGCCGACGGCGGAGGTGCCCGCCCTGCTGCGCAGCGCTGACGTGGTCCTCTGCCCTGCCGACTACGAACCCTTCGGCATCGTGCCCCTGGAGGCCATGGCCTGCGGGCGGCCGCTCGTCGCCAGCGCCGTGGGCGGCCAGCTGGACACCGTCGCCGACGGGGTCAGCGGGCTCCTCGTGCCGCCGCGAGACCCCAGGGCCCTGGCCGCGGCCGTGACCGCGCTCCTCGCCGATCCCGCCCTGCGCGTGGCGTACGGCAACGCCGGCCGCAGACGCGTCCTCGAACGGTTCTGCTGGGCGCGGGTGGCGGCCGCCACGGAGGCGTCCTACCGCACGGCGCTCGCGGCGCGGGCCCCGGTGGCGGGGGCGCTCTGACCACCGCCCACGCGCCGGCCCCGGGTGCGGCCCGGAGCACCGGGCGGTCCGTACCGGCCGGACGGGGCTGTTCCGCCGGAGGCCGCCCTCCGGCCGACGGTTCCGTTCCGCCGGAGGCCGCGGTCCGGGGAGGCGTTGCGGAGCGCCGGATGAGTCCGGTCGGGCAGCCGGCGGACCGGTCCCCGGGCGGGAGCGTCCGGGGCCGGGGCCCGCCGGACGGTCCCGACCTCAGCCGAGCCCTGAGCCACGAAGCGGAAGGAGGTGCGGCGGGCGCGGACCATCGCGCCCGGCCGGCCCACCATGAGCGAATCCCCCACGTCACGTCCCTCACGCACGTCTCCCCCGCCACACCCGTACGAAAGCGCCGAGCGGCACTGCCAGGCGCTCCACGACGCCCTGGAACGGCTGCGCGGCCGGGAGCTGGGCGTCCTGGCCCGGTGGGGCGAGCATCTCGCCGAGGTGCTCCCCGCGGGCGGCCGGCTGCTGGCGGCGGGCAACGGCGGCAGCGCCGCCCAGGCGCAGCACCTGACGGCGGAACTGGTCGGGCGCTATCTGGAGGAGCGGCCCGCCTACTCCGCGATCGCGCTGCACGCGGAGACGTCGAGCATCACCGCCATCGGCAACGACTACGGCTTCGAGCACGTCTTCGCCCGGCAGGTCGCCGCGCACGGCCGCGGCGGCGATGTGCTGATGCTGCTGTCGACCTCGGGCCGCAGCGCCAACCTCCTTTCCGCCGCCATGACCGCCCGCTCCGCCGGGCTGCGGGTCTGGGCCCTGACCGGCGCGTCCCCCAACCCGCTCGCGGAGGCGGCCGACGAGGCCCTGTGCGTCGACGCCGCGACGACGGCGACCGTCCAGGAAGCCCATCTGGTGGCCGTCCACCTCCTCTGCGAGTTCTTCGACGCCGCCGTCGCGACCGGGCGGGGCACCCGGACCGCCCGGGCGGGGACCCCCGCCTCGGCGGCCGCGAACGGGGCGCCCGGCCGCCGAGCCGTGCTGAGCGGGGCCCCTCGCAGCGCCGCGGCCCGGAACGGCTCGGCACGGAACGGCTCGGCCCGGAACGGCTCGGCACGGAACGGCTCGGCCCGGAACGGCTCGGCACAGGAAAGGGAGCCTCGGCACGGGGCGCCGCAGGAGGAAACGCCTTCAAGGGGGGCGCCGGCCGGTGGGGCCGCGCCCGCCGCACCCGTCGGCCCCACCGCCAGTGCTGCCCCGGCCCCCCACCCCGGGCCCGCACCCGTCCTCCGGAGGTCGCCGTGAACTCCTCGTCCGGACCGCTCGTCGTCGTCGGCGACCTCCTGCTCGACGAGGACGTCGAAGGGGACGCGACGCGGCTCGCCCCCGACGCCCCCGTGCCCGTCATCGACGTCGCGACGCGACGCGCCCGCCCCGGCGGCGCCGGGCTGGCGGCCGCGCTCGCGGCACGCCACGGCGTCGAGGTCGTCCTCGTCACCGCGCTCGGCCGGGACGAGGCGAGCGACACCGCCCGGCACGCGCTGCGGGACCGCCTGACGCTGGTGGAGATCCCCCTGGAGGGGACGCTGCCCGTCAAGACCCGACTCATGGCAGGCGGCCGTCCCCTCGTACGGATGGACCGGGGCGGGGGCACACCCGGGGCCCCGGGCGCACCCGCCCTGGCCGCCCTCGCCTCGGCACGGGCGATCCTCGTGGCGGACTACGGCCGCGGCACGGCGGACGCCCTGCGCACGGCGCTCGCCTCGGCGGCCCCCCGCGTACCGCTCGTGTGGGACCCGCACCCCCGGGGCGGCCCGCCCGTGCCGGGGGCCCGGCTGGTCACCCCCAACGCCGCGGAGGCGGCCGCGCTCAGCTCCGTCGCCGGAACCTCGCTGCGCGCGCACGCAGGCCGGGGCGCCGACCTCGCCGAACGATGGGGCGCCGGCTCCGTGTGCGTGACGCTCGGCGAGCGGGGCGCGCTCCTCGCCCGGCCGGGCGCCGCCCCCGTCCTCGTACCGCCGCCGTACCGCGCCACCGGCGACCCGTGCGGGGCGGGCGACTGCTTCGCCGCGACGGTCGCCGCCGCCCTCGTCGGCGGCGCCCTCCCCGAGGAGGCGGTCACCCGCGCGGTCGCCGAGGCCGCGGCCTTCGTGAACGCCGGCGGAGCCGGCGACCCCGGCCTGTGGGAGACCGCACCGGCCCGCGAGAACGAGGCCCCGCCCACCCGCGACGCCTTCGAGCTGGCGCGTCGGGTCCACGCGCGCGGCGGCACGGTGGTGGCGACCGGTGGCTGCTTCGACCTGCTGCACGCGGGCCATGTGGGCCTCCTCGAGAACGCGGGCAGGATCGGCGACTGCCTGATCGTCTGCGTGAACTCCGACGCCTCGCTGACGCGGCTCAAGGGCCCGGGGCGGCCGCTCAACCCGCTGGCGGACCGCATGCGGGTCCTCGGCGCGCTGGGCAGCGTCGACGCGGTGGTGGCCTTCGAGGAGGACACGCCCGTCCGGCTCCTGGAAACCCTGCGGCCGGACGTCTGGGTCAAGGGCGGGGACTACGCCGCCGACGATCTGCCGGAGGCCGAGGTGCTGCGGACGTGGGGCGGCCAGGCGGTGGTCCTGCCCTACCTCGACGGCCGGTCCACCACGTCCCTCGCGCACCGGGCGGCCCGGGCGGCGGCCGACCGATGACGGAGGCGGAGAAGGGCGCGGGGGCGGCGGAGGGGACCGAAGGGGCGCACGGGACCGCGGGCGGGACGCCGGGATCCCGCCCGAGCGTCCTGGTGCTGCGCGCGCTGGGGCTCGGCGACCTGCTGACCGTCGTACCGGCCCTGCGGGCCCTGCGCCGGGGGTACCCCGGCCACGAGATCGTCCTGGCCGCCCCGGAACGGCTCGCCGAGGTCGCGCGCGCCACCGGGGCCGTCGACCGGCTGCTGCCGACGTGCGCTCCCGGCCGCGAGGTCCCGGCCGTGCTGCCGTGGACCGGTCCGCCACCCCACCTGGCGGTCGACCTGCACGGCAACGGCCCGCTCAGCCACCGCCTCCTGGAGCGACTCGCCCCGGGCGGGCTCTGGGCGTACGGCCATCCGGGACTGCCCCTGCTGTCCGGGCCCCGATGGCGGGCGGACGAACACGAACGGGACCGCTGGTGCCGGTTGCTGCGCTGGTACGGCCTCGACGCCGACCCCGGCGAGGTGCGGATCCCGGCGCCGGCCGTCGCCTCCCCGACGCCGGGGGCCGTGGTGATCCACCCGGGGGCGGACGCCGCCGCCCGCCGCTGGCCGGTCGACCGGTTCGCCGCCGTGGCGCGCGACGCACGGGCGGCGGGTCACCCGGTGGTGGTGACGGCGGGACGGGGCGAGCACGCGGCGGCACACGCCGTGGCGGAGCTGGCGGGCCTGCCCGCCACGTCGGTCGTCGGCGGGCAGGAGGACGTGCCGTTCTCCCGGCTGTGCGCGCTGATCGCGGAGGCCCGCTGCGTGGTGGTGGGCGACACGGGCCTCGCCCACCTCGCCTCGGCGCTGGGCACCCCCTCCGTGGTCCTGTTCGGCCCCGTGGCACCCAGGCTGTGGGGCCCGCCGGAGACGGGCCCCCACCGCGCACTCTGGCACCCGTTCCCGGACGACGACCCCCTGCGCCCGGGCGACGCCCACGGCGCCCTGCCGGACGCGCGACTGCTGCGCATCACGGTGGAGGAGGTACGGGGGGCGCTGGAGAGCCTGTCGAGAAAGGCCGACGCGGCGGCGGGGGCGGGGCCCTGACGGCGGTGGCCCCGTGGACGGGTCCCGTGTGCGGTCGCCGGTGCCGCGCGGCGCGTGTCCGTGAGGGGGCGTGGCCGGGCCTGGTGGGGGTGCGCAGCGCCGCCGCACCCCTGCGCGCGCCCCGCCCCGGGACCGCCACCGTCAGACCGCCGCCTCCACCTCCGGCCGCCCCACCGTCAGACCGCCGCCTCCACCTCCGGCCGCCCCACCGGAAGCACGGGCCTGACCGGCACGATCTCCGTGGCCGGGGCGGCCCCGGCCGGCGACGCGGCCCGGGCACGGCGGGCGCGGGCCAGGAGGGCCGTGCCGACGGTGGCCGCGACGACCACCCCGCCCGCCACGAGGGCCGCGCGGACCCCGAGCAGCTCCATCAGGAATCCCAGGGTCGGCGGCGCCGCCAGGCCCCAGAGCGTGCGGACACTGTTCCAGGCGCCGAGCACCCGGCCGCGCATGTGCGCAGGCGGGTCGGTCTGCAGGACGGTGTTCTGGGCGGTGTCCGCGACGGACTCCGCCACCGCCATCGGCAGGACCAGGACCAGCAGGACGGCGACCGAGGGCACCACGCCCGCGAGGACCTGGAGCAGCGCCCCGGCGAGTGTGAGGAGCGCGACGAGCCGCACGCCCGGGCGGCGCAGGCGGGCGCCCAGGACCGCGCCGACGATGCCGCCCACGGCCAGCGCGGTGGCGACGGTGCTGAACGTCCCGGCGTCGCCCGCGAGGGGGCCGGTGACGAGGACGACCAGGGTCAGGGAGTAGTTGCGGCCGAGCAGCGCGCTGACGGCGTTGAGGCCGGCCAGGGCGACGAGCCTCGGCCGTCGGGCGAAGAAGGTCAGCCCCTCCCGCACCCCGCCGCCGCTCCCGCTTCCGTCGCCGTCTCCGGTGTCCCGGCGCGGCCGTCCGGGGCGCGCGCCCTTGAGCGGGGCGGCGGTGGTCGCGGTGGCGCCGGCCTGCCTGACCGGCGTGACCGCCTTCGCCGGCCCGGCCGGCTCGTCGCGCCGTACGGGCTTGAGGAAGGGGATCACGGCGGCGACGAAGAGGAAGGACAGCCCGTTCGCGACGTAGGCCGCGGCGGTGCCCAGGACGCCGACCGTCACCCCGGCGAGCGCGGCTCCGGCGAGCCGCCCCCCGCTGTGGGCGAGGGAGCCCACTCCGATCGCGGAGGGTACGTCCTCGGTGCGCACGAGATCGTTGCCGAGGAGGGCGCAGGCCGGGCCGTCCACCGTGGCGATGAGCCCGGTGAGCGCCGCCAGGCCCATCAGCAGGGGCAGGTTCAGCTGGTCGAGCGCCACGAGTACGGCGGTGAGCGCCGCGACCCCGGCCAGCAGGGCCTGGCCCACCGCGGCCGTCAGCTTCCGGGGCCAGCGGTCCACGACGGCCCCGCCCAGGGGGCCCAGGAGCAGGCCGGGCGCGGCCTGCACGGACATGGAGAGTCCCGTCGCGGCGGCGGAGCCGGTGATCTGGAGGACCAGCAGGTTCTGGACGGTGAGCTGCATCCAGGTGCCGGCGTTGGAGACGAGGTTGGCGACGGCCCACCAGCGCATGCTGCGCCCGCGCAGCGAGCGCCACGGGGAGCTGTCGCTCCGGGCGGCTCGGGACGCGGAGGTGCCGGGGGCAGGGGCGGACGAGGGCGGCGTGGAGGAGGACACAGGAGTACCTGGGAGCGCGCGGCGGCGCGGACGGGGGAGGGACGGCAGGACCCGCCGTGCCTCCCCGTGGTGCTGGAGCGGCGTTCCGCGAGCGCTCGGCGGTGAGCGGCGGGGCGGTCCCGACCATCGTGGCAGACGGTTCCCGAGAAGCCACGGGCCACTCGCCCGGGGCCGCCTGGCCGAGGACCCGCGTACCGCCAACGGGCCTGCGCCGTATGCGCTTTCGCGCTTCCGGTGTGCTTGCTCACACCAGGCCCGCACCCTTCCCCGCCCTCCGGGGCGGAGGCTTCGGGCGACCGCCCCGGAGCCCCGTCCGACAGGGCTCCGTTGCACCCAGCGGCCTAATCCGGCGCGCCCGCCGCCGCACGGCGTACGCAGAGTGAGACAGGACACAGAACGCGGACTCCACACCGTACGGATTGCACTCCGAAGGGAACGCGATGAACAGCGGCGTACAGGTCGAGCTGGACGGCAAGCAGGCCCTCGTCACCGGCGGAGCGCGCGGACTCGGCGCCGCGATCGTGCGGCGGCTCGCGCGGGCCGGGGCCTCGGTCCTGGTGGCGGACGTACGCCAGGATCTGGCGAAGGAGCTGTGCGAGAGCCTGCTCGCCGAGGGGTGCCGCGCACGGCCGGTCGCCTTGGACGTCTGTGACGCGGAGGCGGTGGGCGAGGTCTTCCGGGATCTGGACGACACCGGCGAGGCGGTCGACATCCTGGTCAACAACGCCGCCATCGACGTCACGAAGGCCGTGGAGCAGTTGTCGGCGGAGGAGATGACCCGGGTCATCACCACCAATCTGCTCGGGCCGATGTACCTGTGCCGGGAGGCCTACGGGCGCATGGTGGCCCGGGGCGGGGGGCACATCGTCAACATCCTGTCGACCGCGGCCATCCGCACCTGGACGGAGGCGGGCCCGTACGCGGCGGGGAAGACGGGGCTGCGGACGTTCACCCACACGCTGTTCAAGGAGGCGCAGCGCGACTGCCCCGGTATCGGCGTCACGGGGGTCGTCGCCGGCGGGATGGAGACCGCTTTCATCCTGGACCGTTTCCCCGACGCCGACGTGTCGCTGTTGCAGAGCCCCGAGATCGTGGCGGACACGGTGATGTACGCGCTGTCGGTACCTCCGGGCAGCGCGGTCGCCGAGGTTGTGGTCGTCCCTCGCCGGGAACCCTCATGGCCGTGACCGACCGAATCTCTCTGCGGAGGAGGCAGAGCCATGGCCGACACACTCGGCTTCGAGCCCCGGACAGCGATCGTCACCGGTGCGGACTCCGGTATCGGGCGGGCCGTCGCGGTACGGCTGGCGGAGGCCGGACTTGACATCGGGATCACCTGGCACACCGACGAGAAGGGCGCGGCGGCCACGGCCGAGGAGGTGCGCGCCAAGGGCCGGCGGGCCGCCACCGCCCGTCTTGATCTGACGCGGCTGCCGGCGGCGGCCGATGTGGTCGATCAGCTGGCGGAGGAACTGGGCCGGGTCGACGTCCTGGTCAACAACGCGGGTACGGGCACGGCGACGCCGTTCCTCGACCTCGACCTCGCCACCGTCCGCACCGTCCTGGACGTGGACCTGGTCGGGCCCCTCCTGTGTTCGCAGCGCGCGGCGCGCCGCATGATCGGCCAGGGTGGCGGCGGCCGGATCGTCAACGTGACGTCGGTGCACGAGCACCAGCCCCGTGTCGGCGCCGGCCCGTACTGCGCGGCCAAGGGCGGTCTCGGCCTGCTCACCCAGGTGATGGCTCTGGAGCTGGCGGAGCACGGCATCACGGTGAACTCGGTCGCCCCGGGCGAGATCGCCACGCCGATGACCGGCCAGGAGGACGCGGACGTCCTGAGGGCATCACGGCCGGGGATCCCGCTCGGCCGTCCGGGGGACGCCCGTGAGGTGGCGGCGGTGGTGGCGCTGCTGGCCGGGCGGGAGTCGTCGTACGTGACCGGCGCGTCGTGGACGGTGGACGGCGGGATGCTGCGGATGGGGCCGATGGCGGGCTCGCACCTGGAGAGCGACGACTGGCGGCGGCCCTGACGCCGGCATGTCTGGGCGGGCCGACAGCGGGTACGCGCGGCTCGACCGGCGGACGAGCCCGACGGATGGCCCGGCGGGCCGTCGGCGCGGGCCGCGCCGCGGCCCGTCACGCAGGGCACGCGAGCGAGGAGGCCCCTTGATCAACGCGGTGACGAAGACGGTGAAGCGGGCGCGCAACGGCTCCGTGAGGGGCTCGGGGCCCACGCTCCTGGGGGTCTATCTCAACGACCACCTGGCGGGCGCGTCCGCGGGGGCCCAGCTCGTGCGCCGGATGACGCGGGCGCACCACGGCAGGGCCTTCGAGCCGCAGTTGGCGGAGCTGACCGAGGAGGTCCGGGAGGATCTGCGCTCCCTGCGCAGGTTCATGGACGTGCTCGGTGTGCGGCGGCTGCGCTCGAGGACGGCGGCGGGGTGGCTGGCGGAACGGCTCGGCCGGCTCAAGTTCAACGGCCGCGTGCTGTCCCGGTCCCCGCTCAGCGATGTCCTCGAACTGGAGGCGATGCGGCTCGCGGTCGAGGCGAAGGCGGACTGCTGGCGTTCCCTGCGCGGGCTGGCCCGGGCGGACGCCCGCCTCGACCCCGACCGTCTGGACAAGCTGATCCAGCGTGCCCGGCGGCAGTCCCAGTCGCTGGAGGCCATGCGCACGACCGCCGCGACGCACGTCCTGTCCGCGGACGTGCGGGCGGACGCGGCCGAGACGCGGCCGGCGGTGGTCGGCACGGCCGGCGGCGGCACGGCAGGCGCGCCGCGCTCCTGAGGGGACCGCGCCGCCGGGCCGCGCCGCGCCGGCTTGTCCCGTCGCGCGGCCTCCCCTGTCCCGCAGGCCTCTTCTTGCCCCGCATGTCCCCCCCTGTTCCGCCGGCGTCCCCCTTGGGCGCCGCGCGTGCCGGTTTGGGGGCCCTGGCCCGGTCCGCTCAGCACAGCAGGCGCAGGACCGCCCGTTCCACCGCCCCGTGGGTGGCGGGCCGTCCGAACACCCCGTGCTCGCCGAGGCGTTCCAGGGCGGCCGCGATGGTGTCCCCGTCCTCGTAGCGCTCGACGACGGTCGGGTCGATGTACGAACCGCGGCAGACGGCGGGGGTGTTGCCGAGATAGCCGCTGACCTCCCGGACGGCGCGGTTCACCGCTCTGGTCCGCGCGGTCGGTGACTCTCCCGCCACCTCCTCGGAGACGGCGAGGGCGACGGCGGCGAGGACGGTGGCGTGCCAGGTACGGAAGTCCTTGGCGGTGATGTCGCTGCCGGAGCGCTCGCGGAGGTAGGCGTTCAGTTCGTCGGCGTGGACGTCGTGCCACGCGCCGTGGCCCCAGTAGGCGAACAGCTGCTCTCCGCCGCCGCGTCGGCGGAGCAGCGCGCTCAGGACCCGGTGGGTGGGCTCGTCGACCAGGGCGCGGGTCTGGTGGCGGCCGGACTTGCCGGGGTAGCTCAGCCAGACTTCGCCTCCGGTGCAGCGCGCGTGCTCGCGCCGCAGGGTGGTGAGTCCGTACGAGTCGTTGTCGCGCCGGTAGCTGTCGTTGCCGACCCGGAAGAAGCCGAGGTCGAGGAGGCGTGCCGCGCAGGCGAGGACGCGCTCGCGGCACAGGCCGCGCCGGGCCAGGTCGGCGGCGATGGCTTCGCGGAGACGGGGCAGGCTGCGGGCCACGGCGCGGACGTGTTCGTGCTTCACCTGCTCCTGCCGGCGCCGGAACTCCTCGTGGTAGAGGTACTGGCGGCGGCCGGCGGCGTCCGTGCCGAGGGCCTGGATGTGCCCGTGGGGCCAGGGGCAGATCCAGACGTCCTGCCATGCCGGAGGGATCACCAGCGCCTTGACGCGCTCCGTGTCCTTCTTCGTGAGGGGATGGCCGTCGGCGTCCAGATAGCGGAAGCCGCGGCCGTGGCGGACGCGTCGCCACCCCGGGCGGTCGGGATCGCTCGTTCTCAGTCGCACGTCTTCCCTGTGCCCGTTATCGCCCGTTTCACTGCTGCGGGGTCTCCGGCCGGGTCAGGCCAGCTTCTTGACGATCTCGTCGGCGAGGGGCGCCGAGGAGGACGGGTTCTGCCCGGTGTACAGATTGCGGTCCACGATCACGTGCGGGGCCCACGGCTCGGCCGTCCGGACGTCGAGCCCGGCCTCGGTGAGGCGGGTCTCCAGCAGCCACGCGGCCTTGTCGGCGAGGCCGGCCTGCGTCTCCTCGGCGTTGGTGAACGCGGTGACCCGGTAGTCGGCGAAGGCGTTGACGCCGTCGTCGTCGGTGGCGGCGAGGAGCGCGGCGGGGCCGTGGCAGACGACCGCGAGCGGCTTCCCCGAGGCGAGGGCGTCGGTCAGGAGCCGGCCGGAGATCCGGTCGACGGCGAGGTCCTCCATCGGGCCGTGGCCCCCCGGGTAGTAGACGGCCGCGTAGTCGTCGAGGTCGACGGCGTCGAGCGGGACCGGGTTCTTCAGCTCGGTCATCGAGGCGAGGGTACGGGCGATGCGGTCGGCCTTCTCCTGGCCGCCGTTGGCGTCGGCCGTCAGGCTCCCCTGGTCCACGGGCGGAACGACGCCGCCGGGGGTGGCGACGACGATCTCATGGCCGGCGGCCGTGAACGCCTCGTAGGGGGCGACGGCCTCCTCGGCCCAGAATCCGGTGGGGTGTCGGGTGCCGTCGGCGAGCGTCCAGTGGTCGGCGCCGGTCATCACGAAGAGGATCTTCGACATGGGGGTCTCCGAGGAGGGGTGGGCCCGGTGGGAGGGCCGTGGCGGAAGTCCGGACCGTCCGGGCCCGGGCCGCACGGACGAGGGGGCAGGGCGGGAGGGCCGTGGCGGAAGTCCGGCCCGCCAGGCCCCGGCCCGCACGGACGAGGGGTCAGGGCGCCTCGTCCGGGTCCGGTTCGGCCTCCGAGCGGGCGGACTGGATCTGCTCGCGGCGGCCGACGACGGCGGCCGCGGCGAGGGCGCTGCCGAGGAAGGCGACGGCGACGACCCACGGGCGGTCGACGACGTGTCCGGTGGCGTGGTCGAGGGAGTAACGGCCCGCGCCGGCGACGCCGATGGCGGCGGCGGTGAAGCCGAGGAAGGCGGGGTATTCGTAGCCGCCGCTCTGGGCGAAGAAGCCCGCCGGGGCGTGGACGGCGACCGCTCCGGCCATGGCGCCGGCCGCGGCCGCGCCGGCGGCGGGGGTGGCGAGTCCGAGGGCGAGGAGGGCTCCGCCGCCCGCCTCGCCGATGCCCGCCGCGATCGCGCTCTCGCGTCCCGGCGAGAAGCCCATGGCCTCCATGGCGTGCGTGGTGCCCTCGATGCCACCGCCGCCGAACCAGCCGAACAGCTTCTGCGTTCCGTGTGCGGCGAGGACGGCGCCGGTGCCGACCCGCAGGACGAGCAGCCCGAGGTCGCGTCGGTTGAGGCAGGTCATAGGGGTCTCCCGGTCGCTGGGTTCGGGGGGCGTACGGCGTGCCCTCCCTGACCCACTGTCGCCGCCCGGGGCGCGGGGGCCTCAGTGATACTGCGCCGGACGGGGTACGCCGCCCCGCGGACACCCGCCCCGAGCGCCGGGCCTCGACCGCCGGCCCGCGGCCCTCGATCCGTACCGCCCGTTCTCCACCCCCCGGTCCCGGCCCCGCCCGTTCTCCACCCCCCTCCCCGCCCCCGGCCCCTGTTGCCACGTCGCCGCCGCCCGGCGCCGCACGCCCCGTCGCCGCCGACCAGCCCCTTCGGACCCGTCCGGACGCCCCCGCGCCCCGGCCCCGCTCTCCCCCGCCCCTACCACCCGGGCCGGTGACCCGGGTCGTGCGCTACATTTTGCCGGTCCACCGCCCCTCGATCATTCGCGATCACTTCCCCTCGGAGCCGGCATCCCATGAGCGACATCGTCAACGGCCTCGGCCGGGCCACCGCCTACGGCGCCCTGGGTGTGGTGCTGTTGATCCTCGGCATCGTCATGATCGACCTCCTGACGCCGGGGAAGCTCGGGCGGCAGATCTGGGAGGAGCGCAACCGCAACGCCGCGGTGCTGCTCAGCTCGGCGCTCCTCGGCATAGGCGGGATCGTCTTCACCTCGATCTGGACGACCTACGACGACTTCGGCAAGGGCCTCGCCTCCACGGCCGCCTTCGGTCTGCTCGGTCTCGTCATGATGGCCGTGGCGTTCCTGGTGGTGGACCTGGTGACGCCCGGCAAGCTGGGAGCGACCCTCGTCGACCCCGAGCCGCACCCGGCGGTCTGGGTGACGGCCTCCTGCAACCTCGCGGTCTCCGCCGTCCTCTCCGCCTCCATCGCCTGACCCCGCGGACGGGCCGCCAGGCGGGCGGCCCCCGTCACGGGCGCGCCCGCGCTCCGTGCGCCGTCATCTCGGCGGGAGGGGACCGGCGGGCTCGACCTCCAGGAACCGCCGTCCGCGCGGCCCCCGGTAGAGCAGTGCCTCCCATCCGACGCGCTCCAGGACGGCGACGAGCCCGGTGAGCGCGGGCTCCTGTTCCCGGGGCGCCCCGCCGCCCGGTGGACCCAGCCACTCCACGACGGCGGTCCCCGGCCGCTCCCCGGCCGTGACGCGGTAGCCGGTCACCACTCGCGCGCCGGAGCCGTCGACGGCGGAGGGGACGCTCTTCGCCGCCTCCAGGGCGAGGGCGACCGCCCTGACCGGCTGTCTTCGCTCCCATTCCGCGGGCAGGGTGCGCGTGTCGTCGCCCCGTCCGCTCAACCTCCGGATCTGCAGCAGCCCTTCCCAGGCCGCGCGCACCTCCCTGGACCGCTGCTCGGCCTCTCCGCCCGGCGGCGGCGGACCGTCCCCCGTCGCAGCATCGAAGGTCCCGCCGGTCACAGCAGGCGCCTGATGTCGCCGCGGACACGGTAGAAGCCGCCCGAGGCCGGGTGCAGGGCATCCACCACGTACCGCGCCCCGGCCTCCCGGATCGCGCGGGGGAACTGCACGTTCCACGAGGGTTCGTAGCCCTCGGAGAGCACGTGCACCCGGGTCCTGCCGCCCTCCTGGACACACTCGACGATCACCGAGCCGGCCGGTGCGGCGCTCACCGCCGTCACGGCCGACACCGTCGTCGCCGGTTCGTACGTCGGCAGGGCGGCGGCGAGCTTGATGTCCCTGGTGACCGGGACGGTGCCCTCCTGGGCGGCGGAGATCGCCGCCTCGCTCGCGTCGACGCAGACCAGCGAGCCGTCCGTGGTGACCAGATAGAGGCGTTCCTCGCGGTACTGCATGGAGAGCGCGGAGCCGTTCCCGGTGCCCAGCTTCCAGAGCCGGGTGCCGTCCTCGGCGAAGCAGTAGACCGAGGAGGCGGAGTCGGCGGCGAACACGAACCGGCCGCCCGGGGAGGTCGCACAGGAGTACACGGGGCTGTCGCAGGCGTAGACGGCTTCGACGCGCCCGTCCTTCTTCGCCAGGCGCTGCACCTTGCGGTGGGCGGTGCCCGCGTAGACGGCGGTGTCCTCCTGCCAGCCGAAGAGGACGCCGCCCGCGGTCGCGGTGTGCCACAGCTCGCCGCCGCCGTCGGGCGCGTACGCCGTGACGCCCTTGCTGTGGCCGTGGTAGACGGCGTCGCCGTCGGCGCGGACCATCCAGGCGTGCTCGCCCCGGCTGTTGCGCGACCACTGGTGCTCGTCCTCGTGGTCGATGACGGTCAGCCGTCCGGACCGGTCGGCGACGTCGAGCACGCCCTCGTGGATGTCCAGCCAGAAGATGTCCACGTCCGAGGCGATGTCGTACGCGGCGAAGGGGAGCTTCGACGACAGGTCGTACACCCGGCCGTCGTCACATCCGGCGTAGATCCAGAAGTCGTCCGCGACCAGGCACTTCACACCGTCCGGGAGGCTGAACCGGGCCCGGACCTCGCCCGTGTGGTCCAGGGTGTACACCGATCCGGCCTGGTTGCCGACGTAGACGTGCCGGTCGTCGACGTGGATGCCGAAGGCGGCGGAGCCGGTCCTGAACCGCCACAGGACGGGGGCGGCCGCGCGCGCCGTGGAGGGGGCGGAGACGACCTCGCGGCGGGTGACCGCACGGGCCGCGCGCTGTCCCTGCACCGCGGGGGCGTACCCCTTGCGGACCTTCTCCCCTATCTTCCTGGCGGCCGCGGCACGGGCCTTCTCCGCGGTGGGGAAGGTCGATGTCTGGGTCTGGCCCGGCGAGCCGATCCGTCCGTAACGGACCGACACCACGAGGTCGGCGACCGTCACTTCGTAGAACTTGTGCGCGCCGCCGCCGTCCTGCGACAGCTCCAGATAGGTCTTCGTCGTCATGTCGAAAACCGTAGGCGGTGCCACTGACAGCGGCCCCTCCGCGAGCGGTCAGCGCTGGCTGCGGCCGCTGGTCACGGCGTAGTACTGGAGGTCCTGCCGGTCGATCGGCCGGCGCACCGGGTAGCGGCTCGCCACCGTCGTCGTGGTCACGCCGTCCCGCACCACGGTCGCCTCGCTGTGCCCGGTGCGCAGCGGCAGGAGTTGCGCGTGCACACCCGACGGAGCCTCGTACGCGCCCTTCACTCCGCCGGTGCCGGTGCGGATCTGCGCGGGCGCGGTGAGGAAGCTGAGCACCTCCACGGCGTCCCGGGGCGGGGCCGTGCCCTCGCGCGGCTCTATCACCTTCGGCTGGGCGGCGGCGGGAGGCCTGTCGCCGGCGAACTGGACGCGGGAGGTCAGGTAGAGGGTGTCCCGCACGATCTTCGGCCAGGCTCCGGTCTTGAAGCGGGTGAGGTAGTAGGAGGAGAGGTCGAGGTAGGCGTAGCCGTTGTGCAGGGACGGGGCGAAGTGGGTGCCTTCGGAGTAGTCGTTCCAGGTGGTGAGTTGCACCCAGTCGGCGCCGGACGCGAGGGCCGCGCCCCAGCTCGCGCGGAGTGTCTCGGTGTTGCCCGCCTCGTCGTAGACGCCCTGGTTGGGGCGGGCGTCCTGGACGGACACGGGCTGCATCCAGATCTTGCCGAGCTTGTGGGCGCGCGCGGCGTCGGCCGTGGCGCCGGACTGGCGGTGGTAGGTGCGGCTGCCCCATTCGGAGAAGCCGTGGCTGATGGCGGCGTACCGCTCGCGGTCGGGTGTGAAATCGAGGAAGAGCGGGACGAGTGCGGTGCGGACGCCGTGCCGGGTCCGCAGTTCGTCCATGGTCCGCTGCCACCAGGCGGGGTCCTTCTCCTCCGCCTTGAAGGGGGAGACGACGAGCCGGCCGTCGGCGAGCCGGTGGGCCGAGGGGTGGCGGGCGAGTTGCGCGAGCGAATCGGCGAGGGCGGCGGGGGTGGTGCTGAGCGAGGTCATGTCCGGCATGAGCTGGATGCGGAAGCCGGGGTCCTCCTCGGCTGCGGCGCGCATCAGCAGCTGGACGCGCTCCCAGTTGCGCCCCCTCTGCGACAGGAGGTCGACGGTGAACCCGTCGAGTCCGGCGTCGCGCGCGGTGCGGACCTCCTGACGCAGGTGGGCCAGCTCCCACTCCCCCGTCTGGGGTCCGGCGGGCAGCGGCCGGTCGCGCAGGAGCCCGCCGTAGGCGCGGTGCTTGCCCTTCTCGCCGTCCGCCGTCAGGTAGTTGCGGCTGTAGTAGTCGCTCCGCGGCGGCTGGTTGTCGAGCGAGAGGGGGTAGGGCGTGAAGTAGTGGGCGAAGACCAGCTTGCCCGAGGACCGCAGGGTCCGGGTGTCCGGCAGGTCGAACGGGAGGGCGGCGCTGTACTGCTCCGGTCGCGCGGTGGCCCGTTCCGCGGTGGCGCCGTCGCGCAGCGCCGCCGCCGCGCCGATGCCGGCCAGCGAGCCGGCCAGCAGGACGCCGAGGACGAGCCCGGGCAAGAGTCTGCGCCGTCCCGGCGCCCGGTGGGACCGCGCGCCGCGGGTGCGGCGGCCCGGCTGGGCGGGTGGTGTGGGGGTGGGCGCCATGGGGTCCCTCCGGCGGGTCGAGGCTGCCGCGGTCCCGCGGGCTGCGCTGCCAGTAGTACAACCGATCCCACGGCACGGGACAACAACCGTCCGGGGCGTGGCGAGGGGGCCTCGGCGGCCCGGCCGGTACCGCTTGCGCGGCCGGCGGCGGGGTGACCGGGGACGGGCCGGACGGCGGGTGGTTCCGCTTCGCCGTCCGCCGGCGGGCGAATTCCTTTTCGTCCAGAAAGTCCTTCCGCCGATCGGGACGGCCACTCCCGGATGACTGTGCTTTGCGCCACAGTGAGGGCGTCCGGGAAGGTGAGGCTCGCCTTCCCTCGGGCGGTCCGGGAGCTTCCTCTCCCCGCCTCACGTGCGCCAACTCCGCCTCCGTGAGCGTATTATGCGGTCGGTCATGCGGACGCGGGCCGCCTTGTCACGAGATGAACACGCCATCACCTTCTGAGGTCGTTCGCGTGAACCGCAGCGGACGTGGGCGAGTTTGTCGTACTGTTCCGCGTTGCGACGCTTGCTCATCGGTCAGGGGCCCGACGAGTACAGCCGCGAACGTCGACACGTGCCGGGGGGGTACATGTGGCATGCCCGTACAACTGAGACCCATTCTGTCCGCACTGGAACCGGTCCACGACCGGTCCATCCTCATCCGCGTGCCAAAGCGCGCTGGTATCCGGTCCTCGCGCTGGCGGTGGACGTCCTCGGGGTGGGGCTGCCCACCGCGCTGATCCTGCACGCCGAGCGGCAGCCGTACGCCCTCTCGGGCCCGGTGGTCGCCGCTGTGGCCTGGGTCGGGGTGCGCGCGCTGCGGCGCCGGTACGCCGGACGCGAGCTGGGCGAGTCCCGGGGCAGCCTGCCGGTGCTGCACGACTGGCTGATCCTGCTGGGCGTGCTCGCCGTGGTGCGGGCCGCCGCCGATCTGCACCACCCGGCGCTGTTGTGCCTGGCGGCGCTGCTGCCTGCGCCCTTCCTCACGCTGACCTGCACGAAGCTGACCTGGCACCACCTGGTCGCCGCCCGGCGGGAGGCGCAGGTCGTCACCCGGGTCCTCGTCCTGGGCGAGCCCCGTGCAGCCGGTGATGTCGCCGAGCACCTCGCGGGCCGCACCGAGCATCCGTACGTGGTGGTCGGTGTCGTCGCCATCGGTGAGGGGCCGGTCCGTACCGGCGCCCCGGTGGCGGCCCGGCTCGGGGTGCTGATGCCCGAGGCCGCCGACGGGGACACCACGCCCGTCCTCGCCGCGGCCGGCGAGCTGGAGGCCGACGTCGTGCTGGTCGCGGCGGGTGCCCGGATGGCCGGTGAGCGGCTGCGCCGGCTCGCCTGGGGGCTGCACGACGCGGGCAAGGAGCTCGCGCTGGCGCCCGGTCTCGTGGAGTTCGCCGTGAAGCGACTGGAGACCACCTCGGCGGCCGGGATGGCGCTGCTGAGGGTCGCGCCGCCGGTGCGCAGCGGTGTGCAGCAGGTGCTGAAGTCCGTGATGGACCGGGCGGGCGCCGCGCTGGGCCTGCTCGCCCTGTCGCCGTTGTTCCTCGGGATAGGGGCGGCGGTGCGCCTGACCTCTCCGGGGCCGGTCTTCTATCGCCAGATCCGTGTCGGTCAGGCCCGGGTCCCGTTCGTGATGTGGAAGTTCCGCACCATGTACGTGGACGCCGACGCCCGCAAGGCCGAGCTGTCGCACGCCAACGAGCACGACGGCCTGATGTTCAAGATGCGCCGCGACCCCCGTGTGACGCGGGTGGGCCGGCTGCTGCGGCGCACCTCGCTCGACGAACTCCCGCAGCTGATCAACGTGCTGCTCGGCTCGATGTCGCTGGTCGGCCCGCGTCCGCCGCTGCCGGAGGAGGTGGCGCGGTACGGGGACGTGGAGCTGCGCCGGCTCTCCGTGCGGCCCGGGATGACGGGTCTGTGGCAGATAAGCGGCCGCTCCGACCTGTCCTGGGACGAGACCGTCGAGCTGGACCTGCACTACGTCGACAACTGGTCCTTCACCAGTGACGTCGACGTCATGGCCCGTACGTTCCGCGCCGTCGTCGACGGTCGCGGAGCGTACTGACGGGCCGGTCCCATGGGTTCAGTTCTGTGCACGCCACCATGCGTAGGTGGACGCGATGCCGTCCCGGAGGGCGATCCTGGGCTTCCAGCCGAGGCCGCTCAGCCGGGACACGTCGAGGAGCTTGCGCGGCGTCCCGTCCGGCTTGCCGGTGTCCCAGGCCAGCCGGCCCTGGTATCCGGTGACGTCGGCGACGGTCTCGGCCAGTTCGCGGATGGTGAGGTCCTCGCCGCAGCCGATGTTGACCGGCTCGTCGGCGTCGTACGACCGCAGCAGGACGGCGCAGGCCGAGGCGAGGTCGTCGACGTGGAGGAACTCGCGGCGCGGGGTGCCGGAGCCCCAGAGCACGATCTCCTCGCGCCCTTCCTCGCGGGCCTCGTGGAAGCGGCGGATCAGCGCCGGGAGGACGTGCGAGGTCTCGAGGTCGAAGTTGTCCCCGGGTCCGTAGAGGTTGGTCGGCATCGCGGAGATGTAGGCGGCGCCGTACTGCTTGCGGTACGCCTGGACCTGCACGATGCCGGCGATCTTGGCGAGCGCGTAGGCCTCGTTGGTGGGCTCCAGCGGGCCCGTCAGGAGCGCGTCCTCGTGGATGGGCTGGGGTGCCAGCTTGGGGTAGATGCAGGACGAGCCGAGGAAGAGCAGCCGCTCGACCCCGGCCGCGTGCGCGCCCGCGACGACGCTGAGCTGGATCTGGAGGTTCTCCTCCAGGAACTGCACCGGGTAGGTGCTGTTCGCCATGATGCCGCCGACCTTGGCGGCCGCGAGGACCACGGCGTCGGGACGCGTTCCGGCGAGGAAATCGGCGGTGCGTGCCGCGTCGCGGAGGTCGAGCTCGGCGCGGGTACGGGTGATCACCTCGTGCCCGTCCGCGGTCAGCCGACGGGCCACGGCGGCGCCGACCAGGCCGCGGTGCCCCGCGACGAACACGCGGGCGCGCTCCGGCAGGTAGGACGGTGCTTCCGTCCGGTCGGTCGTCGGGTCGGTCGTCGATTGAGTCATGGTCCGGATCATGCCAGGCCGCCGGGGACGACAACACACCAGATCCGGATTTTCTTCTTGTTCCATCACAGACCCGTATGTCACGGGATATTCGCACGCTACGGACCGGCTGGGGGCCGGTCCGTTCGGGAGGGGCACCACGCATGAGCAAGACCGCACTCATCACCGGCGTGACCGGTCAGGACGGCTCGTACCTGACGGAACTGCTGCTGTCCAAGGGCTACACGGTGCACGGACTCGTCCGCCGTTCGTCCAGCTTCAACACGGAGCGGATCGACCACGTCTACCAGGATCCGCAGCAGGAGAACCGGTCGTTCGTGCTGCACCACGCGGACCTCTCGGACGGGGTCGCTCTGGTCAACCTGCTCCGGGACATCCAGCCCGACGAGGTCTACAACCTCGGGGCGCAGTCCCATGTGCGGGTCTCCTTCGACGCCCCGCTGTACACGGGTGACGTGACGGGCCTCGGCGCGCTGCGGCTCCTGGAGGCGATCCGGGCGAGCGGCGTGGACACGCGGATCTACCAGGCGTCGTCGTCCGAGATGTTCGGCGCGACGCCGCCGCCGCAGAACGAGGCGACGCCGTTCCACCCGCGCAGCCCGTACGGCGCCGCCAAGGTCTTCGCGTACTGGGCCACGGTGAACTACCGCGAGGCGTACGACATGTTCGCCGTCAACGGGATCCTCTTCAACCACGAGTCCCCGCGCCGCGGCGAGACGTTCGTGACCCGCAAGATCACCCGCGCCGTGGCGCGGATCAAGGCCGGTCTCCAGGACCGGCTCTACCTGGGCAACCTCGACGCCGTCCGGGACTGGGGGTACGCCCCCGAGTACGTCGACGCCATGTGGCGGATGCTCCAGCAGGACGAGCCGACCGACTACGTGGTGGCGACCGGAGTCGCTGCGACGGTCCGGCAGTTCCTGGAGACGGCCTTCTCGCACGCCGGTCTCGACTGGGCGGAGTTCGTACGGTTCGACCCGAAGTACGAGCGTCCGAGCGAGGTCGACGCGCTGATCGGGGACGCGAGCAAGGCAAACGATCTACTTGGCTGGAAGCCTGCCGTCCTCGTGGAGGAACTGGCGCGGATCATGGTGGACGCGGATGTCCGTCTTGTCCAGGATCAGCTGGCTGGCGCGACCGTTCGAATAGACCGCTGACCTGCGCTTTCAGCAGGTGCAACGTACCGGCTTGGTCAAGTGCGCAACAATGCCGTCCGGTTCGTCATATGGTTCGCATTCATCACATCGCATGGCACGACTTCGCGCCACATGTACTGGGCTATCACGCCTGGGGGGAACATTGCGTAGAACCTGGGGGCTCACCTCTGCCCTCGTCCTCACCGTCGGGGCGGCGGTCGCGGCCGGCGGCTCGCTGCTGGCCCCGACGGCCGCGGCACTGACGCCGCCCGTCGCCTTCACCGCGGACGATCTGCCGACCTGGCAGACGAACGGCATCGTCTGGGCACTCGCCGAGGCGAACGACACCGTCTTCGTCGGCGGCACCTTCTCCGAGGTGCGGCCGCCCGAGGGCGGCGCCGGCACCCCGAAGGGCGCCGTCAACTTCGCCGCGATGAACGCGGCGACGGGCGCGCCCACCGACTGCTCCCTGTCCTTCACGGTCGGCGAAGGCACCGCCACCGTGCGGACCCTCGTGGTCTCGCCGGACAAGAAGACGCTGTACGCGGGCGGCTACTTCGGCGCCGTCAACGGCACGCCCGTCTCCAGCGTGGCGGCGATCGACATCGCCACCTGCACGCCGAAGGCGAGCTTCACGCCGAGCTTCCCCGCCACGGTCCGCGCGCTCGCCGTCACCGACACCACCCTCTACGCCGCCGGCGACTTCGGCACCGTCGAGGGCCAGACCCGCGAGCGGTTCGCGGCCATCACCACCGCCGGCGCCCTGCTGCCGTTCCGGGCCGACGCGGACGAGCCCGGCCGGGCCGTCGAGGTCACCCCCGACGGGCAGCACGTGCTGCTCGGCGGCGACTTCTTCAGCGTCAACGGCGCCAACTCGCACGCCCTCGCCGTGGTCGACGCCACCAGCGGCGCCGTGACGAAGGCGTACCCCAACGGCTGGATCCCGCAGAACTCGGTCGTCAAGGACATCGAGACCGACGCGACCGGCTTCTACACCGGCAACGAGGGCACGGGCGGCGGCGTCTTCGACGGACGCATCGCCCTGAACCTCTCGGACTTCGAGCAGCGCTGGCGCGACACCTGCCTGGGCGCCACGCAGGCGGTCCGCTCGTACGAGGGCGTGCTCTACAGCGCCTCGCACGCGCACGACTGCTCCAGCGTCGGCGAGTTCCCGGACGGACGCCGCTACCACCTGCTCGCACAGCCGACGACGTCGACCGGCAAGCTCGGCTGGTTCCCCGACACCAACGACGGCATCGGCGAGGGCATCGGCCCGCGCGCCTTCGCCATCTCGGGCACCGGCACCACGAAGTACATGTGGGTGGGCGGCGAGTTCACCACGGCCAACGGCGCTCCGGCGCAGGGCCTGACCCGCTTCTCCTCCGGTCCCGACACCGGTGCGCCGACCGTCCCCGTGGCGAGCGCCGCGGCCGTCGGACCCGGCGCCGTGCAGGTCCGCTGGCGCTCCAGCCTCGACCTGGACGACTCCAAGCTGACGTACAAGGTCTACCGCAACGGCGCGGCCACCCCGGTCGCGACCGTCGAGGGCGACTCCCTGCACTGGTCGCGTCCGCAGGTCTCCTTCAAGGACACCGCCGTGACCCCCGGCCAGACCTACACCTACCGGGTGACGGCCTCGGACGCGGACGGCAACACCAGCGCCCTGTCCGCGACGTCCACGGTGACCGTCCCGACCTCCCCGGAGCCGTACGCCTCCCAGGTGGTCGCGGACGGTGCCGGCCTGTACTGGCGCTTCGACGAGTCGACGACGCCGTACGCCGCCGACTCCTCGAACGCGGACAACAGCGGTCTGTACGTCAACGCCCCGGCGCTGCGCCAGACCCCGGCCGCCGTCACCGGAGCCTCCACGGCCGTGACCCTCAACGGCACGGACGAGCAGATCCACACCGACAAGCGCCAGAACGTGACCGGCTCGTTCACCGTCGAGACGTGGTTCAAGACGACCACGAACCGCGGCGGCAAGCTGATCGGCTTCGGCAACAACACCACCCGCAACAGCGGCAGCTACGACAAGCACCTGTACATGACGAACACCGGCAACGTGGTGTTCGGCGTCTACACCGGCACCACCCGCACCCTCACCTCGTGGGGCTCGTACAACAACGGCGCCTGGCACCACGCGGTGGGCACCCAGGGCCCGGACGGGATGCGGCTGTACATCGACGGCCAGCTCGCCGGCTCGAACAACGTCACCACCAACCAGCAGTACGCGGGCTACTGGCACGTCGGAGCCGACAACCTCTCCGGCTGGCCGCTGCGTCCGACGAGCAGCTTCTTCGCCGGCCAGCTCGACGAGGCCGCCGTCTACCCGTCGGCGCTCACCGCGGCGCAGGTCGCCAAGCACTACAGCCTGGCCACCGCTCCGGCCGACACGGTCAGCACCGTGACCGCGACGGAGGACAGCTACGTCAACGCCGGCGCGCCGGGCACCAACTACGGCGCCTCCAGCTCCATGGCGGTGCGCGGTACCTCGGCGTACGAGTCGTACCTGCGGTTCACACTGCCGTCCGCCCCGGCCGGCACCGTCCTCAAGAGCGCCCGTCTCGCGGTGAAGACCACCACGATGACCGGCGCGGGTTCGGCGGACAGCCAGTCCGTCGTCCCGGTGACCGGAGCGTGGACCGAGGCCGCGGTGACCTACACCAACCGCCCCGCGCTCGCCCCCGCCCCGATCGGCACGCTGAGCGGCGCCACGGACGGCTCGGCGATCTACTCGGCCGCGCTGGACACCTCGGCGCTCTCGGCGGCGCTCGGCGGCTCGTACAGCGTCGCGCTGACCAGCGTGGGGACCGACCCGCTGTGGATCTGGTCGTCCGAGGCCGCGGCCTCGGAGGGCACTCCGCAGCTGGTGCTGACCTTCGGCGCCCCGTAAGCGGCACGCAGTACACCTCATGACAGGCCGCGGGGGCCCGGCTCAGCCGGGGCCCCGCGGCCGACGTACCACAGGAGCTCCCTCATGCGTCGTCCACTTCACCGGCGCCCGGCCGCCGCGGCGGCCGTGGTGGCCGCCCTGATCGCCCTCTCCGCCTGCTCGTCGTCCGGCGACGACAAGGCCGACGGGCGGCCGACGGCGGGCCCGTCCCGGGCGGCGGCCGTACCCGACCGGCAGACCGAGGTGGCGCCGACCGGCCCCACCCCCTCCGCGTCCAGGGGACCGGTCGTGCCGGACTCGGAACTCAAGCCCGTCACGGGCTCGTTCACCAAGGACCAGAAGTCCTATCTGAGCGGACGCGTCCCCAAGGACACCGACCCCGCCGCCGTGCTGCAGACCGGCCAGGAGTCCTGCCAGCGCCTGGAGCGCACCGCCAAGCGGGACAAGGACGCGGCCGTCGGCGCGATCATCGCCGGCGACATCAAGGACGCCGAGGCGACGGTCGCCCACCTGTGCCCGGCGCAGAAGCCGCTGCTCGCCACGGCGAGCACCGGCTTCCCCGACGGCACCACCAAGAGCCCCGAGGCGGGCACGTACCGCGCGCTGACCACCGACCCGGCGTGCTCCTGGCGCGCCCTCGGCGACGGCGGGAAGGTCCTGGCCTCCGGACCGCCGCTCGGCTCCGACGGGCAGGTGAAGGCCAAGGTCCCCGCGGGCACGGTGGAGTTCGTCTCCTCGGGCTGCTACGCCTGGCTGCCCGCCTGACCCTTCCGCGCCCTCTCGTAGACACCGAGCAGCGTGTCGAGGACGGCATCCATCGAGAACGCCTCCGTGGCCAGCTTCCGGGCCGCCGCGGAGGCGTCGTCGTTCGCCCGGGGGTCCAGCAGGGCGCGGACGGCGGGGGCGAGACCCGCGGCATCGGTGACGACGCGGCCCGCGCCCGCCTCCTCGATGTCCCGTGCGAGGCCGTTGGAGGTGGTGACGACGGCCGGGGTGCCGACCGACAGCGATTCCAGCACGGACATCGGGAACGGCTCGTCGACGGACGGCAGGACGTAGACGTGCGCCCGGCGCAGCTCCTCCAGCATCCGCTCGGCCGACAGCGGCCCCGGCCGGCTCACCCGGTCCTCCAGGCCGAGTTCGGCGACGAGCGCGTCCACCGCGGGCCGCTCGCCCTCGTCGGGGCCGGCCAGGACGAAGTGGGCGTCGGGGTGGTGGCGCAGGATCTCGGGCACGGCCGCGACGAAGTCGGTGGGCCGCTTGCGGGCCTGCAGGCGGGCCGCGTAGAGGACGCGGGGCGGCCCGGCCGGTGCGGGGCGCGGCTCCTGGGCGGGGACGCCGTTGACGAGCCGTACCGACCGCTCCAGGGGGACGCCGGCGACGGCGTCCAGGTCCTTGCGCTCGCGCCCGGTCAGGTGGAGGACGGCCGAGGCACCGCGCAGGACACGGCGGACCGCCACGGCGTCCAGGACCTTGGCGAGCACCTTGCCGCTCGGGTCGACCATGCCGTGGGTCTGCAGCACGAGCGGGCGCCCGGCCCGCAGCGCGGCGAGCGCGACGGGCAGGGTCACCAGGTCCCGCGCGAGATGCACGTGGACGATGTCGGCGTCCCGCACCAGCGCGCCGGCTCCCGCGAGCATCGCGGGCGAGGTGATGCCGCTGAAGCCGAGCGGCAGGATCGACCGGGCCTGGTAGAGGCGGGCGGGCACGCCCTCCACCTCCGTGGGCAGCGAGCCGCCCGCCGCGTCGAAACCGTCGCCGAGTGCGGTCAGCCGCGCCTCGTGGCCGCGCGAGGCGAGACCCCGGCAGAGGTTGAGCGCCACTCGGACCGGCCCGCCGAAGGCGTGGGTGGGGCTGTGCAGCGTGACGGCGTGCAGGACACGCAGGCCGCTCATACCGGCATCGGGAGGGGTCGGCGGCCCTCGGCCGTGTGCAGGGTGAGCTCCGGCAGGTCATTGTGGAGCGTGGTGCCGGCGGCGACGACCGCGTGGTGCCCGACGGTGACGCCCGCGAGGACGGTGGCGCGGGCCGCGACCCACGCACCGTCCTCGACGGTGATCGGGGCGTTGCGGTAGCGGAAGTCCGCCGCCCGGTGGTCGTGACTGCCGGTGCACAGCAGCGCCTCCTGTGAGACGCAGACGTGGGCGCCGAGCGTGATGGGCTCCAGGTTGAGCAGCCAGGCGCCCTCGCCGATCCAGGCGTGGTCGCCGACGGTGAGCTTCCAGGGCCACAGGACCCTGACCCGGTGCCGTATGAGCACGCCGTCGCCGATGGTCGCGCCGAAGGCGCGCAGCAGCGCGACCCGCAGCCGGGCCGGGCAGAACCAGGCCATGAAGACCGTGTTCATCACCGCGAACCACAGGGCCTGCACCAGCAGACCGCGGCCCTTGTCGTAGCCGGCCAGTGTGAAGGCCGGAAGATTCCTCATGATTTCGGTTCACCCCCCGTCGGCACCTCCCCTGGTGCCGACGAGGTCAGACTAACGGTTGACGCGAGGTGGCCGGGGAGCGTCGGTAGACTGCCGCGTGAGGTTCCGGGGGCGGGGGCAGCGACTTCTCGGCACGGGGCCGCAGGGAAGCCAGGGGGCGGGATGACGACCGATGTACGCGCTACGGCCACACAGGCGCGCCCGGCGCCGCCCGTGCCCGCTCCGCTGCTGCTCGCTCCCGCGGTCTCCCCGCGCACGCTGCTCTCCCGCGCGCTGTCGATCCCGCTGGTGCTCGGCTTCTCGGTGTTCCTGCCGCTCGTCGTGGCGATCCAGCCGGGCGCGGGTGTGCGGGACGCCGCCTACTACCTGCAGATCGCCCTGACGATGTACGCCGGCGCCCGGCTCTCGGCGATGATCCTGACGAGCCGCCGCAAGCTGCTCCAGGGATCCTTCTGGCTCTTCGTCTACATGGCGATGGGGGTGGCGCCGCTGGCGCAGGCGGTGCTCGGCCGGGTGCCGACCCCGGTGGTCGGCCCGCGTTCGGACCTGACGATGGCGGTCGCCCTGGTCCTGGTCGGCTGCGCCGCCTTCGACCTGGGGTCGCTGCTGGCCCGCGGCCGGCCGGGCGGGTCGAAGCGGGCCGAGGAGCGTCCGGCGCTCGTGCACCGGCGCCGGCTGTACTTCCTGGTGCTGCTCGCCTTCGCGTGCAGCGGGCTGTTCGTCGTGAAACTGGGCGGTCCCGCGGTCTTCTTCTCCAGCCGTCAGGAGATCATCGCGGGGATCGAGGAGGCCGGCGTCTCCCAGGCCGACTCCCAGGCCGGACAGGCGTTCCTGCGCGGCTTCGGCACGGTCCCCGCGCTGTTCGCGCTGCTGGTGTACTGCCGGTGGCTGGTCACCTCCCGCCGGGCCCGGCGGCGGCCGATGGTGATCGCGGTCTTCCTCGCCCTGGTGCTGCTCAACGGCGTGGTGAACAACCCGATCTCCAACCCGCGGTACTGGTTCCTGACGGTGATGTTCTCGCTGCTGTTCACCGTCTTCCCGGTGAGCGCGGCGATGTACCGCTCGGCGCTCAGTCTGGGCGTGGTGATGGCGCTGATCGTCTTCCCGTTCTCCGACCGGTTCCGCTACGACGAGAAGAACTACCGTCCGGTGGAGACGACGTCGGTGCTGGAGCCGCTGGCGCTGAAGGACTACGACCAGGTCGGCATGTTCGCCAACACGATCACGCTGGTGAACTCCGGCAGCCGGCACCGCTACGGCCGTCAGCTCGCCGGGTCCGTGTTCTTCGCGGTGCCCCGCTCGGTGTGGGCGGGCAAGCCGCGGGACACCGGCGTGATGGTCGGTCAGTGGATGGGCACGGTCAACACCAACCTGTCCTCGCCGATCTGGGCCGAGCTGTGGATCGACTTCGGGGCCGTCGGCATGGGCGCCGGGATGCTGGGGCTCGGCTACGCCGCGGCGCGCGTGGACGGACGGTTCGCCCGCCGGGGCA
Source organism: Streptomyces sp. NPDC053755 (assembly GCF_040677675.1). NCBI lineage: Bacteria > Bacillati > Actinomycetota > Actinomycetes > Kitasatosporales > Streptomycetaceae > Streptomyces > Streptomyces sp. NPDC053755. Next base: position 19,307 of record NZ_JBFASK010000011.1, on the reverse strand, counting down.
CGCGCAGGGCGCCACCGGGCAGTCTGATCTCGCTGGTGGTGCCACTGGTCGCGGGCTACTCCTTCATCCTGCTGCGCGGTCCGCTGCTCCAGGCGTCGGGCCGGGTGGCGATCGCCCTGATCTGCATCGCCCTGGTCACCACCTGGCGTCAGGACAAGGGCGCCGTGCTGCGCTGACCCTCCGCCTGCTCCGCGAGGGGCTCGGGGCGGGTGCGGGCGACGCGGGACCACGCGGCGACGGCCTTCAGGGCCGATCCGGCGGCCAGGCCCCAGGCGGCCCCGGCCGCGCCGCCGACGACATAGCCGCCGAGCATGAGGGCCACCGCCAGCAGGGAGAACACGACCTGCACGGAGAGGGTGGCGCGGGGGCTGAGGACGCGCAGGGTGACGAGCGCGCAGGTGCCCGCCGCCATCACGGCGTACTGGCTGCCGGTCGCGGGCAGCAGCGCGGCGGCGGCGTCCCAGGTGTCACCGAGGAGCCGGCGGCCGAGGTGCGCGGGCAGCGCGTACAGGGCCGTCGCCCAGCCCGCCGCGAGGACGGCGAGGACACCGGCGAGGCCTGCGGCGGCGCGCACGGTGGCGCGGCGGGAGCCGGCGCGTCCGAGGAGCGGCGGGCCGAAGGCGTTGACCGAGGTGAACAGGACGTTGAGCGGGCCGAAGAGGGTCGAGGCGCCGCGCAGCGCGCCGACGGCGAGCGGGGCGGCGAAGAGTCCGAGGCCCAGGACGGCGAGCTGGCTGGAGGCGTTGCCGACGGCGTACTCGACGACGAAGCGGCGTCCGAGGTGGCCCTTGCGGAGGTAGCGGCGCGGGTCGCCGGGGAGGCCGCGCACACGGGGACGCAGCAGGGCGAGTCCGAGGAGCACGGCGGGCAGCGCCGACAGCCCCCAGACGAGGACCAGCCGGGCCGGTGAGGCTCCCTGCGGCTGGAGGACCAGGGCGGGGACGGCGCAGGCGAGGCGCAGCGTGTCGGCGGCGAGGGCGCGGTGCGGCTGCCGGAGCGCGGAGAAGGCGTAGCGCAGGCCGTCCTGGACGAGGACGACGGGTAGCACCAGGCCGAGGGCGAGGAACGCCCGGCCCGTGCCGCCTCCGGCGAGCGCCCCGCCGACGGCGAGCTGGAGCCCGCCGGTCGTGGCGGCCAGGGCCGTGAAGGAGACGGCGGCGCGGGCGGCCGAACCGACCGACGCGTCCTCGCCCTTCTCCAGGACGACGCTCTGGCCGACGAAGGCCATGTTGAGGCCCATGAGGACGGTGAAGGTGATGTAGACCATGGAGAAGGCTGCGAAGCCGTCCGCGGTGGACGCCCTCGCCGCGATCACCAGGACGGCGATGTTGGTGAGGCTGGACGCCGCCTGGTCGAGGACCGAGGCGGCGACCGTGACGGCACGTCTCACCGATCGCCGGCGTGGATGTCGCCGCCCCGCGCGGACTTCGCCCCGCGCAGGTCGCTCGGGCGGAGGGACCGCAGCGTGACGGTGTCGGAGCCGTCACCGGGGACGACCTGCTCCGGCTCGGAGACGGGATCGGTCTCCGGGTCGGTGTCGGTGTCGTACTCCTCCGGCTCGGACGGCCGGGGGGCCGGGGGGCGGCCCCGGCCGCCGCCGCGGCGTCCGGCGGGCTGCTTGGCGGCGCGCCCGCGGCCGGGGGTGTGGACGACGGCGCCGAGGACGGTGCCGCCCGCGCCGGCGATGAGTTCGCGGATGCGCTGGAGGTCGGCCCGGTGCACGCTGCGCGGGTCGCAGACGATCAGGACGCCGTCGACCCGGTCGACGAGCGCGAGCGCGTCGGCGTAGTTGAGGACGGGCGGTGCCAGCACCACGACGGTGGAGTTGGGCGAGTCGGCCTCGGAGATGAGCCGGGAGACGCGGGGCGCGGTCAGGGCGCGGGCGACGTTGCGGACGCGCTCGCCCGGGACGAGGCCGAAGGAGCCGGACTCGCCGGCGTCCACCGAGAGCTGGCGGCGGGAGGGCCAGCCGCTCTCCTCGGCGCCCGTGGGCTCCACCGGATGGCTCCAGCGGGGCGCGCTCGCGGCGTGGGCGCGCAGGCGTCCGGCGAGCGTGGGGGTGCGCAGGTCGGCCTCGATGAGGAGGACGTCCTTGCCGGTCTCGGCGAAGGAGGCGGCGAGGTGCGAGGCGACGGCCACGGCGGCGTCGTTGGAGCCGCGCGGGGCGACCACGAGCAGGCGCCGGCGGTCGGCGAACCGCTGGTCGTAGGCGAGCCGGAAGGCGACGGAGCGGTACTCCTCGGCGATCCGGGCGTCGGTGTGGTCGTCGGCGAGCAGGACGTCGGTGGCGCCGCGCGGCAGGGTGCCGAGGACGGGTGCGCGGACGGCGCGGGCGACGTCGCCCGCGGAGCGCGGCGAGGGGTCGAAGACGAGCCGGACCCAGGCGGCGAGCAGACCGAGGGCCACGCCGACGAGGGCGCCGAGGCCGAGGCTCATGGGGAGGCCGGGTCCGTCGGAGTAGCCGGGGGCGCTGGCGACGCGGATGACCGTGCCGGGTGACATGTCGAGCGACTTCAGCTGGCTGATCCGGGCGTCGAGCTCGTTGATGCGGTTGAGCAGGTTGGTCTTGACGCCGTATTCGGCGTCGCGAGCCGCCCCGTCGGCCATCCGGTCGAGTTCCTTGGTCTTCTGGTCGTGCTTCTTGGCGACCTCGTCGAGCTGCTTCTGCTGCCCTTCGAGCATGGTGGCCCGTACGTCGGTCCACTGCTTCTGGCGCAGGTCCAGATAGGCCTTGGTGACGGCGTTGGCCCGGTCGGCGGCCGCCTGCGGGGTGTCCGCGGTGTAGGTGAACTGGAGGACCTGGCTCTGGGGCGGGTTGGTGACCTGGAGGTCCTTCTGCAGGCTGCCGATGGTGCCGGTCCAGCCGAGCTTCTTGGCGGCCTGCTCGGCGACGCTGCTGCTGAGCGCGGTCTGCCGCTCGGAGCCCATGTTGAGCGTCTTGTCCTGCGAGATGCTCGGGTTGAAGGGGTCGTTGACGGGGGCGCGGAGCACGACCTGGCTGGTGGCGACGTACGTGTCGGCGTTGGACACGCCGAACCAGACACCGCCGAGCAGGCCGATGCCGATGCCGGCGCCGATGATGGAGCGGTAGCGCAGGAGCTGGCGGAACTGGTCCCGCAGCAGTTCCGGTTCGTCGTCCTCCACCGCGGAGACGTGCGTGTGTGTCACGTGCTCGGACCCCCCAGAGCCTCGTCGATCAGTGCGTCGATCCGGGCCAGTCCGGCCGTCCGGGTCAGGTGGGCCTCGACATGGCGGGGCCCCTGGGCACCGAGTGCGTCGGCGGCCGCCGGATCGTCGCCGAGTCTACGGACTTCGGCGAGCAGGGCGTCGGGGTCCTCCGGCGGGACGAGCACTCCGGCGCCGGAGCGCAGCACTTCGAGGGCGGTTCCGCCCTCGGCGGCGACGGAGGCGACGACGGGCCGGCCGGCGGCGAAGTAGGAGGTCAGCTTGGAGGGGACGCTCATGTCGAGGACCGAGGCGCGCTGGGTGACGGCGAGGACGTCGGCGGCGGCGAGGACGTCGGGGAACTCGTCGTCGCCGACGGGCTCCATGAAGTCGAGGTTGTCGACTCCGGCGGCCAGCGTCTCCAGGTGGGCGCGCTGGTTGCCGTCGCCGAGCAGGACGATCCGGATCTTGGGGTCGCGGCGGGCGGCCTCGACCAGGACCTCGAGCCCCTGCTTGAGGCCCATGTTCCCGGAGTGCAGGACGACGGTCTCGCCGTCACGCCAGCCGAGGCGGGCCCGGGTCTGGTCCCGGGGCGCCGTGGGCCGGGCGACGTGTGACCAGTTGGGCACGAGCCGGATGCGCGAGCGGTCGACGCCGAGGGCGGCGACCTTGTCGACGAACGTCTCGTGGATGACGCCGACGAGGGCCGCTCCGCGCAGGGCGTAGCTCTCGGCTCTCGCGGCGAGCGCGGCGGCCCGGTCGCCGCCGCGGATACCGCTCTGGGCGGCGGCGGCGCCCATGAGGTCCTGGACGACGGGCACGTACGGGACGCGCCAGCGGGCGGCGAGGCGGGCGCCGATGATGCCGCCGGCGAGGCTGGGCATCTGCGACAGGACGGCGTCGGGCCGGGCCATGGAGGGCGGGGCGAGCAGGCCGTGGGCGAGCACGCTGGCCTCGAAGGCGGCCCTCTTCAGGGCGGTCTGGCGGGGCGGGACGGTGTGGCGTCTGCGGTGGACGACGACCCCGGCACGCTCCTCGGTACGGCGCCAGGCGCGGGCGTAGGCCGGGTCGAGGGACCAGGAGGGGTAGTGCGGCATTCCGGCCAGGACGTGGGTCTCGTGACCGCTGCTCGCCCAGTGTTCCGCGATCTGGGTGGCGTACGGGCCTATGCCCGCGTGCTCGGGGGCGTAGTTGGTGGACACCATCAGCAGACGCCGCCGCCCGCCGGGCGTACCCTTTCCGGTCGACGTGTCGCTCACTGCTTCCCCCATGCCGGTCCCCCTCTTCCCCGTACCCGGACCAAGGCCCCACCCTAGTCGTTCACTCTGTCTCAACGGAACGTGCACGCTATCGTTCGAAAATCCTTCGCGCTGGGGAGCGCGAACGCACCAGGGGGGTTCCTCGTATGACCGCAGGCAGGACGCATCGGGTCGGGTACGCACCGGGGGCGTACGATCTGTTTCATATCGGACATCTGAATATCCTTCGGCACGCGCGCAGTCAGTGCGACTATCTGGTGGCCGGCGTGGTGTCGGACGAGATGGCGGAGCTGGCCAAGGGCCGCCGTCCGATGATTCCGCTCGTGGAGCGGCTGGAGATCGTGCGCAGCGTGAAGTACGTCGACGCGGCTTTCGTGGAGACCGTGCCGGACAAGCTGGAGACCTGGAAGCAGGTCCGGTTCGACGTGCTGTTCAAGGGCGACGACTGGCGGGGGACCGCCAAGGGGGAGAAGCTCGAGCGGGACTTCGCGGGCGTGGGGGTGGAGATCGTCTACTTCCCGTACACGGTCCACACCTCGAGCACGCAGCTGCGGCGCTCGCTCGACCTCCTGACGCAGGAGGCCGGGCCGGCGGCGGGGATCAGCGAGGGACAGCGCTGAGTTCGCGGAACCACTTCGCCAGGAAGGCGAGGAGGAACAGCGCGCTCACGGCGCCGAGCGCGGCGTAGGCCCAGCGGAACGCCGGGCCCGCGCCGAGCAGGAGGAAGACCAGGCAGAAGACGCCGTGGTCGACGGGGAGCAGCGCGAGCGAGCGGAGGGTGGAGGGCGCCGGAGCCGGTGTCCCGGGCGCCGGGCGGGGCTTGAGCTTCTCGGTGAGGAGCCCTCCGAAGAAGGTGACGACGGCGGCGAGCTGGAAGCCGAGGGGGACGAGCAGCCAGGCGTCGTCGGTCGTTCCGAAATGTCCGGCATGGCGATAGAACGCGATGAGGACGACGACGTGCAGCGCGGTGATCTTGGCGCTGTCGACGACGTGGTCGAGCCACTCCCCCGCGGCGCTGCCGCCGCCGCGCAGCCGGGCGAGCTGGCCGTCCGCGGAGTCGAAGGCGAAGCCGACCGCGAGGCCGAGCCAGACCAGCAGGCCGAGCGTCCAGGACGGAGTCCCCAGAGCCACCCCCGCGACCGCGGCGAAGCTGAAGGCCGCGCTGATGAGGGTGACTTGGTTGGGTGTCAGGCGGGCTGCGTACGCCGCTGCCGCGAGGTACCGCCCGACCGGCCGGTTGACGAAGCGCGAGTAGAGGGAGACCCCCTTCGCGGACTTCTGGGCTGATCTCAGCTCGGTCAGCGCGGTACCGATCGTTCCCACGTACCCCCCCGGGTCATGATGCGTATGGTCACACTTTCGTATGTGATGGTCCACATCATGACAGCACCGACGGGGCGGTCGGGACAGACCGCCCCCCGGGGAGCGTGGATCCTAGGGCGTGTGCCGAAAGTCCCGCCTGCCCCGCGACGCCTGGCACGCACGCTCGCCGCGTTGTCGGGATCGTCCACGACCGTCCCGTACGAGGGCGACCCTCCGCCTCGCGATCGCACGCGCCGGACGCCGTGGGGCCCGCCCTTCGGGCGGACGGCGCTCCTTTCGACACACGCCCTAGGAGCGGAGCGGCTCCGGGTGACGGTTCTCCCTGAGGGTGATCCGTCCCTTGCGGAGGGTCGCCACGCGCGGGGACCGACGGGCGATGGCGCTGTCGTGGGTGACCATCACGAAGGTCAGGCCGTGCTCCTTCCACAGCCCTTCGAGCAGCTCGACGATCTCGTCCCGCATCGACTCGTCGAGGTTGCCCGTCGGCTCGTCGGCCAGGAGCACCTTGGGCCGCTTCACCAGCGCGCGGGCGATCGCGACGCGCTGCTGCTGTCCGCCGGAGAGCTCCGACGGCAGATGCCCCAGACGCTCGCCGAGACCGACGGACTCCAGCGCCTCCGCCGCGCGGGAGCGCCGTTCGGCGGTCCTGACGCCCAGCGGCACGAGGGCGGTCTCCACGTTCTCCTGCGCGGTCAGGGTGGGGATGAGGTTGAAGCTCTGGAAGACGAAACCGATGGTCTGGCTGCGGACGGTCGTCAGCCGGCTCTCCGAGAGCGTGGCCAGATCGGTGCCGTCGAGCAGGACGCTGCCCGCGGTGGGCCGGTCGAGGCCGCCCAGCATCTGCAGCAGCGTGGACTTGCCGCCGCCCGTGGGTCCCTGGATGACCAGTCGGTCCCCCGCGCCGAGGGTGAGGTCGATGCCGGCGAGGGCGTCGACCCTCTCCTGGCCGCGGCGGTACTGCTTGGTGACGCCTGTGAGTGTGTACATGGTGGCTGCTCCTGCGGTACGGGAAGGGATGCGGGTCACTCGACGCGGCGCAGCGCGTCCGCCGGGCGCAGGCGCGAGGCGCGCCAGGCGCCGAAGCCGCCCGCGACGAGCCCGCCGCCGACCGCGAGGACCACGGCGAGGCCGACGGTGGCCACGCTGACCGGGGCGGTCAGCGCGATGTCGAGCGTGGTGCCGGGGGCGCCCGCGCTCCCCATGGGGCCGCCGAGCATCCGGCCGCCGCCCGGCCCGCCCGTCAGGGCGCCGGAGCCGAGTTCGGCGGTCAGCGTCGGGGCGGCGGCCGACACGGCGTACGCGCCCGCGAGCCCCACGACGATGCCGAGGGCGCCGCCGATGAGGCCGTTGACCAGGGCTTCGCCCATGACCTGGCGGGTCACCCGGCCGCTCTTCCAGCCGAGGGCCTTGAGCGTGCCGAACTCGCGCACCCGGCGGCTGACCGCCGCGGCGGTGAGCAGTCCGGCGACGAGGACCGCGGCGGTCAGCACGGCGTACGAGAGCCATCGGCCGACGTTGGCGGCGAGGCCGGCGGCGGTGTCGAGCGAGCCGGAGACGGTCTCGGCGAGATCGGCGGAGGTGGTGACCGTGGTGCCGGACACGTTCTTCCGGATGGACTCCTTGACGGCGTCGATCCGCGTCGAGTCGGTGGCCTTCACATAGACGGTGGTGATCTTGTCCTTGGAGTCGGACAGGGTCTGCGCCCGCGTGAGCGGCAGATAGACCTGCGCGGCGGCCTGGCCGCTGTCGGCGGTGGCGATGCCGACGATCTCGAACGTCACGCCCTTGACCGCGAGCGTCCCGCCGACCTTCAGGCCCTCCTGCTTGGCATAGGCGCTGTCGAGCACGACCACCTTCGCGTCGGTCTCGGTGGTCGTGAAGGTGCGGCCCTCGGTGACGGTGGAGGTGGTCAGGGGGCCGAGGTCCGGGGTGGTGACGTCGGTGCCGTAGAGGGTGAAGGAGTCGACCTCGAAGGCGGCGCCACCGCCCTCGACCCGGCCGCCGCCACCGCCGCCGCCCGGGGTGCCGGGTTCGGCGGGCAGCGCCTGCTGAAGCCGGCCCCGCTGGAACTCGCCGTCGATCTTGAGGTTGGTGAGGCTGAGTCCGCCCACGGCCTGGGCGACGCCGTCCTGCTTCGCCACCGTGGCGACGGTGGAGGCGGGCAGGGTCTCGAAGCCCTGGACCATCAGCCGGTCGCTGCTCTGCTCCTGACCGTCCTCCTTGGCGTCGAACCGGAACCGAGGGCGGCGCACCTCCCCCGCTTCGGGCTCCGCGCGGGCCTTGGTGACCGTCAGGTCGGTGCCGAGCCCGTAGAGCGACTCCAGGACCCGCGTCTGCGCCTGCTTCATCCCGGAGGTGACGGAGTTGACGACGATGACCAACGCGATCCCGAGCGCCAGCCCGGAGGCGACGACGAGCGCCGCCTTTCTGCGACGGCGCAGTTCGCGCCGGAGGTAGGTGAAGAACATGGGCGCGAAGCTAGGCGCGGGGGGTGATGGCCGGATAAGGCGCGCGTGAGGAAGACATGAGAGTCCGCCAGGGGGTGGGGACGGGTATCGCGGAGCGGGTGGAGGGGGCGTCAGCCGGTGTACGAGAGGGGATCGGCGAGCACCTCTCGGATGACGACTGCGGCCGCGCCCCGGGCCGCGTCGGCGGAGGCGGAGGCGGCGCGCAGGCGACCGGCGGAGGGCTTCCACAGGCCGGAGACGACACGGCGCTCCAGTTCGGCCTCGACGGCGGGGCCCAGACGGGCCATCAGGCGGGGGTAGATCCCGCCGAGGACGACCGCCTCCGGGTCGAGCAGGTTCACGGCGCCCGCCAGGGCGAGTCCGAGCATCCGCCCGGCCTCCTCGACGGCGGCCACGGCACGGGGCTCGCCCTCCTCGACCCGCCGGACCAGCTCGTCGACACCGGAGGCGGCGAGGGGGGCGGGGGACGGCGGGCCGGGGGCGGGCGCGCCGGGGGCGGGTGCGGGTGGCCCGGGGGCGGGGGGAGTGCCGGGGGCGGGCCGGGACGGATCGGCGGCGCGGGGCAGCACGCCGGACGCGGGCGAGAGGGGTTCGGGGGCGGGGGGCAGCACGCCGGACGCGGGCGAGAGCGGTTCGGAAGCGGGCCGGGACGGATCGGCGGCGCGGGGCAGCACGCCGGACGCGGGCGAGAGCGGTTCGGGGGCGGGCGCGTCGGTGATGCCCGCCGCCCGCAGCAGCGCCGCCTGACCGGCGTACTGCTCCAGGCACCCCCGCGAGCCGCAGCGGCACATCGGGCCGCCCGCGTCCACGGGCAGGTGGCCGATCTCCCCGGCGAAGCCGTGCGCACCGCGCAGCAGTTCGCCGCGGAAGACGATCGCACCGCCGACGCCGATCTCGCCCGTCAGGTGCACGAAGCTGCGCACCGGGCCCTGGGCGCCGAACCACAGCTCCGCCAGCGCCGCCGCGTTCGCCTCGTTGTCGGAGGCGACCACGAGCTGCGGGAGCCCGGGGCGCTCGGCGGCGAGCGCCCCGGCGAAGAGCCGGTCGGCCTCCACCCGGTTCCAGCCGAGGTTGGGGGCCTGGTGGACGGTCCCCGCGGAGACGAGGCCGGGCAGGGCGAGCCGCACGCCCACCGGGTGCAACCGCCGTACCGCCGCGGTCTCCAGGGCCCGCGCGGCGATCCGGGCGGCACGCCGCAGGACCTCCTCGGGTCCGGCCGCGCGGTTGTCGACGGTCTCGGTGATCCGGACCCGGTCGGCGCCCGCCAGGTCGACGACGCAGACGGAGACGTAGTCGACGTTGATCTCGACCCCGAGCGCCGCCGGGCCGGTGTCCGCGGCCTTGAGGACGGTCCCCGGCCGCCCCGCCTGACCGCTGAAGGTCTTGCCCGACTCGACCAGCAAGCCGTTCTCCATGAGCTGCTCGACGAGCGAGGAGACGGCGGCCCTGGTCAGGCCGACGCGAGCCGCGACGGCGGCACGGGTGGTCTCGCCCGCCTCGTGGACGGTACGGAGGACGAGGCTGAGGTTGTGCCGGCGCACGCTCGCCTTGTCGGCCTTGGGTTCCACCGGGTGCGCGCTCCCGGTCGCCGGAGTCTTCTTCATCGTGCGCCGAGCCTAGCCGCCCCGCTGCGCGCGACCTCGTGCCCCGCTCCTCCCTCTTCCGATGGAGAGTTCGATGAGCGAACCGTTTCCGCTACGGTCGGCAGCGTGTCCCCCTACCCGAGCCCGGTCCGGCGTGCGACGCCGACGACCCGGTGCCCGGGCCCTGTCCCGGCCGTACCACCTGCTCCTGCCCCTGCGCCCCCACCGCTCACCATCACCGGTCGGGGCCCGGGCCCGCCGCCGCGTGCGCGTCCGGAGCCGGCCACGGCCCCGGCACCGGCACCGGCCCCGAATTCAGCTCCAGCTCCAGCTCCAAGAGAGGCTCACACCTATGAAGATCCTGGTCGTCGGCGCCGGGGCCACCGGAGGCTACTTCGGGGCCCTGCTGACCCGCGCCGGACAGGACGTCACGTTCCTGGTCCGCCCGCACCGAGCCGCCGTCCTGCGCGAGCGCGGGCTGCGCGTGACCGGCAGGGACGGAGAATGGGCCGTGGAGCCCAGGCTCGTCACCGCCGACGCGCTGAACACCCTTTACGATCTGGTCCTGCTGTCCGTGAAGTCCACGGCCCTGGAGCAGGCCGTCGAGGACATAGCCCCTGCCGTCGGCCCCGACACGGCGATCGTGCCGCTGCTGAACGGCCTCGCCCACATCGACGCCCTCAACGCCCGCTTCGGCACCGCCGCGGTCCTCGGCGGCGTCGCCAAGGTGGTCACCACCCTGAGCGAGGCGGGGGACGTCGTCCGCCTGGCGCCCCTCGCCCATCTGACGCTCGGCGAGCAGGACGGCCGGCCGTCGCCGCGCGTGGAGAAGATCAGGTCCGTGCTCGCCGAGGGGGGCATCGACGTCCTCGTGTCCGAGGACGTGACGGCCTCGATGTGGCACAAGTGGGTCTTCATCACCACCTTCGGCGCCGTGACCTCGCTGATGCGCGGAACGGTCGGCGAGGTCAACGCCCAGCCCGGGGGCGCGGACCTCGGCCCGGCGGTCCTCGCTGAGGCGGCGGCGGTGGCGGCCGCGGCGGGCCACCCCGTACCGGAGCGGGAGCGGAGGGCGACGCTGGACATCGTCACGGCGGCCGGGTCCTCCATGGTCCCGTCCCTCTACCGCGACCTGACGGCCGGGCGCCCCACCGAGGTCGAGCACCTCTTCGGCGACTTGCTGCACCGGGCCCGTGCCCTGTCGGTGGCGACCCCGCTGCTGGACCTGGCCACCCTCCACCTGCGCGTGCACCAACGGCGCGCCACCGCGGCCCCCTAGTCCCCGGGCAAGGCCCTGGCCGCGGGCCGGGGCGGACGGCCCGGCGGTCGTGCGGAGCGTCCGGCGCGGGCCGGACGTCGAACCGCACCACGGAACCCCTCCGACCTCGCGGCGAACCGGGCCTCGGCCGACAGGACAGGCCGGGCCCCTTTCAGGCGGCCCTCAAGAGGACGGCTCGGCGCTTCTCACACGCCGACGGCTCCGTCGATCCGTTCGCGCAGCAGATCGGCGTGGCCGTTGTGGCGGGCGTACTCCTCGATCATGTGGATGAGCACCCAGCGCAGGGAGACCGTCCCGCGCCACGCGTCCTCGCCCTCCACGTCGAGGCCGGGCGCCTCGGCGGCGAACCGCCGGCCGAACGCCACCTCCTCGCGCCATGCTTTCCAGGCGTCCCCGACCGCCGAGGGGGTGGCCGCCGCTCCGTCGAAGTCCCCGTCGGGGTCGTCGTCGGTGACGAAGAGGGCAGGCGCGTCCTGGCCGGCCAGGACGCGCCGGAACCAGCGGCGTTCCACCTCGGCGAGGTGGCGCACGAGACCGAGCAGCGACAGCGTGGACGGCTCGACGGACCGCCGCGCCAGTTCCTCACCGAGGCCGGAGCACTTCAGCTCCAGTGTGTGGCGCTGGGCCTCGAGGACGTCGATCAGCATGCACCGCTCGTCGCCGGTCGTGGGGCCCTGGAAACGCCGGTCGGCGTCGTCACCGGAGAACAGCTCGGCCCGTCGGCGCGGGATCCGGGAGGCGTCCCGACCCGTCATGTCAGTCGGCCGGCCCTTCCAGTCCTTCCAGGCTGTCCATGAACGAGCTGACGGAGAACACCGCGCGGCCGGGACCGGCTGGGCCGTATCCGGGGGGCGAGCTGAGTCCGAACTCCTCCAGCGTCGCCCGGTAGGTCTCCAGGAGACGGATGTGGTAATCCAGGGGCGCGCCGAGCGGGTTCGCCTTGCCGAGGGGTGTGGTGGGTTCGGGGCACCAGGTGGTGAAGCGGGGCACGACCCCGTTCGACATGAAGAACCGCAGCCCTTCGGCGGTGGACTCGATCGCCTCGCTGACCTTGGTGAACCCGAACGGCTCGGCCATCTCGATGCCGGCGACGAAGTTGGGGATCACGTTGCGCGGTCCGAAGATCTCGGTGGAGTCCAGGATGCGGCGGTGCCACTCGTCGCGGCCGACGTAGCGCTCCTTGCCGGGGCAGTGCAGCTGGAAGAGCCGGCGGTCCCACACCTCGAAGTTGGGGTGGTAGATCCGGATCCCGTAGTCGTGGAAGCGCTGGACGGCGTCGCGGGGCAGCGCCTGGGCGACGACCTTGCCGATCCAGCGCCCGGGGAAGCGCTCCTCGATCGCCTTGGCGTAGTGACCGTAGAAGTCGGCCTCGTCCCGGCCGCCGACCTGCGAGGTGATCGACCCACCGGTGAGCGTGTAGGCGCGGGAGGTCCCGGCGGTGTCGTACCGGTCGATGATCTCCAGCGCCTCCAGCACCTCCTCGACCGGCTTGACCCCGGTGTAGGGGCGGCCGGCCGCCTTGTGCTGGCGCCAGTTGTGGTTGATGTCGCAGAACTGGCACTCCTCCTTGGCACCGAAGTACTGGCACACCCGGAAGACGGTCAGATAGACGAGGTAGCCCCACTGGATGGTGGGCGCGACCTCCATCACGGACTTGCCGTTCGACAGCGTGTGCCGGTAGTACTCCGGCATCGGCGGCAGCCCGACGTCCGCGATCCGCGTCCCGTCGAGGTACAGCCCGAGCGCTCCGTCCTCCCCGGCGCGGACGACGTAGGGCGAGTCGGGATTGACCCGCACGGACACGACGGTCCGGCGCAGGTCATAGGGCCCGCCGGTGAGGACGATCTCCTCGGGCGGCCGGTTCAGCGCGGCGGCACCGAGCTCGGGGAGGGTGCGGTGGTCGAAGGAGAAGATGAAGTACGACTTCGGCTTGACGTCCCCGGATCCCCCGTCGGCCGTCCCACTGAGCGCGGACTCGTCGAAGGCCATGCCGCCCCGCAGCAGGTCCTCCTTGATGACGGCTTCCCGCGGCACGTGCGGAAAGCGCGCCATCAGTCCCTCGACCAGCGCGGTGCGGCTGAGGCTCTCCATGTGCTGCTCCATCCCTGACTCCGTTGAGGATCACCTCGAAGCGTATCCCCGCCGGAAAAGGGCGCGGAGGCGGGTCGCCACGGCCGGGGGCCAAGGCGCGGCGAGCCGGAGGGGAACGACGTACGGCGCAGGCATGGAAGGGAAACACCGGAATGCCCGGCCGAGAAGCTCGGCCGGGCATTCCGGTCATGGCGTCAGGTCACGACTCCAACTGCGTGGCCCTTGCCTGCAGGGCTTCTGCTTCTTCGTCCCAGTCCGGGCCGAAGCAGAGCAGGTCGGCTGCGGCCTCGCGCAGCAATACGGCGTCGTCCGGACTCTGGAGGCATGCCAGGCGGTAAGCCAGATTGCGCGCCCAGACCGGCATGGCCATCCAGTCCTCTTCGAGTGCGCCCCGCACTGCCGACAGGATGTCGTCAGCACTGGCGAACGTGATCCTCTCGATGAAGTCCCGAATCTCGTCGGGAATCTTCGGCGAATTGTCACGGTAAACCGAAGAGATCATGTCGCGTGTCGACTCGTTCAGCTCGTTCACTGCACAGACCTCACTTCGGAACCACCCAGAACGTGGCCACTCGATAGACGTTATCACGCGTGTGGGTGGCTCGATATCCGAAGGTGTGCCCACCCAGGTCGAATTCCCTCTCCAAGGGCTTCTTGAAACTCGGGGTACCGGGCCGCGGAACCGTGCCGCCGTTCGCGATGTACCCGTACACGTCGTCGACGATGCCCTGCTCGATCTCGTCTGCGGTCAGCCCGGTGGTTCGGGGGTCGTTCTTGACTCCGTCCTTGCCCGTGTGCTCACGGGCGTATCCGTGGCCGGTGTTGAACTGCCAGGTGTCGTCACCCACGGTGGCGTCGCGCTTGAGGTCCTTGCCCTCACCTCGCTCGCCGGTGTAGACGACCTTCCGGCTGCTGTCGCCACTGTCACTGCCTTCGTCGGCCTTGCCGGACCCGCCGCCGCCGCTCGACCCGCCATTGCCGCGGGAAGAGCCGCCCGACTTTCCGCCGCCGCCACCGGAGCTCTTGCCGCTGGCCGAGCTCTTCTTCAGGCTGACGGAAGAAGACTTGGGTGCGGATTTGGCCTGAGCCTTCTTCTGCACCGCGTTGCCGGTCTTCTTGGCCTGGGCAGCCGCTTTGTCGGCCGTTCTCTTGGCCTGCTCGGCCGCCTTCTTCTTGGCTCTTTGCGCGGCTTCCTTCTTGGCCTTCTCGATGGCGGCCTTCTTGGCCTTCAGAGCTGCCGCTTCGGCTGCCTTGGCGGCCTTGAGGACGGCTTCGGCGGCAGCTTTCGCCTTCTTGAACGCCTGGATGGCGTCGATCGTGCGGCTGACGGCCTTGAGGACGGACGGGATCTTGCCGAGCTTGGTCCACGGGATGGCCCCGACGATCAGGCTGCCGCATGACCACATGTCACCGCCGAAGCAGGCCATGGCGTCGTTGATCCCGATGAAGTCCTTCAGCGCACCCCAGGCCGCCGACAGGATCACCGAGGTGAGCGACTTGCCCATGGTGGCCTGCGCCTGCGCCACCTGCGCGGGTGAGAGACCCGCGCCGGCGAGCGCCGCTGCCTTCTCGGACGCGGTCAGGACGATCGACAGTCCGGTCGGATCGTCGAATGTCACCGGGTTGTTGTGCGCGTACGCGTACCCGTTGGACTGCAGCAGGTCGTTCAGGTCGAGCACGGGGTCGGCGGACAGGAAGCGTCCGACGACCGGGTCGTAGAGACGGGCGCCCAGCGGCTGGAAGCCGGAGGCGTCGTCCCTGTTCTTCCCCAGGAAGCCCTTGTGCGTCTGTATGTTCTGACCCGCCGTGTCGGCACCGCGCTGGTTACCGAACGGGTCCTGCTTGCGTACACGGACGGGCTGGCCGCTGTAGAGCGCCACCTCCGCGTAGACGCTGCCCTGGTGGTCCATCGCCAGAGCGACCAGAGCGTCACCGCCGGTGCCGTTGGCGTACCGGAGAACCGATCCACCGGGCGCGGAATACACGCGCTCGCTGCGCACGAGGATGCCACCCTGCTGGACGGTCACCTCGGCCTCGCCCAGGTGGAGCGTGGCCTGCTTGCCCTGGATGGTCAGCAGGCGGTTGCCGTCAGCGCCGTAGATGTGACGGGTGTCGTTCTGCGGCAGCCACTGCTGGGCCGCGGAGGCGGCATCGCAGGTGGCGAGCACGATCGGCGTCGCGTTCACGTTCGCCGCGCCCTGCACCGCGAGGCACAGACCGGAAACGGCGTGGGTCAGCTGACCGGAGGCGTTGCGCTTGAGCTGCTGCGCGGTAGTGCCGTTGCACTTCTGCACCTGGACCGCCGAGCCTGCGGTCGTGGCCGCGGGCTGGACGCACCAGTTGTCGTAGACCTCGAGGGTGCCGACGTTGGCATCCGCCTGGTTCGGCGCCGGGTCGAAGTGCCACGCCTGCGCCACCGTGCTGTTGCACTGGTAGAGCTGGATGGCGGTGCCGGCAGCCGCGAGGCCCGACTTGAGGTCGATGCACTTCTGGCCGAGACCCACGTACGGGGTCTTGCCGTTCGAGCCCTGACCGGTGATCCGGTCGACCTTGCCGTCGTGGGTCCAGGTCAGCTCCTGCTTGTCGCCGTTCTGGACCGAGGTGATCGACTTGGTCTCACCGGTCAGCTCGTACAGACGCTGTGCCTCGGCCGTGACCTGGGCGCCGGCCGGGGTGGTGTACTGCTTGGTCACCTTGGTCAGCGTGTGCGGCTGGTCCTTGGCGGCACCCTTGCCGTACGCGTACGTGCTGACGGCGTCCTTGGCGGCGGCGCCGGTCAGGTCCTTCTCGGTCAGCTTGGTGCGGTTGCCGAGGAGGTCGTACTCGTACTCCTGCCAGTAGCCGGAGCCATCCGCGCCGGCGGCGACATTAAGCGTGCCGTCGGTGTTCTTCGGGGTGGTGCAGCCCTTCGTCGCCGGGTCCTTGGAGGTCCAGGCGGACTTCAGCTGACCCAGCGGGTCGTAGGCGAAGCACTGGCGCTCCTCGATCCCGACGGACTTCTCCTGGATCGAGGTGACGTTGCCAGCAGGGTCGTAGGTGTACGCCCGGTTCGAGACCAGGTTCCCGCCCACCAGGCTCGCGGTGTTCTGTTCGCGGTAGACCGACTGGTCGCGCAGTTCGCCGCTGCTCTCGTCGAAGCTGTTCTGCGTCCAGACCCGGTACGGCTGTGCACCGAGGGTGGATCGCAGGACCTGGCCGTACGGGGAGTAGACCGTCTCCGAGCCGTACCAGTCCTTGCCGGAGAGCGAGAGCGGCTTGCCGTCCTCGTTGTGGCGGACGACCAGCTTCTCGGCCGCGAACTTGCCGGCGGCCGGAAGCTGAGCCTCTTCCAGAGCACCCGTGTCCGTATAGCTGTAGCCGTAGGTGTAGTCCTTGGCGAAGCCCCAGGTGTCGACGACGGACTGCGGAAGCGACAGAGTGGTCGAGGTGGGCTGGTAGTCCTTGGTGTACCCGTTGACCTTCTGGGTGTATGCCAGGCCGTCGGTGTAACGGGTGGCGGTGGCGGGCATGCCCTTGCCGCCGGGTGCCGTGTCGTACGTGTACTCGGCGAGCAGCGTGCCCGCGGAACCGTCGAGGCGCTGCTGCTTCGGCCGGGACAGTTCGTCGTAACCGTTCCAGACCTTTCCTCTCGCGTTCGCGGTGGTCAGCACCCGCCCGCGGTGGTCGTATTCCAACCGCGTGGTGCCCGAGTCAGGGTCCGTAGCGGTCAGCACGCGGCCACGGTGATCGTAGGTCCACGACCACGGGTGCGTCGGGTCCTCGGAGTTGGCGGCCTTCGCCATCTGGCCGCGCGCGTCGTACTCGTACGACATCGAGGTGTAGCCCTTGGGCGCAGCCGGATTGAAGGTGTCGACGCGAGATGTGCGGCCCTCGGCATCGGTGTAGACCCGGTAGGACGAGGTGCCCTGCGGGTTGATGACCTTGGACCAGTCCTTGCCGTACTCGTAGCGGGTGGCCCGCTCCGGGTAGGCCTTGGACATGGCCTCCGTGGTGTTCGGGTCCACCCACTTCATGTAGGGGGTCTCGGTCACCACACGGCCGAGGCCGTCGTACTCGTAGCGGGTGATATTGGGGATGGCGGTGTCGGCGAGCGGAGTGAACAGCTCGCCGGGCTTGGCATCCTGCGTGAGGTAGGCGTTGTTGGTCTGGTAGACCTCGCCGGCGCTGTTGTAGAGGGTGTCGGTGACGAGGTAGCCGGCGTCATTGTCCGCTTCCTCCAGCGACTGGCGCTCCCGGCCGAGGCCGTCGTAGAGCGTGACGGATGTGTCTATCCGGTCCTCGTGTCCCCGCGCGTACGTAGTCACGTACGGAGGCCGTCGAATCTCTCGTTCGGCATCCTCCGGGTCGACCTCCGGCTTCGGGACCGTGTACTCGGCCCGGAAGTCCGGTACTGCTCCTGTCGCTGGCGTGCGGCCCGGGGCCCACGCTTCTGCCAGACGGCCCAGCGGGTCGAACTTCGCCTCGCTCACCAGGCCGTTGGTGTCGGTCGTCCTGAGCGCGGTCGCGCGGCCCGGCTCGATCTCCTGGACCTGCGAGTGACCCAGCACATTGGATTGGGTGATCTTGAAGACCTGACCCGTGGGCGGGTCGAAGGTGATCGTGGACGTCTGCTGATCGGGATCGGTCTGACGGATCACACGGCCGATGGCATCGAAGCCCGTGGTGCCGTTGGACTGGAAGCCCGTGCCGTCGCCCTTCAGCGTCCAGGACTCCGTTGCCAGCCCACGCGTGGTGTCCGCGAGAGCGGTCCCGTACGCGGCGCCGTCGTAAGCGGTCCGGGCTGCTTCGCTCAGGGTCGACAGATCGGCGAAGTCGGCCGCGGCACAGGTCGTCGGCGAGTTCAAGACCTGCTTGGTCAGGCCGATGATGTTCTTGCCGGTCTGGTGCAGGTACTCCGACTTGGTGCAGGACTCGTCGCCGGTCTTGCCCGTGTCACCGAATGACTCGACCTGGACGGGCAGACCGTGGGTCGGCTCGTAGGTCGTCTTGGTGCGGACCTCACGCAGGGTGCGCGGGTCGTCGGTGTTGGTGCCGGATGCCTTGGTGTAGGCGATCTCCTCGGGCTCGGTGACCCGCCAGGCCTTGAGGTCGCTCAGGCCGTCCTCGCGGTCGCGCTTGCCGAGTTCGGTGGCCTCCAGCTTCGTGATCGAGCGGGAGAGCCAGTTGGTGTCCGCGTCGGTGGCGTTGGTGTACGTGAGCTCTTCGGCTATTCGGCCGGCGAAGGGCTCGCGGTCCTTGGCGATCTCGACGCCGTGGACGTCCGTGACGGGGACGGTGTCGCCCATGCCTCGGTAGAAGCGGGTGACCGCCTTGGTCTGCGGGGAGTCGACACCGGGGGTGTTCTCGCCCGTGGAGCCTTCACCGCTGTCGGCGTCGGACGGCTTGGGGCCGGTGAGGACGGTGGTCTGCTCGAAGCCGGCGAACTGGGAGTAGGTGCGCGTGGACTTCTTGGTGAACTCGGCCTCGGCGAGCTTCCAGCCGGCGTTCTTGTACTCGTAGAACGTCTTCGTGCCGTACGAGCCGGCCACGTTCGGGAGTTCCTCGATCGATTCCACGACGTACTTGTGGAACCAGTCGATGTCCTCGACCTCGGGGTCCGGGTTCCAGTACGTGGGGTAGCACAGGCGGGTGTTGGCCTTCAGGCCCGCCGTGTCCGTCTTGATCGGCAGACCCGTGCCGGTGGCGCACTGGCCTTCGATCGGCTTGTACGTGACGACCGTCTCGCCGCCGTACTCGTTGATCACACGGGCGATGCGCAGGCGCGAGAAGCCCGGGCGGCTGGGGTTGAACGCCTTGACCCGGTTGGGCATGTCCTCGGCGTTGGACTCGAAACGCACCGAGTTCAGCGTGACGCTCGCGTCGGTGGAGCCGTTGCGGGCGTAACCGGTGCGCTGGACGGACTCCAGCCACAGGGCCGTGTTCGGGCCGGTCTTCAGCGAGGCGAAGCTCTGGTTCAGCTTGTACTCGTCGACGACCTGGCGGGCCGTGGTGTCGGTGCGGCGCTGGGCCGAGGTGGTGATCTTGTCCAGGCGCTTACGCGTCCAGAACGTCGGACCGGCGTTCCAGCACTTCTGCTTGTACGTCGTCGTGACGGCCGCGCAGCGCAGGTCGGCCGGGGTGTCGTACCAGATGCGGTACT